>JBQCZX010000102.1:5045-14164 GCA_052089485.1 Marinobacter sp. | reverse complement strand
TGGGCCACCTGTCGGCATGATCATGCCCGCCATTGCGCCAGATGGTTATTCCGGCGCTATAAAGCTGCTTGTGGGCATTGATCTTGAAGGCACCGTACTAGGCGTTCGGGTTATTGGTCACAAGGAAACTCCGGGACTAGGCGACCGCGTTGAAACCAGGAAATCCGACTGGGTCAAAGAATTCGAGGGACGCTCGCTCAGCAACCCAGCGCCGCGGGAATGGAACGTTAAAAAGAATGGCGGCGTTTTTGACCAGTTTACCGGTGCTACCATTACCCCTCGAGCGGTAGTGAAAGCGGTACAGAGATCCCTGACCTATTTTCGGCAACACGAGCAAATTATCTTGGCCCAACTAAACCAAATCCCATCGGGGCTTGGCCCCGACATCACACCCGGGGATCTGACAGACGAATCCCTGAACGTGGAGCAACCCTGATCATGGCCACTAAGACTTCCGGCGAAATCATCCGTGACGGGCTTTGGGACAATAACCCAGCGCTGGTTCAGGTGCTGGGGTTATGCCCCCTTCTTGCGGTCACTAGTACTGTCGTAAACGCAATCGGCTTAGGGCTGGCAACCCTGATGGTATTGATGGGCTCTAACCTGGCTGTTTCGCTGATCCGCAACTTTGTCAGCGAATCCGTTCGCCTGCCTGCGTTCGTGATGATTATTGCCTCATTTGTAACCTGCGCTGAATTGCTGATGCAGGCGTACACTTACGAGTTGTACCAAATTCTCGGTATCTTTATTCCCCTCATCGTCACCAACTGCGCCATTCTTGGCCGTGCCGATGCGTTTGCTTCACGCAATGCGCCCGGCCCTGCGCTACTGGATGGTGCAATGATGGGCGTCGGCTTCTTTATCGTGCTTGTTATTCTCGGTGGTATGCGTGAACTGATCGGTCAAGGCACTCTGTTCGCAGACATGCACCTGTTGCTGGGCCCCATGGCTGAGGGCTGGATGCTAGAGCCCATTGCTAACTACCCAGGCATGTTGTTCATGGTATTGCCACCGGGCGCGTTCGTGGGTCTTGGTTTGTTAATTGCCCTGAAGAACGGCATAGACAACCACCTCAAGGAACGCCGGCAGGCGGCTCAACCTGCAACAACACCCGGCAGCAAGCGTGTACGAGTTACCGGAAACGTCTCATGATCCACAGCCAGAGTCGCCATAAAACACAATGAACAAAGCCAAACGCCTAGAAATTTTCACCCGTTTGCGGGAAGCCAACCCCAACCCAACAACGGAGTTGAATTACAGCGATTCGTTTGAATTGCTCATTGCGGTTATTCTCTCCGCACAGGCAACGGATGTGGGAGTCAACAAGGCAACAGACAAGCTCTACCCGGTCGCTAACACGCCGGAAGCCATTCTAGCGCTGGGTGTGGACGGCCTGAAGGACTACATCAAGACTATCGGGCTGTTCAACAGCAAAGCCGAAAACGTCATCAAGACATGCCGCATGCTGATTGAAAAGCACAACAGCATCGTTCCGAACAAACGGGAAGATCTGGAGGCCCTGCCTGGGGTCGGCCGAAAAACCGCTAACGTGGTTCTGAACACCGCATTCGGGCAACTTGCCATGGCCGTGGATACGCATATTTTTCGGGTGTCCAACCGCACCGGCATTGCCCCCGGAAAAAATGTATTGGAAGTAGAAGATCGCCTAATGCGATTTGTGCCCAAAGAGTTTCTGCGAGACGCTCATCACTGGCTTATCCTCCATGGGCGCTACACCTGCATAGCTCGCAAACCTAGGTGCGGTGCCTGCATTATTGAGGATTTGTGCGAGTTTAAGCAGAAAAATGACTACCAGTAATGCTCCGGCTCAAAGCCACAAAAAAGCCGGTGTTAGCCGGCTTTTTTGTAATTAGCAGAAACTGTCTATCAGCTTCGGCCCAACATTTTTTTCTTCAAGCTATTCTGGGCTGGTTCATCTGAAAGCCAGATGCCGAATAGAGCTTTTTTGAACTCAAGGCCACCTACAGTGTCTTTGTCCTCGTTGTTTTTGCGTACCTTTACGCCTTCACCCGGCACGTAAACCAAATCAAATACGTCGCCTTCTTTGATTTCTTCTTTGAACACCGACATGAATTGATCAATCTCCGACTGGATGGGCGCCATGTCGCCATCCGTAGAAGCCTCGAAGCCTTCCAGAGTTGCTTCAGTCATACGGTCGCTGGTGATCATGCCAGACGTAATATGCAAGGTAATTGCCTGTGGCTCATCGGCCTCAACCACGGCATTGCCGTCCTGCTGCGCTTGGGGCACGTAAAGGCTGCCAACATACAAATCAATGAAGAACTTGGATCGGGTACCGGCGCCGTTTAGCTGGAGCTCAGAGCTGTCCGCCTTATAGGTATCCGGGACGTCGACACCGCCGACGGTTAACGCCAAAGCAGGAGCTGAAAGCGTGGCGACCAGCATCAGGGATGCAAAGCCCGTCAAAAATGCCTTTTTCATAGTCCTTTCCTTTTCAGTCATTATTATGAGAGTTCATTCGTCACCAGGTACGAATCCGTGGTCCCCGGCGTTGCTATTCTACCAATGACCGAAAGGGTTGGTGCGCCACCTGGTTCTCATTTGCAGGGTTACCTTTGCAGAGTTACTTTTTTCAAACCAGTAAAACACAAAACGCCAACCATGGGACATGGCTGGCGTTTCAGGTGTTGCCTCAAAAAGTCTACTTGAACAGCAGATTTCCAGTCAGGCCCTCTTTTTCCAGTATTTCCCGCAAACGCCTTAACGCCTCTACCTGAATCTGGCGAACCCGTTCCCGGGTCAGACCAATTTCCTGCCCAACCTCTTCCAGCGTGCTGATCGGGTAACCCCTGAGCCCAAACCGCCGAGAAAGGACTTCCTGCTGCTTGTCGCTGAGCTGGTCTATCCACTTTCCAAGGCAGGCGCTCATATTGTTGTCCTGCAGCACGTCGGCAGGATCAGACGCGCCTTCATCGGCCACGGTATCCAGCAGAGATCTCTCACCGCCGGCGCCGATTGGCGTGTCCATGGAGGCGACACGCTCATTAAGGCCCAGCATACGCTTTACGTCGTTTACTGGCTTATCGACCAGTCTTGCGATGTCTTCTGCAGAGGGTTCGTGATCGAGCTTTTGCGTCAGTTCACGGGCGGCCCGCAGGTATAGGTTCAACTCTTTCACTACGTGAATGGGCAGCCGGATGGTGCGGGTCTGGTTCATGATGGCCCGTTCTATGGTCTGGCGTATCCACCATGTTGCGTAGGTAGAAAAGCGGAAACCTCGCTCGGGATCAAATTTTTCAACCGCCCGGATTAGCCCGAGGTTGCCCTCTTCAATCAGATCCAGCAGCGTAAGGCCACGGTTTACATAGCGACGCGCAATTTTCACAACCAGCCTAAGGTTGCTCTCAATCATCCGCTTACGGCCAGAGTCCTCGCCTTTGCGCGCCAAGCGTGCAAAATAGACCTCCTCTTCTGGCGTTAGGAGCGGTGAAAAACCAATTTCATTAAGGTAAAGCTGTGTGGCGTCCATTTGCTTTGAACTGCTGTAGTAACGCCCCTTGTTAGGAGATCCGCTATCGACTTCAGCAGCCTCTGGGGCAACCTTGTCGGTTTTTCTTCTGCGAGTAGCTGATCCTCGGACTCATCAACATCTGTTACACGATCAACAATGATATCTTCTTGTTCTACTGACATATCTCTTGCCCCGCCTTTCAACAATCCTGGATTTTCGCCCGATACTTCTTTTTATTGCGGGCATTGGTTCCTTATTTTTTATTCAGGACTTCTTCAATGGCCAGCTTGTACGCTTCGGCCACCCTTTTTTCTTGTTTGAAACACCGCGCTCATCGCTAGCGTGGTGGCAAATAATGGGTTGGATCGACCGGGTTTCCATTTTTGCGAATTTCGAAATGTAACTTGGGTCTTTCTGAACCACTGCTGCCCAGCTCTGCGATAACTTGCCCGGCTTTTACGTTTTCCCCCTCGCTGACTCGAATCTTCCGGTTATGAGCGTACGCACTCAAGTAATGCTCGCTATGGTTCACTATGATCAAATTGCCATAACCGAGCAAGCCATCGCCAGCGTAGACTACACTTCCATCTGCTGCTGCCCTTACAGCATCCCCGGCTTTTCCGGCAATATCAACGCCTTTATTGACTTTTCCGGATGCTGAATAGCTTGCAATTACGGTGCCAGAGTGAGGCCAGCGCCATGGGATGCTAGCCACTGTCTGCGAGCGAGATGCCAATGGTGCGGATGTATCCGGCTTGCGAGTAACGGCGGGTTTTCGAGTATTGGCCGGCGTTTGTACAGGCGATTTTGAGCGTGACGCCCTGGCGGAGGTGTTCGAAGCTGGCTTTGATGCCTTTGCCGTTTTACGCCCCTTGCTGTCGGAGCTTACAGTGCCGCGAAGATCTAGCCGGAGCACCTGCCCGGCCTGGATGGTATAGGGGGGGGCCATTCCATTGGCATTACCCAGCTCTCGGTAATCGCGCCCGTAAGTCCAAGCAATGCCGTACAGAGTCTCGCCTTGGCGCACCACATGACGTCCCCAGTATACCGGCGGGTTGTAAATATCATCCTGATGAAGCGCCTGGGTGTTGCAACCACCCAGAGCACCCGAAAGAAGCAGAAAGGCGAGCAAGACGAACCAAAATTTACCAGTTTGAGAAACCCATAAGGAAAACGGGGTACCGAAGAGGAACCGCGGGGAGGCCGCAAAAGCGGCTTGAGCTGACCCAGGTAATAATCTCACAGGAATAGCACTAACCCGGTTATGACAAATCTGTATAGGCTCCGAATCTGTTCAAAGAAGATCCTAAAGTTTCAAAAGTAACTTGCTAATTTATTGCATATTTTAAGAAAATCCAAGTTACTCACTGCTCACCTTCGTTCCCCGTCATGCCCTTTGTTACGGGTAGGAACACCTATGTGACCAAAAAGGTAACACCAGTTTAGAGTATGTTGTCAGATACTGACGGCTCTCCTTCCGGGTGGCGCTTGCCACACCACTCAACCAACAAAACCAAAACGATGCCCGCGACCATCATCATCACAGCCATGACAACCTGCGGATCCTGACCGGCAATATCTGCAAATGCCCCAGGGCTAATGCTAACCTCACTCAACGGCACCTGTTCACCAGAGCTGTTGGTTCGCCAACTAAGGGTCTCCTTCCAGGGCCAGACCTTATTCAGTGCACCGATCATAAAGCCGGTAAGCAGAGCAAGAACGGGGTCGTGATACTTTTGGAACGCCCAGGTTATAAGTCTTGCGACAGACAGCAGGCCCACTAAGCAGCCTGCCATAAATAACAGTAAAAAGGCGAGATCAAAAGATTTGATGGCGGCCAAAACCGGCGCATACATGCCGAGAATAACCAGAATAAAACTCCCGGAAATACCAGGCAGTATCATTGCGCATATTGCCACTGCGCCAGCGGCAAAAAATGCCAACGCAGATGGGTTAACCTGGCCGACAGACAAGGTTGTAATCCACCACGCGGTGACAATGCCGACAGCAAGAGGCACGATCAGTGTGGCGCGATAATGCCGTGCTTGGCGGCCGATGTGCCAGACCGACGCCAAAATAAGCCCGAAAAAAAAGCTCCAGATCTGGATCGGGTATTCCGCCAGCAGAAGGCTGATTGCAGAAGCCAGGGTGACAATACTGGCGAGAATCCCCACCAGCAAAGTGCTAAGAAAGGTGCCATCACAGGTTTGCCAGAAAGCGCCTAACCTGCCCCGGAATAGATCCCTGAATACGGCTCCCGGGACTGCATTAATTGCCTCCAAAAGGCGGAAGTAGATACCAGTTATAAACGCGATCGTACCGCCAGAAACGCCGGGGACAATGTCCGCTGCGCCCATCGCCATCCCTCTCAAAAACACCGAGACGAGGTGTTGGGTGGGCTCGCTGCTTTGCATATGAGTTTCCTGCGGTTTGTCGATCAACGGACAACCCCGCCCAGCAAGGGCACAAAACGAACAGGCTCCAACTCACGGCGCTCAAACTGGTCACCGTTACGGATCACTTCAACAAGCACCTGCTGCTCTTCACCTACAGGTGCCACCAACACACCACCATCGGCAAGCTGATCCAGCAATTCCGTTGGCACTTCCATGGGAGCGGCGGTAACAATAATACCGTCAAATGGCCCTCGTTCTGGCCACCCCATGCCACCATCTGCGTGCTTGAGCATGACATTCCGGATATTAATTTGTCGCAATCTGTCCCGGGCACGATCCTGAAGGGGTTTAATGCGCTCAACACTGTAAATCTGGCCAAACAGCTGAGACAACACTGCGGTTTGGTAACCAGACCCTGTGCCCAGCTCCAGTACCCTGGATGGTTCGTGCCTGAGCAGAAGTTCCGTCATCCGGGCAACGATGTAGGGTTGAGACAGCGTCTGACCATAGCCGATAGGCAGTGACGTGTCCTCATAAGCCCGGTGCGACAACGCCTCATCCAGAAAAATGTGACGCGGTATCTGCCCCATGACTTCCAGTACACGATCTGACTCGATACCCGATTCTTTGAGACGCTGCACCAAGCGCATACGCGTACGTCGGGATGTCATCCCAATACCCTGAAGCTCGCCGCTCACGCACCATCCTCCATGGATGCCTGGAGGGAGTCCACCCAGGTTCTGAGGGACACAAGCGCTTCGTGGCGGGTCATGTCGATGTGAACCGGTGTTAGCGAGACGTACCCTTGTGCAACTGCGTGAAAGTCGGTTCCTGGGCCAGCATCGCCGCCTTTTCCGGCCGCGCCTATCCAGTATCGCTCCTTGCCCCGCGGGCAAGTCATAGGCACAGCACCTTCGGCACGCTCCCGATCACCCAACCGGGTTACGCGAAAACCTGCCAGCTCTTCCCAGGCTATATCCGGCACGTTCACATTCAAAATAGAACGCGGCCCTAAAACAAGCGGGCGCTCACTTTCGAGAAGCATGCGTACCACTTTGGCGGCCGTGTCGTAATGGTTGCGCCCCTCACTCACCAAGGAAACGGCAATAGCTGGCAACCCGAGATGGCGGCCTTCGGTGGCAGCCGCTACAGTGCCGGAATAGATAATATCGTCACCCAGATTAGCGTGGGTATTAATACCAGAAACCACCCGATCGAAAGGCTCGTTAAACAACCCATTAACCGCCAGATGCACGCAATCGGTGGGCGTGCCGTCCACCGATCTGAAACCGTTAGGATGCCGCTCAACCGTTAGGGGGCGGTTAAGCGTCAAAGCGTTACTCGCGCCGCTGTGATCCCTGTCCGGTGCTACTACTTCAAGGTCACCCAAGCCCTTAAGACCTTCATATAGGGCGACGAGTCCCGGTGAATGAACACCGTCATCATTTGATAACAGAATACGCACAGTGCTCTCCAAAGCTCTCCACAAGCTAACTTGTTACACGTCAGCTAGCTGTGTTGTTTGTTATGTTGGCCGAGGCTCATGTCCTCAAGCTCAAAAATATCACCTAATACAGTGGTGGCGTACTGGCCGGGCTCAAGAAAAAAGTCCAGTTGCAGACTACCATCGTCTAACCATTGCCAGTTTAAGCGTTTTGCCATGGCCACCAAAGGTCGACGCTCGGGCTTCATCCGAGTTACCGAAAACAGTGCAGCCAGTGCTGGCGTCAACGCCACGGTGTCTCGTTCACGCTGCTCTGTTTCTCCGCTTGCGCTTGTTCCGCCGTCGCCCCACAACGGGCCCGTTGCGTGCTCAACAGGTTCGCCCGGCAGTGGTGTACGCCAGCTGCCCTGCGCTACCCGGTCTGCAAGAACTTCGTTGAAAAACCAAGAGCGCGCAGCCGAAAAGTACAATACGTTTTTCCGGTCATCTCCGCCACCGCCAGGCCTACCTCGACCCCGGCGCTTACCTTTCCCGGCGCGGCGGTTCAACGCGGAAGGATCAATATGAATCGCCCGATCCAAGTTCCCGCCGCCAAAGCCGAAACGCTGGGGGCCAAAGTAGTTGGGAGCGCCCTGCTCCTTCAAACGTTCAAGCGCGCTGTCGACAATCTCGCGCCCAGCGCTGATCTGTCGGAGCGTAATCGTAAAATGATTGCCCTGATGATCGCCACGACGCAACTTGCGCACGCTGCGATGGGCCGATTTTACCGGCCAGCGCTCTGAAATTTGCTCAATTAGCGCTGCATCGTCGTCCATCATACCGGGGCGATAAAGACTGAACCATTGATTGGTCACCGCGTGGCGATCTTTGAGCCCACAAAAACCCACATCAAAAGATCGGCAATCGGCAAGGGTGGCGAGAGCTCCCGCAACAAATTCCGTATTGTCACCGATTTTCTCGATACGTAAACACAAGTGTTCCCCCTCACCGGTCACACTGACTGCACTGGGTATTTCCGGTTGGTCTGGAAACTCCTCCAGCACCTCACTAACCCGGAAATCTTGTGGCGCCGTTTTCAAATGGGCACTGGCCACCCGCGCGCCACCCGATACAGGCCAATCAAGCCGCCAGTTTTTTGCATCAGCTCCGGTATCGCTCACAATGCCACCGGTTCAAGCAAACACACCGCCTGGCAAGCAATACCCTCACCACGGCCAGTAAAGCCCAGCTTCTCGCTGGTCGTCGCTTTTACACTCACACGGTTGGCGGAAATATCCAGATCCTCCGCGATATTCAAACGCATGGCTTCGATGTGTGGTGCCATTTTGGGTGCCTGCGCAATGATTGTCGTATCGACATTGAGAACCCCGAAACCCTCTTCCGCCACCCGGGCCATAACCCGACGCAACAAGCCCCGGCTATCCGCCCCAGCCCATTCCGCATTTGTGTCCGGAAACAAATGTCCAATGTCTCCTAATGCAACCGCTCCCAGCAAAGCATCGGCCAGAGCATGCAACAGCACATCGCCATCAGAGTGAGCTTTCAAGCCCTGACTGTAAGGTATGGAGACGCCACCAAGAACCACAGCATCGCCTTCGCCGAAGGCATGAACATCAAAGCCCTGACCAATTCGCATAATCAACTCCGGGAAAATCCAGAAAACTCAGAACCGACTAAGAATAAAACCGGCGAGATCCAGGTCAGCAGGTACGGTAATTTTAATATTATCCGGCCGGCCCTCAACTAAAACCGGCATGTTACCGGAAAACTCCATGGCAGAGGACTC
>JBQCZX010000102.1:0-5035 GCA_052089485.1 Marinobacter sp. | reverse complement strand
GCCCTTTATCCAAGGCCCGCTCCAACGCTTCAAGCAGCTTAGAATAACGAAACATCTGGGGCGTCAGAGCCCGCCATAACTGGCTGCGTTCCACTGTTTCGACAACCTCCGGCAACTGACGCGGTTCCGCTTTTTTTAGCGTATCAGCAACCGGAGCCGCCAAAAGACCACCCACAGGATGATTGGATAACGTCGAAACAAGAGTCGCCAAATCGGATGGATGAACACAAGGGCGAGCCGCATCATGAACCAACACCCAGTCATCAGCAGAAACCTGCTCTGCCAATGCGGTCAGAGCTGAAAGCACAGAATTCGCGCGCTCGGCACCGCCACTGCAGGTCTGAATACGGTCATCTTTACTGGCGTCAGTGTTTTGCCACCAACGATCTTCAGAGTTCAGAGGCACCATGCAGCCTGCAAAAAGGCCGGAATCCAGCATTCGTGAAAGTGTGATGTCCAGAATAAAGCGGTTATCGATTGAGAGGTACTGCTTCGGACATTCGGCCTGCATGCGCTGGCCAATACCGGCGGCGGGAACAATCAACCAGAGTTTTGGAGAAGTCATAGGGTTTCCGCGCAAGGCCTGGAGAGTGGCGGGTAGGTCTTTTCCGGGAATGTCGGTGGCCAAGGATGGCCACCGTCAAGCGCACATGGACGTGCTCGTAGCGGTTCCCGGAAAAGACCTATCCGCCGCTCTGAGCTCCAAACCCAGAAGTCACTGCTCAACAACAAGAAAAAAGGTCTCATCATCCCGAATCAACCCAAGGTTCATCCGAGCCCGCTCCTCCACTGCGCCCTGCTCATTATGAAGGTTACGCACCTCCGCATATAGGCGCTCATTGCGGGTGGACAGTTCGGAATTCTCTTCACGCTGCTCAGCAATCGATTTTTCCAGTGTCCAGACCTGCGCAAAGCTGCCTTCCCCAACCCACAGACGCACCTGCAGCAGGAGAATGAGAACAACCATGAAAGCCCAGAGCAACTTCATCAATACCGATTCCGTTCAGGAGTTAACCGACCAAAAATTCAACGTCAGGTGCTGAGTATAAACCTTAGAGTAGATTAGCAACAAATTCATCTAACTGGTTGGACAATCAGGCCATCGTGACTAAATTTTCATTCAAAACACGATGGCCAAACCCTTCAGCCTTGGCCTTTAATCTCGCTTAGACCCCGGTAAGGCGCCTTACCTTCCAGCGCCTCTTCAATTCGCAGCAACTGGTTATACTTAGCAACGCGATCAGAACGGCAGAGAGAACCCGTCTTGATTTGGCCAGCACAGGTAGCAACCGCAAGATCCGCAATGGTGGTGTCTTCTGTTTCACCGGAGCGGTGAGAAATAACCGCGGTAAATCCGGCATCCTGCGCCATTTTGATGGCATCTAGAGTTTCGCTCAGGCTTCCAATCTGATTAAACTTAATCAGGATGGAGTTGCCCACACCCGTGTCGATACCACGCTTGAGAATTTTAGTGTTGGTGACAAACAGATCGTCGCCCACTAGTTGTACTTTGTCACCGATCTTGTCGGTCAGCACTTTCCAGCCGTCCCAGTCGCTCTCATCCATGCCGTCTTCAATGGAGACAATGGGATAACGCTCAGCCAAGCCAGCCAGGTAATCGGCAAATCCAGTAGAATCAAAGCTCTTGCCTTCACCCGCCAATACGTACTGGCCATCTTTGTAAAACTCAGAAGCTGCGCAGTCCAAAGCTAAGGTAATGTCGGTACCAAGCTTGTAACCCGCCTTTTCTACAGCTTCTTGAATCATAGCCAAAGCCGCTTCGTTAGAGGGCAGATTCGGGGCAAAGCCGCCTTCGTCACCTACGGCCGTGTTTAGACCTTGGGTCTGCAGCACCTTTTTCAGGCTGTGGAAAATCTCGGCACCAATGCGCAGAGCATCCGCAAAGCTCTTGGCCGCAACCGGCTGCACCATGAACTCCTGAATATCTACGTTGTTGTCCGCGTGCTCTCCACCATTCAGAATATTCATCATCGGCACCGGCATGCTGAACTTGCCAGAAGTACCGTTGAGGTCCGCGATATGCTCATAAAGCGGCTTACCCAGAGACTCAGCTGCCGCTTTCGCCGCTGCCAACGATACAGCCAAAATAGCGTTCGCGCCCAGATTTGCTTTATTCTCAGTGCCATCCAGTTCCAGCATGATGTCATCCAACCCACGCTGATCGGCTGCATCTTTACCTTTCAAGGCTTCGAGAATTTTGCTGTTAATGACTTCAACTGCCTTACGCACGCCCTTACCCAAATACCGAGACGTGTCGCCATCGCGCAGTTCTAGCGCTTCACGAGAGCCAGTAGAGGCCCCAGACGGTGCGCAAGCACGGCCAAGAGTACCGTCTTCTAGAATTACATCCGCTTCGACCGTGGGGTTGCCACGAGAATCCAGAACTTCACGGGCTTTAATATTGGCAATCTTGGTCATTTTAGGGAGTCTCCAAGTGTTCAATTACAAAGGTCATTATAAAAGTCAGATCAAGAGCAAGCTGGTAGGGCCTTACTCGTGCCACCAAAGCTAAAACACAAACACCGCCATTCAGGCGGTGTCGATAGATTTAAAATTCTTCACAAGGTCATCAACGGCCTTAACCCGCTGCAGAAAAGGCTCCAACTGGCTTAAGCGCAGCGCACAAGGCCCGTCGCACTTAGCCAAATCAGGATTCGGATGCGCTTCCAGAAAGAGCCCTGCCAACCCTTGAGACATACCTGCAAGCGCAAGGTCCGTCACCTGAGCACGACGACCGCCCGCAGAATCTGCGCGTCCACCCGGCATCTGCAACGAATGGGTCACATCGAACATAACCGGCACATCCATGGATTTCATTATGCCAAAGCCGAGCATATCCACTACCAGGTTGTTGTACCCGAAGCTGCTGCCTCGCTCGCACAAAATTACCCGGTCGTTGCCGGCTTCTGCGCACTTGGTGATGATGTGCTTCATCTCCTGTGGTGCCAGAAATTGGGCCTTCTTGATGTTGATCGCTGCGCCGGTTTCCGCCATGGCGACCACCAGATCAGTCTGGCGGCTCAAAAAGGCGGGCAACTGAATGATGTCACAAACCTCAGCCGCAGGCGCGGCCTGTGATGCTTCATGAACATCGGAAATAATAGGAACACCGTACTTGCTCTTAATGTCGGCCAGTATCTGCAAGCCTTTATCTAGACCCGGTCCCCGAAAGGAGGTTACGGAAGAACGATTTGCCTTATCGAAAGACGCTTTGAATACGTAGGGAATGTCCAACTTGCGACACACCTCAACGTAGGCTTGTGCAACTTCGAATGCCATCTCTGGAGATTCCAAAACATTCATACCGCCAAACAGCACAAACGGCTTGTGATTGGCGATATCGATATCAGCAACAGTAACGGTGTTCTGGGCCATTATCAGGATTCCTTACGGTTCGCCAGTGCCGCTTCGACAAAGCCTTTGAACAGCGGGTGGCCGTCGCGAGGCGTGGACGTAAATTCCGGATGAAACTGACAGGCAACAAACCAGGGGTGATCGGCAACTTCCACTACTTCTACCAATTTGCCATCGGTAGAGCGCCCTGAAACCTGCAGGCCTGCAGCTTCCAATTGTGGCAGAAAGTGGTTGTTCACCTCATAACGGTGACGATGACGCTCGCGAATGGTTTTTCTACCGTAGCAGTTAGCAATATTGGAGCCCTCGGTCAGCACGCAATCCTGGGCGCCCAAGCGCATGGTGCCGCCAAGATCGGAATTATCTGTACGTTCTTCGCGCTCACCGGTGGCGTCCAACCACTCGGTAATCAGGCCCACGACCGGCTCCGGCGTGTGCTCACGGAATTCAGTACTGTGGGCATCAACCAGGCCAGCCTTGTTACGGGCGTACTCAATAACCGCCACCTGCATACCCAGACAAATGCCCAGATAAGGCACTTTGTTTTCGCGTGCGTACTGTACGGTACGGATTTTACCTTCCACACCACGCTCACCAAAGCCGCCAGGCACCAAAATTGCGTCTGCACTGTTCAGCACATCCGTGCCGTCGCGCTCGATGTCTTCGGAATCAATGTAATTGATTTTGATCTTGGTTCGGGTTTTGATGCCCGCATGGAGCAGAGATTCGATCAGCGACTTGTAAGCCTCAAGCAACTCCATGTACTTGCCGACCATGGCAACCGTTACTTCGTGCTCTGGGTTCATCAATGATTCGACGACATTATCCCACTCACCAAGATCTGCTTCGCGAGCATCAAGATTGAAACGTTCGACAACCAACTGGACCAGACCATGCTCATGCAGCATGCGCGGAATAACGTAAATGGATTTGGCATCGCGCATCGGAATAACAGCACGCTCTTCAACGTTGGTGAATAGCGCTATTTTACGACGGGAGCTAATATCCACTTCATGATCGGAGCGGCACAGCAAAATGTCTGGCTGCAAACCGATGGAGCGCATTTCTTTTACGGAATGCTGGGTCGGTTTGGTTTTGATTTCGCCAGCCGTAGCTATGTATGGCACCAGCGTGAGGTGCATGAACAGTGCTCGGGTAGGCCCTACTTCAACTTTCAGTTGGCGGCAGGCTTCAAGGAACGGCAGGGATTCTATATCGCCAACGGTTCCGCCCACTTCAACCAACGCCACATCCGCACCCGCGGCGCCTTCAACAACTCGGCGTTTGATTTCATCGGTGATGTGGGGAATAACCTGCACAGTGCCGCCAAGATAATCACCACGACGCTCTTTACGGATGACCTCTTCGTATACACGACCAGTGGTGAAATTATTGCGGCGGCTCATCGGTGTGCGGATGAACCGCTCATAGTGGCCAAGGTCCAGGTCGGTTTCAGCACCGTCTTCGGTAACAAAGACTTCACCGTGCTGGAACGGGCTCATGGTGCCTGGGTCCACGTTGATGTACGGATCCAGCTTGAGGATAGTGACCTTCAGGCCGCGTGCCTCGAGGATCGCAGCCAGGGAGGCCGATGCGATTCCTTTCCCCAGTGAGGACACAACACCGCCGGTGACGAAAATATAACGCGTCATGCAGATTC
>JBQCZX010000101.1:0-14349 GCA_052089485.1 Marinobacter sp. | reverse complement strand
TGAAAGTGTGCTTTCAGAGGTGGGAAGGATTGTTCACAAGCCGGTTAGCGCGGCAAATATAACCATGGACTTTGCCGACGAGCAGCCGCTGCGGCATTGGTGTGATGTTAATTCGGCCGAGCTGGATTCAATTGACTACGGCGCTTCCGTGTGTGCGCGTGTTTTGGTTCCGGAGGATCAGTCCGAAGCATTCTCAGCCTTTTGTGACGCCCACAAACTGGATTACAGTTTCGAAACATGATCGGTCAAAAACGCATCGAATAAGTGTCTTGTGCGTATACTGTTGTTAGGTCTCTCAGACACGAAGGAGTAAACAATGGCCCGTTTTCTGATGGTAGCTTTGGTAACACTGGCGATGGCCGGGTGTGCCAGCAACGTGGTGACGGATTACAACTCAGCGGTAGCTTTTAATGACTACTCATCCTGGGCCTTTGCGCCTGAGGCTGGCAATGCCTCGTTTGTCTCTCTGGATGGAAACCGCATTCAGAACGCGGTTGAGCGGGAGCTGAATAGTAAGGCGATGAACATGGCCGAGGCATCGGAAGCGGATCTTCTGGTGAACTGGCAGATTGTGGAAGAAGAGCGTCTTGAGCAGTCTGGCTTAGGCCTTGGTTTTGGCTTTGGCACAGGCAACTTTGGCTGGGGGCTTTCTGCACCGCCGCCCGTGCGGGGAGTGAAAGAAGGGAAGCTGGTGATAGAGCTTGTAGACAAGAGCTCTGAAGAAGTTATTTGGCGCGCAGCCAGCCGTCGTTACTTGAACGAAAACCAGTCCCCGGAAACCCGCAGCAAGCTGGTTGACGAGGTGGTTGCCGAGATGTTCACCAAGTATCCTCCTGATTTGGACTGAAAAATATTAGGCTCTTTGCAGGCTGAAGGCTCTTTTGTGTCACAAGCTCCAGGGGCCTGATTTACGGAGAATGAATGGCTAAGAAAACTTCAGGCGGGTTGGTGTTCTCAACCGAGCAAGGGCGTATGTGCCCAGAATGCCGCAACCCGGTTGCCGATTGCACCTGCCGCCAGGCACAACGACCTGAGGGTGATGGCATTGTGCGGGTAAGCCGAGAAACCAAAGGGCGCAAAGGTAAAGGCGTTACTCTGGTTACTGGTATTCCCATGGATGAGAAAGCACTAAAAGCCTACGCCAAGGTGCTCAAAGCCAAATGCGGCACCGGCGGTACCGTGAAAGAGGGTGTGGTGGAAATCCAGGGTGACCAGCGGGATGTACTTGTTCCACTTTTGGAGCAAAAAGGCTGGGTTGTAAAACGCTCCGGTGGATGATGGTATAAACACACACTCTCTTTGAAAGGAGGCAAGCATGCACATACTGGTTTTGGGTGCGGGAGTCATTGGTGTAACCACCGCTTGGTTTTTGCAAAAGCAAGGGCACCAGGTAACGGTGGTAGACCGACAGAGCCAAGCCGGCTTGGAAACCAGTTATGCAAACGGGGGCCAGGTATCTGTCTCCCACGCTGAGCCTTGGGCCAACCCTTCCGCGCCCTTGAAAGTGCTGAAATGGCTATTTCGGGCGGATGCGCCTTTGTTATTCCGTCCAAGGATGGACCCTGCCCAGTGGCGCTGGGCCTTGTCTTTTCTGGCCCAATGTACCACTGCGAAAGCTGCTCATAACATTTGCCAGATGGTCAACCTTGGCATCTACAGCCGCAGCCAGCTACAGGCGTTGCGCCAGGAAACTGTGCTTGATTACGATCAAGTTGAAAAGGGGATCCTTCACTTTTACACCAACCCGGCCGAGTTTGATGCAGCGCTTGCGCCAACCCGCATCATGTGTGATCTAGGGTGTGACCGCCAAGTTATCGATGCAAACAGAGCCGTAGAGTTGGAACCTGCACTCAAGCATATTCAACACAAAATAGCGGGCGCAACTTACACGTCTGAAGACGAATCCGGTGATGCCTGCAAGTTTACCCAAGCACTGGCAGAACGTTGCCGGAAAGCCGGCGTTGAGTTCTGCTATAACACAGATATTCTCGGTTTTGAGCGGGCGAGTGAGCGAATTCTTGGGGTTCAGGTTCTGAAGCACGGCCACCATGAAACCATGCGAGCAGATGCTTACGTTCTCAGCTTGGGGAGCTTTAGTGCGGCGCTTGCGAGGCAGCTCGGGCTGTTTCTGAATATATACCCCGCCAAAGGCTACTCCATTACCGTACCGGTCAAAAACGAAGATGCTGCGTTCAATACCAGCCTGACTGACGATGAATACAAGCTGGTTTACTCACGGCTTGGCGACCGTATTCGGGTAGCTGGAACCGCCGAGCTGAGCGGCTATACCCGTACCCTCAATTACACCCGTTGCCGTGCCATTGTGCGCCGAACCGCCGAGATAATGCCCGAGGCCGGGTACTGGGATCAGGCCGAATTCTGGACAGGGCTGCGGCCCGCCACTCCCTCCAATGTGCCCTACGTGGGCAAGAGCCACTTCGGCAACCTTTACCTGAATACTGGCCACGGCACTCTGGGCTGGACACATTCTTGTGGCTCCGCCGCTGCGCTGGCCGATATTGTTGACGGCCGAAAGCCTGAGGTGGATTTTGCCTTTTCCGGGGTTTAGCGCTTTTTCCTAACGTAGAGCACCTTATTAACCCGGGCGACCAGTTCGCCCTTCTCGTCAACAATATCCACATCCCACTGCGGCAGCATTTTGTCGCCGCCCGCAGTGGCCTCGCGGATTTCTTCAAGCTTCTCTTTTGTCAGCTCAAAATGTGCCGTTACCCGGCCTTTGCCAGGGCGGATAAAGTCGATACAGGCAGATTTGTCCCACACAATGTAATCCTTGCCCAGGCTGTTCATCAGCAACAGCATGTACATAGGATCAACCATGCTATACAGCGAGCCACCAAAGTGAGTGCCCACGTAGTTGGTGTTGTACCAGTGCAGGTTCATTTCTACCGACGCTGAGCTGTAGTCATCTGCAATGTGGGTAACCTTCACACCAGCGCCGGCATAAGGGCCGTAAACATTCATTATTTTACGCACGCCGTTCGGGCTGGCTATCCAGTTACGCAGTTTCGACATCATGTGGTAGGGCTCTTTATAGCTGTGAGTGAAGAAAGGTTTGAGGCGGGGCATTATACGGTGAAATACAAAAATGGCCCGCAGGAAAACCGGGCGGGCCATAGTTAAATCAGAGCTACTTACTTCAACTGATCACGAATCAGCTTTTTGTTGATCTTGCCAACGCTCGTTTTTGGAATGTCTTCCGCAAAATCAATCCTGGTGGGAATGGCCCACTTGTTGATCTCGCCTTTCTCAACGTATGTTTGAAGATGGCTCTGGATATCTTCCGCCGTGGCGTTCTCGCCAGGCTTCAGGTTGATCAAGGCATAGGGGCGCTCACCCCATTTCTCATCGGGAATGCCCACCACAGCAGCACCCGCTACGGCGGAGTGCTGGCTGATCAGGTTTTCCAGGTCCAGTGACGATAACCATTCACCGCCTGTTTTAATCACATCCTTGATGCGATCCTTGATGGTGAGGACATGGTTTGGCTCCATGGAGGCGACATCACCTGTGTGTAGCCAGCCGCCTTCCCACAGTTCTTCGCCTTTATCTGGCTGTTTGAAGTAGCTTTCGGTCAACCAGGGAGCCCGGGCGACAATCTCGCCTTGGGCCTGGCCGTCGTGAGCGACCGGCTTGCCTGAAGTGTCTACAATTTCCAGATCAACCATGGGCACGGCTATGCCGGTTTTGATCCTCAAGGCTGTTTGCTGCTCCAGCGGCAACTCCAGATCTTCTGATTTGAGGAACGTTGTGCTCAACAACGGGCAGGTCTCGGACATGCCATAGCCCGTGTACATGCGGATACCCATTTTAGCGCCGGCATCGCACAGGCCTTTGGTCATGGCGCTGCCACCGATCAGTACCTGCCAGTTGCTCAAATCTGCGGTTTTGATGGACTCTGTGCCCATCATCATCTGCATGACGGTAGGCACACAGTGGGAGAAGGACACCTTGTGTTCCTTCAGCAAATCAACCAGCAATTCGGGCTCATAGCGGCCGGGATAAACCTGTTTGATACCCATCATGGTGGCTGCGTAGGGAACGCCCCAAGCGTGTACGTGAAACATCGGCGTTAACGGCATGTATACCGAAGACGAGCGCAGTAGCGGCATTTCATCGTAGGCAGAGAGTGAGCCGGTCATTGCCAGTGTGTGCAGTAC
Source organism: Marinobacter sp. (assembly GCA_052089485.1). Taxonomy (GTDB): domain Bacteria; phylum Pseudomonadota; class Gammaproteobacteria; order Pseudomonadales; family Oleiphilaceae; genus Marinobacter. The sequence continues at coordinate 10,171 of JBQCZX010000101.1, read as the reverse complement.
AAGCTGGCGATGGCTGAAGAAAACGCCTTTTGGGTTGCCGGTGGTGCCACTGGTGTAAAAGGTGGTGGCTACGCTGTTTTCATCGAAATCCGGGAAGTCGAACTGGGTTGCGGCCTTGGCCAGAAGTGCCTCGTATTCGCCGGCGGTATCTAGCTGTGTGTCCTTCGCGATTTTGTCATCGCTAAGCTGGATGTAGGTTTTGACGGTTTCGATCTCGTCCTTTAACCCTTCCAGGATAGGCAGGAAATCATCATGTACCAGTACCATATCGTCTTCGGCGTGGTTCATAGTGTAAACAATCTGATCGGGTGAAAGGCGCACGTTGATGGTGTGCAGCACGGCACCGATCATGGGGATGGCGAAGAAGCATTCCAAATAGCGTGGCGTGTCCCAGTCCATCACCGCAACTGTGTCGCCTGGTTTAACGCCAGCATCGGTGAGAGCGTTCGCAAGACGGTGAATGCGCTCGACCAGATCGGTGTAGGTGTACTTGCTGCGATTGGCGTACACGATTTCCTGATCCGGGGCATATCTTGGCCCCGAAAGCAGCAGTTGTTTGATCAGAAGAGGGTATTGGTGGGCGTTTTCAGCCGCGGGTAAAATTCGGGTTTGTACCATGTCTGGAATCCTCTTTCTCGTTTGTTTGTGTTATCTGAGAAGATTGGCTCAATCTGACATAAATAGAGTAAAACCGGAAGCTTGCAAAAAAATCCAGTAGCACTAAATGGGTGCTACTGGAGGGAAGTGCTACTGATGCCAAGGACTACCTTCGGTATCTTTCACGGTTTTTACGCCTATATGCATGGCCGCTTTGGCCAGCATGTTAGCGCTCACCGGAGCGGTCATAACCAAAAAAACGGTGATCAGGATTTCGGAAAAATCGATACCCTGATCCACGCTGCTAAAGTAGAAAATCGAACTTAGCATGATGGCGCCCACGCCAACAGTGGTTGCCTTGGTTGGGCCGTGCAGTCGGGTGTAAAAGTCTGGCAGCCGGGCAAGGCCGATTGCTCCAACCAGTGTAAATGCACCACCGAACAGCAACAGCGCCGAGATGGCGTATTCCGCGAACAGACTCATGATTTACTCCAATTATTACTCAATGACGCTACCCCGCTTCAGGTATTTAGCCATGGCCACGGTACTGACAAAGCCCATAACCGCAATTAACAGGGCAGACTCAAGGTACATGCGAGTGCCCAGAGTAATGCCCAACAGAATAATCAAAGCAATGGCATTGATGTAGAGTGTATCAATGGCCAGAACCCGATCTGGCTCATCCGGCCCTTTGATTAAACGGTATACGTTGAGCAGTGTGGCCAAGGTCACCATGCCAATGGTGAGGTACAGAGCAATAGTGATCATTGGAACATCTCCATCAACGGCTTCTCGTAGCTGTTGTGAATGGCGTCAATAACTTCCTGATCATTGGTAGTGTCTAGCGCATGGATCAGTAAGGTTTTGTTGTCATCGCTTACATCGGCACTGACGGTTCCCGGGGTGAGCGAAATGGTGCTCGCCAGAATGGATATGGCCAACGGATGCTCAAGCTTCAGCGGGTAACTGATAAAAGCCGGGCGCGGTGAGCGGGGGCTGAGAATAAGCCAAGCCACAGAGAAACTGGCGATCACAATATCCTTCAACACTCGCAGTATGTAGGCAGGCATGCGCCAAGGCTTTTTAAAACCAGGCCGCTCGGGCCAGAACCCGTGAGTGAGCTGAGGAATTAGCCAGGCGAGGAGGAGCCCAAGTACCACGCTGCCGCCGGTTACCCCATCGCTGAGAATTTGCCAGGTAAGGAACAGAACCCAGCTCAGCCAGGGTTGAGGAAAACTCAAACGATCAAACATTAGTGACTCTCCCCAACCAGTGGGTTCTGCGGAACGTGGGCAGGCGTTTGCAGAATATTGATATAGCCACGGTTGTCGTGCAACTGTTCAGCAGTGGCGCGGGTGTAGTCACTTACCGGGCCTGCCAGCACAACAACCAGCATGGTAAGGCAGGTAAGAATGCCGGTGGAGATCGAAACGCTGTTGCTCATGGGTTCAGGAGTTTCTATATGGCCATCTACGTTCCACCAAAAAACCATACTCCCGGCACGGCTGTAGGCTATAAGCGTTAGGAAGCCGCCCACCAATAGCACGCCCCACAGCCAGGCCATTTCGACACCTGGCTCAACGGATTGGAGAATCAATAGCTTGCCAAAAAATCCACTTAGGGGTGGCAAGCCGGCGGCGGCCACAGCCCCTATTAGAAAAAGCACACTCAAGAAAGTTCGGTGGCGCATTTTCGGCGCGGGAACAATGCTATCGCCGGCCAAACCTCGTTGGCCTGCGACCAACTCGGAAACTAAAAACAGGGCGGCAACTGTCCAGGTGGTGCTAACCAGGTAAAACAGCGCGGCAGACAGACCTGCCACGGAGCCAAGCGCGATGGGTGCAAGCAGAGTCCCTACGGAGATAATAACCTGCCACGCCACCAGTGTTTTCAGGCTATTGGCGCCCAGAGCACCGATAACGCCCATACTAAGAGTTATCAGAGCCAGCGGGAACAGCCAGTCCATGCCCAGGTTTGCCAGCTCTCCGGCGTCTTCTCCAAAGATCAGCGGGAAAATTCTCACAATGGCGTAAATGCCCACCTTGGTCATAACCGCAAACAGTGCAGCAACCGGAGCGGTTGCGCGTGCATAGGCCTTGGGTAGCCAGAAACACAATGGCAGAATAGCGGCCTTCAGGCCGAAAACCACCAGCAACATCATGCCGCCGGCTTTTACAAGGTTCAGATTGTTACCCGTAACTTGTGGGATTTTTACAGCCAAATCCGCCATGTTCAGTGTGCCGGTAACGCTGTAAATCATGCCGACACCGATCAGGAACAGCGCAGAGCCCACCAGATTAAGAGCGACATAGTGAAGCCCGGGAACCGTTCGCGCCGTTCCACCGCCGTGCATTAGTAGCCCGTAAGAGGCAATAAGCAGCACCTCAAAGGCAACGAACAGGTTGAACAAATCGCCAGTTAGAAAGGCAATGTTCAGGCCCATTAATTGGAACAGAAACAGCGCGTGGAACTGCCGGTTGCCTTCATCAGCACCGCCACTGGCATAGATATGACAGAACAGGCCGAGAACCGACGTTAACACCAGCATAAGTGCCGCCAGCCGGTCGAGAACCAGAATGATGCCGAAGGGTGGTTGCCAGTTACCAAAGGCATAAATGCGGTAGCTGCCGTCACTGGCAAGCGCCAGCAAGACTATGGTAGAGGCCAGCATCAGCACCGTTGTAGCCAGTGCCAACGTACGGCGCAGGCTGATCGGCGCGTAGCCCATAACGACTTGCAAAATGCCGCCAAGCAGCGGTATTAGAATGGGAGCGATAAGCCAGTGAGTCATTTACCGGTTACCTCCCTTTTTTGTTTCGATGCGGGAAGTGTTTCTTCACGCCGGCCATCCACATGATCGTTTTCATTGTCTGCCAGGTTACGCAGAGATAGAACCACCAAAAACGCTGTCATCGCAAAGCCGATAACAATCGCCGTGAGCACCAGCGCCTGAGGCAGTGGGTCAGCATAGCTGGCTGACGTACCGATGACGGGTTGCTGGCCGGTGGCGAGGCGCCCGGTGGCAAACAGGAACAGGTTTACCCCGTAAGACAGCAAGGTGATTCCCATGATGACGGGAAAGGTTCGGGCGCGTAGTAGCAGATAAACGCCGGATGCCGTCAAGACACCGATAACCAGTGCAAATAACAGTTCCATTACACGCCCTCCTGTTTGCTCTTGATGGCCGAATGAGGAGACAGTCGGCCAATGCTGACCAGTGCCAGCAGAGTGGCACCAATGACTGTCATGTAAACGCCCAGATCAAACACCAGTGCCGAGGCGACCTCAAATTTGCCCACCACGGGCCAAGTGATATAGCCGAATGCGGTTGTCAGGAATGGATAGCCGAAGGCTAAGCTGCCGGCGCCTGCAATGGTCGCAAACAGTAGACCGAGACCAATCACGTTATGGTAGCGGAACGGAATACGGTCCTGAGTCCAGATCATACCGCTGGCAATGTACTGAAGAATCAGCGCCACGGAGGTGATCAGGCCGGCAATAAAGCCGCCGCCTGGCAGGTTGTGCCCCCTAAGAAAAATATAGGCGGACACCATCAGTGCCAGCGGCAGCATGGGCCGAGCAATTTGCCTGAGCATCAACGGATAATGATCCCGTGTCCAGGCATGCCCCTGGCCATCTCCCGGAGGAGGCGTTAGCGCAGTGTTTTTGAGCATGCCGTAGATGCCAAGCGCGGCAATCGCCAGTACCGTTATCTCGCCCAAGGTATCGAAGCCACGGAAGTCGACCAAGATGACGTTAACCACGTTGGTTCCACCGCCGCCCGGTTTGCTGTTCTCTAGGAAGAATTCGGAAATGGAACTGAACGGCTGGGTTAGCATGGCCAGCGTGATCAGTGTCATCCCGGTGCCCGCCGCTAGCGCGATGAGAACATCGCGGGTGCGTTGCCCCTTAGTGCTCTCCATAGGTGTCCAGGATGGCATGTAGTAGAGCGCCAGCATCAACAGAACAATGGTGACAACCTCCACTGAAAGCTGCGTCATGGCCAGGTCCGGTGCCGAGAAGCGGGCGAACGCCATTGCCACAGCTAGCCCAACAACGCTTAGCAGTACCAGTGCGTAAAAACGCTCCCGGTGCCAAACGGCCGTTGCCAGTGCAGATACCATAAGCACACAGGCCGCAATCCCCGTTGGCCAATCAATTGTACTCAGGCCATTCTCGCCAATATAAAATCCGTTATTTGCCAGCGGGTAGGCAGTGACCGCAATTACGCTGACAATCAACAGCATGGCATAGCGTTGCAGTGATCCATTTTCCAGCCACCCGGTAAATTGATTGGCCCTGCTCACGAACTTTGATACCAGGTTTTCAAAAACGGCCTTCCCGTCAACTTCCCGGAAGCGCGCATGGAATTTGAAAAAGCGCTCGCGCTGGCTGTACATAAGCAGGCCACCAAAGAAGGCCATAAAGCTCATTAGCAACGGTAGGTTAAAACCGTGAATAACAGCCAGTTGATAGTCTGGCATATTGCCGCCGAGCGTGGCAGACGCGGCAGAGTACAGCAGCGGCCCTACGGAAATGGTGGGAAACACGCCGACCATCACGCAGGCGAATACCAGAATTTCCACCGGAAACTTCATGTATCTGGGCGGTTCGTGGGGCGGGAATTTTGGTAGGTCTACGGGCTTGCCGTTGAAGAAAACGTCGTGAATGAAACGGGCGGAATAGGCAACCGCGAAAACGCCCGCCAGGGTTGCAACAATGGGTGGGACCCAAGCCCACAGGCCGGGCAGGTTGAGCTCCAGTGATTCAGCAAAAAACATTTCTTTGCTGAGAAAGCCGTTAAGTAGCGGAACACCTGCCATAGAACCAGCAGCAACCATGGCCAGCGTTGCGGTGTGGGGCATGTAGCGCCAAAGGCCGTTGATTCGGCGCATATCGCGAGTGCCTGTTTCATGGTCAATGATACCGGCAGCCATGAACAGTGATGCCTTGAAGGTGGCGTGATTGATTACATGAAAGATCGCAGCAACAGCGGCTAATTGAGTACCCATGCCGAGCAGAAGGGTGATCAAACCCAGATGGCTTACGGTTGAATACGCAAGCAGCCCTTTAAGGTCATGTTTGAACATCGCGATATAGGCGCCAAGCAACAGGGTGGCCATACCGGTGAAACTGACCATGTAGAACCATTGCTCGGTTCCGGCCAACGCCGGATAAAGGCGGGCCATCAAAAAGATACCGGCTTTTACCATGGTGGCAGAGTGCAGGTAAGCAGAGACCGGTGTTGGCGCCTGCATGGCGTGGGGCAGCCAGAAGTGAAACGGGAACTGGGCAGACTTGGTAAAGGCACCGAGCAAAACCAGGGTCAGCGCCACCGGGTACCAGGCGTGCGCTTTGATCTGATCGCCTGCGGCGAGCACATCGTCTAGCTCAAAGCTGCCAACTATATTGCCGATGATCAAAATGCCGGCCATTAGGGCTAGCCCGCCGCCGCCGGTTACGGCCAGAGCCATTCGGGCACCGCGCCTTGCGTCCTGCTTGTGAGTCCAAAAGCTGATAAGCAGGAACGATGTTAAGCTGGTGAGCTCCCAAAAAATAAGCATTAACAGAAGGTTGCCAGATAGAACTATGCCCAGCATCGAGCCTTTGAAACACAAAAGCAGCGAATAGAACTTGGCTACATTCTCATGGGCCTTGAGGTAGTAATGGGCGTAGATAATGACCAGAAGGCCGATGACCAGTATCAACAGTGCAAACAGCAGTGCCAGGCCATCCAAACGAAAACTGAAAGAAAGCCCGAGCGCCGGAAGCCACTCATAGCTGTCTAGCACGGTGCCGCCTGCGGCAAGAACAGACCAGTGCGGAAATAGGGCTGCCAGTGCAATCAGTGCAGGCACAGACGATGCTATTGCGATAGCTGTTCGCCCACCCTGGGCAAACAGGGGCGCCGCTATGGCCCCCAAAAATGGCAGTAGTACAACCAGCGGTAGCGACATCGCAACCTCGTTAGCGGTTTTCTTTTCTTATGAATGGAGATGGCTTACAGGCCTGAGTTTAGTCCCCGGGCGACCACTGTGCATTAATCGCCTTCAGGCGATACATGGTGGACAGAAGGAGTTTGATCAGCGAGAGGCCGGTGGGTCCGGGAAGTAGGGCAAACGCCCACGATGCCGCGCGATGTCAGCGGTAATGGGTGGGCGATTGATGTTTATGCAGCCGACGGACCTTGCGGTCATGGTTGCTCCGTTAGTAAAACCTGAAAGCTGATGATACGTGCCCGGGCTCGCAGGTCAAGTCAACTTGTGATTGATCAAGGGTCTAAAACATCGGTTTCCAGAAAAACTCGGTTGTGAGAGCCTGTAGGCCATAAAACAGATGCTCCAGCCAATCACTAGGAAGCTGTATTAATGACTGACACGCTGATAGACCGTCGCGACCTGGCATTTCAACTCTACGAAGTTCTCGATACCGAAAGCCTGACTGGCCGTGACCGATTCACCGAACACAATCGGGATACCTTCGATGCCGTTATCGAAACCGCCGATAAAATGGCTCGGGAGAAATTCGCCGGCCACAACCGCGAGGCTGACAAAGACGAACCCAAGTTTGTTGACGGGCAGGTGGAAATGCTGCCGGCGGTAAAGGAAGCCTTCGACGCATACGCAAATGCTGGGTTTATCGCGGGGCGCTATGATTACGAACTAGGGGGTATGCAGCTTCCGGAATCTGTTATGGCCGCGTGCAACGGCTTTTTCACAGCCGCTAATCCCGGCACCGCAGGGTATCCATTTCTGACCACTGCAGCTGCGAACCTTATTCGCATTTTCGGGAACGAAGCGCAAAAAACCAGCTATTTGCCGAACATGCTCAGCGGTCGCTATACCGGCACTATGGCGCTCACCGAACCCCATGCCGGATCGTCTCTGTCGGACATTCGCACCTCCGCCACACCAACGGATGATGGCCATTACCTGATCAAAGGCGCAAAAATTTACATTTCCGGTGGCGAGCAGAACATTACGGAAAATATTGTCCACATGGTGCTCGCCAAAATAAAAGGCGCTCCGGCGGGGGTTAAAGGCATCTCCCTGTTCATTGTTCCCAAGTTCCGGGTGGACAGTGAGGGCGATTCTGTGGATCGCAATGGCGTTAGCCTCGCCGGCCTCATTCACAAACTCGGTTATCGTGGTACCACGTCCACGGCGCTGAGTTTTGGTGACGATGCACCTTGCCACGGCTATTTGGTGGGCGAGCCTCATCAGGGCTTGAAGTACATGTTCCAAATGATGAACGAAGCCCGAGTAGGCGTAGGCTTTGGTGCAGCCGTGATTGGTTATCGCGGTTACATGCACAGCCTGGAATACGCGAAAGACCGCCTGCAAGGGCGCAAAGCCGCCGAGAAGAACCCTGAAAGCCCGCAAGTGCCGATCATCGACCACGCCGATGTACGCCGGATGCTGCTGGCCCAGAAGGCGTACAGTGAGGGCGGGTTAGCTCTTTGCTTGTATGGCGCCCGCTTGATGGATGACCAGAACACCCATCCGGATGAGCAGAAGCGCACCGAAGCCGGGAAGCTGCTCGATCTACTCACGCCGATCATCAAAGCCTGGCCCTCTGAGTACGGCCCCAAAGCCAACGACCTGGCGATTCAGGTATACGGTGGCGCCGGCTACACCCGTGAGTACCCGGTGGAGCAGTGTTGGCGCGATAATCGCCTGAACCCGATTCACGAAGGCACCAATGGTATTCAGGGCTTGGACTTGTTGGGCCGTAAAATATGGCAGGATCAAAGCCGCGGCCTGCAACTGCTCATGCAGGAAATGCAGGTGGATTTGCAGGGTGCGACCACAGATCGTTGTCAGCAATGGGCGCTGTCCCTGAGTGAGACACTGCAGCAGGCCGTAAAGGTTACCCAGAGCCTGGGTAAATCCCTGATGAGTGGCGAAGTGGATAAAACCCTAGCCAATGCCTCTTGCTACCTGCACTTGTTCGGCCACATCATCGTTGCCTGGATGTGGCTACGCCAGGCCAACGCTGCTGCCAATGCGCTGGCGTCTGCCAACACTGATGACGAGCGCAACTTCTACCAGGGCAAACTCCAGGCTGCCCAGTACTTTTTCCACTGGGAACTGCCGACGGTTGCTCAGGATTTGGTGTTGTTGCGGAATATGGATGACACTTGTTTGAACATGAAGGCTGAGTGGTTTTAGCGGCCTCAGGCGCTAAGCTGCCGGCGCCCTTAATAACAGACGGTCATGGGTATCAGGCATAGCAGGCCAGAGACGGGCTTTTAGTCGGTCTCTGGAGCAATTTGTTAAATAAAGCGTAATCAATAGGTAATTGTGTGATGCCGGGCATGGCTTTACTCTGTACAAGGTTACAAACGTTTACCAACAGAGGGATATGTTATGAATAAGTTAACTCTTAGCGCACTTCTTATGTTTTTGACTTTGGGTCTTGCTGCTTGCAGCTCCGATGATAATGAGGGAGCTGATTTCGACAAAGCCGCTGACAACGCTGGAGATATGGTGGACGATGCAGGCAATTCGATGGAAGAGACCTATGAAGAAGCCACCGGCCAAGATGAGGGCGTGGCGGGCGAAATGAAAGAAGGCGCCGAAAACGCCGGTGATGAGATGGGCGATGCTGCCGATGAAGCCGGTGACTCCATGGAAGAAACCTATGACGAAGCGACCAATTAATTAAGAGTCGCTTGTCTGCTCCGGCGCGTTGTTCATGCGTCGGAGCATTTTTATCAGAGTGAGTTAAAACCGTTAGTCTTTTTCAGAAAAGATTAACGGTTTTGTCTTTTTACTGTCTCAGCATTGTCATGTCTCTTGCCGACACTGTCCTTTCGACAACACCCGTTTGTTGATCATCGAGAGAGACAAGGAGAGACAAAACATGGCTAAGCACAACCTTGATCCCAACTACCTGGATCCCGATTACGAACCCGTTGTAAACCATTCCGGCAACAAAGCCTTCCAAGACGTGCTGGCGGCGCGCATGCAGCGTCGCACCCTTATGAAAGGCGGTATTGGCGCAGCGCTGGCCAGTATCATGGGTCTAGGTCTTGCCGGCTGTGGTAGCGACAGCAAGAGTGATAACAACGGTGACAGCACAACCTCTGATACTGATAACGCCAGTGCCACCGACCTTGGTTTTGCGGCGATAGCCGTTTCCACAGCCAATAATGTTGTTGTGCCTGAAGGCTACTCCGCCAAGGCTTTCCTGCCTTGGGGAACGCCGATTACCGGATCTTACCCGGCATTTCGTGCAGACGCCTCCAACTCCGGTGCCGACCAGGAGCAGCAGGTAGGCATGCACCACGATGGCATGCACTTTTTTCCAATTGATTTCAAAGCTGGCGGCAACCGCTCTGACGAAGGCCTGCTGGTGATGAACCACGAATACATCAACCAAGCTGCCCTGCATCCCGAAGGCCCAACCTATAACTCGAATGGTAAACGCCCTGCGGATGAAGTGCGCAAGGAAGTGGCCGCGCACGGCGTATCCGTGGTTCATATCAAGCAAGACAGCGCGGGTACCTGGGACATCGTATTCGGAAGCCCGTTCAATCGTCGGGTTACCGGGAATACCGATATGGATATCC
>JBQCZX010000100.1:0-14499 GCA_052089485.1 Marinobacter sp. | reverse complement strand
GGCAACCGCACGCCACATTCTGGTAGACAGCGAAGCAAAGTGTGAAGAACTGAAGAAAGCGATCGAAGGCGGCCAAGACTTCGCGGAAGCTGCCAAGCAGCATTCATCTTGCCCTTCCGGTCGCAGCGGCGGCGACCTGGGCACCTTTGGCCCAGGCCAGATGGTTCCTGAGTTCGACCATGCGGCGTTCAACAGCGAACTGAACACCGTGATCGGCCCCATCAAAACCCAGTTTGGTTACCACCTGCTGGAAGTAACCGACCGCAGCTAATGTTTTTCAGGCGCGGGCAAGAGCTTTCCAGGCATAGCCAAGGGCTCTTACCGCGCCTGCCCTATTTTTGTGGGGAGAGAAAACGCGCCATCTGATTGCCGAGAGATTCAATCGGATCGGTAATGGCTTGCTGAATGCTTTGGGTAACGGTTTCTGCGAACGCAGACCCCGGGGCACTTTCCAGAAAGTCGATATACAACCCCATCTCCTGGGTGCTGATTTTTTCATAAGTATGCAGGTAACTGCTATACACCTGCGTTTCAACAATACCCCGAATCGTGCTGCGCTGGCTCTCTATGTTCTGCTTAAGCGCATCGTAATTATCTGAATCATTGCTGAACGCTGCCATAGCCGTTGCCAGCCCAAGCTGCACGGCAATGGTGGTATCCACTGCGCTTTCGGTGGCGCGGGCGGCACGATCAAACCGTTCAAACATTTGCGAACGATCCGTGCCTTTGTACTTTTTGGTCAGCTCCGGCGCGCTGGCCTGGATCTGCTTCCAGGCGGCCGGGTCTGACGCCGCAATTTCTGCCGCAGAGATTTTCTTGGCAACCGGTGTTTCGTACCAGCTCTGCACGGCTTCAAGCTGTTTCTCGGAGAGGCCACGCTCCAGATTTTTCACAATCTGCTGTTCTATGTCCGCAGCACTGAAGCTGTTGGTAACTACATAACCAATGGTGTCGGCAACCATGGGGGGAAGCTGCTGGCTTCGCTTGAGGCCCTCGCGGATGCCCTCACTCATCATCGCCGGGTAGCGTTCAACGATATCGTCGATGGGCGACGACGCCAGAACTTGCTGGGCACTAGGCGCAGCCATGACAGGGCCAGCCAGAACCAAGCCGGTGATTAAAAGAGGTTTAACTAGGGTAGCAAGCTTCATTTAACTATCATCCTGTTTGATGGATGCTGCGTTTATGACACGCGTACCCTCCCCTGATCAAGCAATCCATGGGTTCCGGAGATGACAGTTTGGTAGGAAAATTCTGGCAACCGGCACGTCCGCGCAGAAAACGGCGTCAGAGCCGTCGCGATCGGTGGCTATCTCGCGCGAAATGGTACGGTCTTCCCGTGCTCGGGGTGCTTATCGGTACATGGGCAACCCTGCGTTTCAGCCTGCTGGCTCCCAACCCGCCCGTTAATCCGGAAGATCTGTGCGAGATTTTCCGGGAGCATACGGTCTGGTATGACTACGCAAGCGATTCGCAGACTCGCTGGGGCACGCCCATTGCCACCCAGATGGCTTTCGTTTATTACGAATCTTCGTTCCGCAGCCACGCCCAGCCGCCCAGAACGGTACTTTGGGGCTTTATTCCGTGGAGCCGTCCATCCACCGCGTACGGCTACGCTCAGGCTTTGGACCCCGCGTGGGGAGAATATCTTGCGGCCAATGGCAACGGCTGGTTCACCGTACGCACAGATATGGCCTACGCACTGGACTTTGTGGGCTGGTACAACCACCTTACCAACCGGGAGCTCAGCATTCCTTTCCACAACCCACGCCAGCTTTACCTGGCTTACCACGAAGGCCGTGGCGGCTACGCCCGTAAAACCTTCAACCGCAAACCGGCGGTGACAGCTCTGGCTTCAAGGGTTCAGAACCGGGCTTTCCGTTACGATAACCAACTCAAATCTTGTGAGCAGGAATTCCAGTGCTGGCGCTGGTATCAGTTCTGGCCGTTCTGCGGCTGAAGGCGAATAGCCGAATCATTGGGCCGCAGGGTTGAACTCAATAATAGAGGCCTGAGCCTGCAGGCGCTCCACCAGAAACTCCATCACCATGCGAACTCTGGCCATTTGCTGAGTATCTTGGTTTACGTGTAACCAAAGATCGACACTTTCGCCCTCAATTGGATCTGACAGGCGGCGCAGTTGTTTGGTGCCCTCACCCAAATAACAGGGCAGAACTGCCAGGCCGGCTCCTGCGCGGGCCAACGTATGCATCGCGTGCAAGCTGTTGCAGCGGATCACCGAACTCACACTTTTTAGTTGCTTGCGGTACCACCGGCCCGTCGCCAGGTGGCTGAAAGTGTCATCGGGAATAATCCAGACGCACTCGTCCGCGTGGTTCTCAATGTCCATACTGCGGTTGCGCCGGCAATACGCGGCAGAGCCGTATACGGCAGACTCAATCGCTGCGATGCGCTCACCCTCCAATGTTGCCTGGGGCTTGTTTTCAGGGCGCAGCGTCAGATCCGCTTCCCGGTGACTGAGATTGGCTACATCGTTATCCGTAAGTAGTTCCAGTTCAATGTCTGGGAACTCACGCACCAACTCTGTCAGAACGGATCCGAGCAGCTCGCTCATCATCGTATCTTCTGCCGCCAGACGTACCCGACCCACCGGGGCTGAATCCTGCCCTACCAGTTTGCGCTCGAGATTTTCCATTTCAACCGACAGTTTTGCCGCATTGCGAAAGGCGGTCTCTCCTGCGGGGGTCAGCTGCAACCCATCTCGATTTCGCTCAAAAAACTGCACACCCAACGACTCTTCCATCTGGTCCAGCCGCCGCAACACTGTGGTTTGGTGCACACCCAGTATTTCTCCGGCTTTTGCGAGGGTTCCACCTATTGCCAGAGCGTGTATATAACGAAGATAATCCCAATCCATAAGCTACTGCGTATTTGCAACGTGAGTAGGGAGTTTAACGTATTTAAGCTGCAAAAAAATACCTTTAAGATTAACGTAAATTCGGATTGGTTCCGTAGTTAACTCACCAGATAAGGAGGAATTCGCTATGACTGAAAGACATATCGCAACCGTTCAACCGCTACCATCCAGTATCCTCCATAATAGTACTGAGGTGAGAAGCCAGCATACCCGTGCGGCGGCTAAAACAGCGGTCCAGTTCATGAGCCGTAAACTGCGCTCGTTTAACCGCAAAGCCGTTGTGGGAACGCCTGATATGATCCAGATGCAAGGCGGACACTGATTACAGCTGGGTATACGTAAAAAGCGGCATCTATCACGCAGCTGTTTACTGACAACCCAACTGAAAACGCCGACGTCTCTTTACAGGAGGCGTCGGCGTTTTGCATTGCAGGGTTAAAACTCCCAGATCACTTGTTTGTTCTGTTTAAACCATTCGTCCATTTTGCGATTGTAAACATCTTCGATCACGTTTCGCTTTATCTTCATGGTGGGCGTTAGCATGCCGTTTTCCATCGTCCACGGCTCCATCACCAAAACCAAAAACGCAATCTTTTCGTGTGCTTCACACCGCTCGTTCACTGCCTTCAACTCGTTTGCCAGTTCTTGCTCCATCTCATCCCGGCTCATGCCATTTGCAAGTGCATCCCGAGTCTCTTCCGAGAGCAGTATCATCATGCATGGCTGGGGCTGGTTGGCACCCGCCACACAAACAACTTCCACTGTGGGATGATTGAATCGGTTTTCGATAGGCACAGGCACCACATACTTGCCTTTTGCGGTTTTGAATATGTCTTTTACTCTGCCGGTAATACGCAGGTAGCCATCGGCGTCTATTTCACCCATATCACCGGTTTTCAGAAAGCCGTCTGCGGTAACGTCCTCCTGTGTTTTTTCCTCGTTTTGGTAATAGCCCAGCATTGCACCCACACTTTTTACCTGAACCTCCCCGCCCTCTCCGATTCGATGCTCCACGCCGGGGTTGGTCACGCCCACATAACCACTCCTGGTTTGGCCCGGCCGGCTGAGGTGGGAATAACCGAAGTTCTCAGTCATACCGTACACCTCCAACAACTCAAGCCCGAGATTGCGGTACCAATTGATGATCTCTTCCGACAAAGGGGCCGCACCGGTCAAAGCCACACGGCAATGATCCAGCCCTAATTGCCTAAGGATCTTCTTTTTCACAAGCGAACTCACAAACGGAATGCGAAACAGCAACGTTTGCTTCTTTAGCGGCAATTTCGCGCTCACACCCAGATAGAACTTCATCCACAGGCGCGGCACAGAGAAGAACAGGGTTGGCCGGGCCCTTTGTAGATCCTGCTGAAAGGAGTCGAGAGAATTAGCAAAGTAAATCTGAAAGCCAAAATACAGCGACAGGGTTTCCACCGCCGCTCGCTCTGCCACATGAGCCAGGGGAAGGTAAGAGAGCATGCGATCGTCTGGTGTCGCAGTGAACATCTGCTCCAACCCGTCCGCAACCGCCACCATGGCCCGAAAACACTGCATGACACCTTTGGGGCGACCAGTACTGCCTGAGGTGTACACGATCGTAGCCAGCGAATCCGGGTCGGGTAGTTTTGGCGATGCTGGCTCGTGCTTCGCAATAACATCCAGCCACTGGGGCGTATCCTTTCGTGGCGACATGGGCAGAGAGATGATCGGAAGATCCGAAGGAATGTGCCCTTTGATATCATTCCAACCATCTGCCACTCCATCGAGCTTCCCTAGAAAAAGCATCTCTGCCCGACTGTGTTCGAGGACATAGGCGGCAGATTCACCGTTGAGTGTGGGGTATAGCGGCACAGACACATGCCCGGCAGCCCAAATAGCCAAATCTGCCAACACCCAATGCGCACTGTTTTTACCTAGCACGGCAATATTGCTGCGTTCAACCAACCCCAAACCGTTCAGGTGAGCAGCCATGCGAGACACCTGATCAGCTGCCTGCCTCCAGGTAATTTCCTCCACCGTGCCATCTGCATAGGGCTGGGTCATATAGAGCTTGTTGGGGCACTGCTCCGCCCAGTGATAAAGGGCGTGCAACGAGGTTTGCCTACGTGAATCGACTGCCATGAAAACTCCTTATTATTGTTATCACCTGTTGGTTTATCTTCAACGTCGAAATCGGGTTTCCAACACGACGGCTGAGTTAGTGCGCTCAACGCCATCAAGGTTCCCGATTTCATCCAGCACGGCACTCAGCTCCTCCAGAGACTGAGCCTGTACGATCGCTATCAAATCATACTCGCCGCTTACCGAGAACAGTTGCGATACCTGGCTGATACCCTCAAGTACGGCGTTGGTTCGCGCGGTTAGTTTCTGGGCGACCTTTATAGACACATGAGCCTCCACCTGGCTGGACAAAAAAGCCCCACCCAACTGAACAGAGTACCCCGCAATAACGCCGCTGGCCTCTAGCCGCGTTATCCGGTTTTGCACCGTTGATCGCGACAGGTGCAGGGCCTTGGCCAGATCGGTAATACTGGTTCTGGCGTTTTGTCGTAACAGCATTATCAGCTTTTGGTCTGCACTCCTAGTCATTTTGGTCACTCGTCTGGTCAGTATGGCACAAGCATAGTTCATTTCGCGCATTCTGCATCTGCAATCTGCCAGGGCATCGCTTCATACTGTGCCGAAACAATGTCAGGTTGCAGCCATGATCATCCGACCGATTACCAGCAAGGATTTGGATACTCTTTTTAAAATAGCCACGGAATCCGGCCCGGGGTTTACATCCTTAATGCCGGACAGAGACGTCTTGGCGCGAAAAATCGCCCACTCTATGGCCAGCTTTGAACGCAAGGTGACAAGCCCTGGCGACGAGCATTACCTGTTTGTGCTGGAAGATGAAGCCACCGGAGACATCCTGGGCACCACCGGCATCGAAGCAAATGCAGGGCATGCCCGGCCGCTTTATCATTTCCGACGTAACACGCTTACCCATCACTCGCGGGATCTTGATCTTCGCCGGAGCGTGGAAACTCTCACTCGCTGCAATCATTACACCGGCTATTCTGAAATCTGCTCGCTTTATCTGCGGCCCGAGTTTCGCCGGCCCAATGCGGGGAAACTGCTTTCCCGAGTGCGTTTTTTGTTTATGGCACTGCACCCTGAACGCTTTTCAGACAATGTCATTGCTGAGATGCGCGGCGTGTCCAATGCCGCTGGCCAATCGCCTTTCTGGGACTGGCTGAAGGCTCACTTCGTTGATATGGAGTTTGGCCGGGCAACACACTTGATTGGCGCAGGCTACACGGATTTCATTGATGAGCTGATGCCCTCCCATCCACTCTATACCTGCCTGATGAGCCCAGAGGCTCGGGCGGTTCTCAGCCAGGTACACAGCCTCACCCGGCCAGCCTTGCAGATACTCGAAGCGGAGGGGTTTCAACACAAAGGGTTCATAGACCTGCTGGATGCGGGACCAACTGTTGAGTGTGCCCTGGCTGACATTCGCAGTGTGAGATCCGCTTCTGCATGCACGATCCATATTGGCGACACTGACATAGGAACTGGCGATGGCTATGAATTTTCCAGCCACCAGAAACATGAGCCAACTCTGGTTGCCAACACAGGCACGGCAGATTTCCGGGCAACCATCACCTCCGACGTATCTGCCCAGCCTTGCCCCGACATGGCTGGCTACCCACAGCCAGATACGCTGGTTGTTTCCCCTGCTCTTGCGGCGCGCCTACGCCTTGGCGACGGCAACCTCGCTCGCATTCTGCCTTTAAACCAGGCGGTACCCGCTCAAACCAGAAACACGACCACGGAGTTAAGTTATGCATACTGATCGCAACACCCTGTTCGAGAAGCTCTGGCAGAATTATCGAGACGTTACGCCGTCGGCTGCGCAAATCCACCAGTTTTTGGGTGCCGAGGAAGACCACACGATCATCAACGATCACATCGCTCTGCGAACCTTCAACCTAGCACCGGTGGGCCTGGAATCTCTTGCGGAGCACTTTCTCGCTTTGGGATACCGCGAAGGTGGCGAATACCACTTCAAAGGCAAGAAGCTTTATGCCCGGCACTACGAGCACACAGATCCGGAAGCACCGAGAGTATTCATTTCAGAGCTACTAACAGAAGAGTGCTCACCGGAGCTTCAGGCTACGGTGAAAAAACTGGTAGCAGGAATGACCGAAGAAAAGGTTGTTGCCGACGATTTTTTGTATTCAGGCCGGCACTGGGATCTGGATTACGACACCTACCGCAGCCTGTTAGATGAGAGCGAATATGCAGCCTGGCTAGCGGCCTGGGGCTATCGGGCGAATCATTTCACCGTAAGCGTTAATCACTTGCACAACTTTGACTCAGTAGCCGATATAAACCACCTACTGAAAGACAGAGGCTTTACGGTGAATGCATCCGGCGGGGAAGTGAAAGGCTCTCCTGATGACCTGCTTGAACAGTCATCCACCATGGCCGACCGGGTTCCCGTTCAGTTCAGTGATCGAAACATAACGATTCCCAGCTGTTTTTACGAGTTTGCACTGCGCTACCCAATGCCCGACGGCAGGCTTTACAACGGATTTGTCGCAGCGTCTGCAGACAAAATCTTTGAGAGCACCAACGCCAGCATGTAAGGCCAACATGGAAAGGCCGACAGCGGCGCCGGTATGCAGTCCCGCAGACACTGCTTACTCACCGTTACAAGGGATAACGATTTTACAACGGCGCCACCCACCGCAATTGTCTACTTTTCAAACATTAGAACAATTCAGAGACAGCCGGTAGCTTAACAACAAAAATACGGGGGTGGCGCCAAAGTAGTGGCCTCCGCCGAGGAGAAAATATGTCTGCATCTGTCAACCATCTCGACGAGCGCACTCGGGATTCGGGCGAACTACTCGAAGATATCATGCCTTCAGCGATCACACTTGCCATGATGTTGCGCCATAAAAAAATGGCCGCATGGCTGCGAGCAGAGCTCGACGGCTATCAAGATCATGATGCCGCCCCTGCCTACCGCCGAAACCTACCAGGGCATATTGTGGCAAAATCCCCGCAATACGGATGGATTCCCGCCCCCGTCAGCGACCAGCAAACAAAGGATTTTGGCCACCTCGATTTAATAGAGGGCACAAAGTCTCTAGAAAAAATCTGCGTTAATAGCAAAAAGGGCGACGGCAACCGGCTACTGCTGGACGAAGATGATATGGCCATCCTGCAGAAACAGATCAATCTGAGTGCTGAGCTAGCCATCAACCTGAGCCGTAACGTTTATTCGGGTCTTTTAAAAACCGTGCGGGGCGCAATCTATCTGTGGACCCAGGAGCTAATGGCAAAAGGACTGGCAGGAGAGCATAACCACTACAGCCCTGAAGAGCGTGCACAAGTGATAGATTTGGACACCCCTGAGCATTTCTGGCGAAAAGCCATGGATGAGGCAGACACCCTCCCCATTCCCGATGTGCGCTCCGCTGGCTTCTTCGAACGGATGTTTGGACGGGCAAGCTGAGCTAAACTAACGCCTTGTTCCCGAACAATCCCGTTTTTGTTCAATGCAACAAGGAGTTTTGATGAAGCCTATCGCCACGCTTCTGCTGGCTGGCCTGCTTATGCTGGCCGGCTGCCAGTCGTTAACAAACAGCAAACCTGTTGGCAGCCCCAACAATGAAAACCTGCCCTCCAGTGCCGAAGGGAAAAGCCATCATTCGATCTTCCTCAGCGCTCAGCACTGCCTGAGCGAATATCTGAGCGAGCAAAGCCGAGTTCATTTTGGCCCCTGCCTGAAAATCGTAAGTGTAGACGGCGACAGCCCCCAGGTTCGGGATGATGGTTTTATAGAGCTACCGGCTGCCACGCCTGCAACCATAGGTACAAGCTGCGTGTACCGCCATGCTGATGGCTCACCTATCCCTGCAACCATGGAAACCAAGGATTTCCGTGTTACCTCGCAAACGTTTGCCGAGCCTGGCAAGCGCTGGTACCTGCATGCAAACAAGAAGGCCCGACAGGTGATTGGCTGCGAGCCTACACTGTCGCGCTCAAAAGGCCCGACCGAGACAACAGATTGAAAAATCTGGTTCTACGGGATGGTCGTACACTGGCCTATACTGACCTTGGCGACCCACTAGGCTACCCATTGGTTTTTGGCCACGGCATGCCGGGTAGCCGGCTGCAGGGTCAGTTTTTTCACAATCAGGCGTTGCAACACGGCTTCAGAATTCTGACACCAGACCGCCCGGGCATTGGTAGCTCAGACTACCAACCCGAGCGCCAGTTGCTGGATTACCCAAACGATATTCAGCAACTCGCTGACGCACTTGGTCTTGATAGATTCAGTCACTTTGGCTGGTCTAGCGGAGGTTCACGCACCCTTGCCTGCTGTTACACGCTGAGCGACAGGATAGATCTGGGCGTGTGCCTTTCAGGTTATACAAACTTTTCGGAGTATGGTGGGCACCATACATTGCTTGAAAAAACTCGATGGCCCGGACCACGGCTAGCCCGTTACAGCCCTGGGCTGGTAAAGCTTGTAGTGCGGCTGGTAGCCACCTTTTCCCGGCGTCATCCGGGGCTGTATATGCGGGAGGCAAAGAAACTGGTTAACCCGTCGGACCGGAACCTGCTTAGCCTCTTGCTAGGTGGAGATACCTTCCAACGCGACCAGATGCTTTGCCTTGAAAGCGGCGGCAAGGCGATCGCCACCGACCTGCTCACCGAAATTGAAGATTGGGGCTTCAGCTTGAAACAGGTGCGCACACCCATTCTGATTTTTCAGGGCGAGGAAGATGCATTCGTACCTGTAGACTATGCTCGTCACCTTGCAGAACATCTTCCCAGCGCAGAATTGACACTAATTCCGGGTGCCGGCCACCTCTACCCTCTGGCCGAAGATTTTCAAAACACACTTTTCGAACGTATCCGGCATGGGTTAGCCGATGCTGCACCACAAAGGAGGGCCCAGCCTCAATGACTACCGATATCAGCATCGTCTGGCTTGGCGCCTTGGCAAGCCTACTGGCCGGCCTCGCAACGGGCATAGGCGCCCTGGCAATATTCTTCGTCAAATCCCTGACTGAACGGCTGCAAGACAGCATGCTGGCAGGTGCTGCAGGTGTGATGCTGGCGGCATCCTTCTTTTCGTTACTGCTTCCGGGGCTCGAGCACGGCGAGGCACTGCTGGGCTCAACCTGGGCGGCGGCGCTGCTGGTGATATTCGGCATACTGTCTGGTGCAGGAGCTTTGTACTATATCCACCAAAAACTGCCCCACGAACACTTTAATCTTGGGCCCGAAGGCCCTGATGCCTCGCACGTACGTCGTATCTGGCTCTTTGTTATCGCCATAACACTGCATAATTTTCCGGAAGGTATGGCGGTAGGCGTTGGTTTTGCCGGGGGAGATGTGCGCAACGGCTATGTACTGGCAACGGGCATTGGCATTCAGAACATTCCCGAAGGCCTTGCCGTTGCACTCTCGCTGATGGCCATTCAGTACTCCCGAGCGCGGGCCTTTACTATCGCACTGCTGACCGGCTTGGCGGAACCCATTGGCGGTGTGTTCGGCGCCACTCTGGTATGGCTGGCAGAACCAATAATGCCCTGGACTCTGGGGTTTGCGGCAGGAGCCATGCTATTTATCATCAGCAACGAGATTATTCCCGAAACCCACCGGAACAGCTACAAAACACTGGCGACTTTCTCGCTGCTGGTGGGCTTTGTTGTGATGATGTTCTTGGACGCCACTTTGGGTTGATGTCGCGTTAACCCATATGGAGAGGCCATTTAGCCGGCGACTAAGCGCTGTGTGCTGCCAGCCCAACGATATCGTGATATTCACGGATCTGAACGACTTGTTCTGCAGCAGATTTGGAGGCGAGGCTACAAGCCTCGTTTACCATGGCACTGGCAACCTTAGTGGCTTCGATGCCACGATACTTCTCCAGCGGCCCCAAAAGAACCCGGTTGATCAGCGGCATGGCTTTCCCACCCAAAGCCTCTCCCAACCGGTTATCCGGCCTGCTACCCAACAATAAACTCGGGTGGTAAATCGACAGATAAGGGTACTCAAGCCCCTTGACGCTATTCTCCAACTCGCCTTTGACCCGATTATAGAAAATCGTCGATGAAGAAGATGAACCTATGGCAGACATCAGAATAAACCCATGGGCGCCCGCTGCCCGGCCAAGCTCCGCGGCTTTCAGGCAGTAGCCATAATCCACTTTACGAAACTGCTCCTGAGAACCCGCCTGTTTGATGGTCGTGCCCAGGCAACAGATGATCACATCCACCGCAAAAAGCCCGGTATGGTCGTCCATGCGATCAAAATCCATTTCCTGTTGGTGCAGTTTGGTGTGAACAGACCCTAGAGGTTTCCGGACAGGCACAACCACCGACTCAACTTCATCACGGGCCAGCAGCTCGTTCAGAACCAATCCGCCGGTCAGCCCGGTTGCTCCCAGTAACAACACTTTCATAATGTTCTCTTCCGTCAGTACAGGCGCTCATCGTACCAAAGAACCATCTCACTAAGTGAATCAACCAATTCAGCGAACGAGTCAGACCAGAGCCAATTTTTTGTATGCAAGAAGATTCTACAACCCCTTCAGATATTGCAGCCCGGAAAGCTGATCCATCTGGCCGCGAATCCAGAACACTCGATCCCGGACATACGGCGAGGGTGAAGCAACACTCAATACCTTCGGGTTTGGCAACACTGCAGCAAGCCGCGCCGCCTGCTCGGCAGACAGTTGGGGCGCCGAGACACCAAAATAAACTTTGCTCGCCGCCTCAACACCGTAAATACCCGGGCCGAACTCGGCGATATTCAGATACACCTCAAGAATCCGCCGCTTGGGCCAAAGCCCGTCAAGCGCCAGCGCAAGGCCGGCTTCCAGTGTTTTTCGAACAAAGCTTCGACCGTTCCAGAGAAACAGATTTTTTGCGGTTTGCTGGGTAATAGTGCTGGCCCCTCTGAGCCCTTCACCCGCACGATACTCTGCTAGCGCTTTGCGAATCGCTGCAAAATCGACGCCCAAGTGATCCGGAAACCGCTGATCTTCGCTGGCCACAACCGCAAGGGGCATCCAGGGCGAAATATCCGCAAGGCTAACCCACTGCTGCCGTATTTCCTTATCGGGATTCGCAACGCTGTAGCTGAGCATAAAGGCTGAGGTAGGCGGATTCACATACCGGAACAAGATGAGTACACAGACGAACAGCACCGCCAGAGTGATGCACACCCAAGCCGCCGTGCGAAACAGTCGTTTTGCCATAGATCTGCGAGCCATAAACGCCCTATTTGAGTCCCGGCCGGTCGTTTTCAGCCGGCCCCGTACTCACCACGATAGAGCCAATTACCCGGAGACAATGCTTGCGACACACCACGTTCAACGGCGTTTTGCCCGCCTTTTCACCATCTACAGTAACGGTTTTTTCATGGGAAGTAAGAATATCGCAGCATCGGCCTTTCAGGTGCACAACCGTACTGGTGCGTTTGGGAGATTTACCACTAAACTGAACCAAGAAAAAGGTAAGCAATAACTGAAATAACGGGCGTGGCTTTACGGCAATAACGTTCAGCAGCCCATCGTCGGCTGTCGCTTGAGGGATTTCGCTGCCCCCTCCGAAAAACGCCCCGTTAGATACCGCAATCGACAGCCAGTGCCCTCGCACAAAGGCCTGATCACACTGTATTTCAGCGTGAAAGCCACGTTTGGCATTTACTTTGCGCAACAACTCGACGCCATAGCTGAAACGGCCAAGCAGCTTTTTGGCAGAGCCTTGGGACTCTCTGGCGGGAAGGGTTCCCAAACCAATGTGAGCAACATTCAGGAAAATCCCACCGCCAAACTCGGCCACATCAACCAGTTGCGTTGCACCTCGCTGAACCAGCTCACACACAGCAGCGGGGTCGACCGGCAAAGCCAGGTTACGGGCAAAATCGTTTGCAGTACCCGAGGGTAAGACTGCCAGCGTTGCATCGCGCTCAAGGCATAAACTGGCCCCGGCGTTAACCGACCCATCGCCGCCAGCCACCATCACAACATCATCGGCTTTTACTTGCGCTTGCCAACCCTGATCTTGGAAGTCACAACACTGTGGGTCTTTAATGCCGGCACTTGCCAGCTGTTCAAGCCAGAACTCCCGGCCCCTCTGGCCATCGCCTGCCTCTGGATTTGCAACCAGCCAATAGGTCATACCATTTCGATCTCTGTAGCAGCTTTAGACATTTCCCGGGACACAATCGCTTCAAGATACCTCAATCGCACCTGTGCTGACGTTACGATAATGACACCGGAGTCGTTTCCAAGTAGCGGGTTATTACTTTGGTTTTAAACGGGACGCCTCCCCTGAGAAACTACTAAGACAACGCCGGTGATGGAAACAATACCACCGGTGATTGCCAGTACACCTAGGCGTTCATCGAACAGCCAGAAGGCTTGTAGCGCGGTTACCGGAGGCACAAGATAGAATAAGCTTGCAACCTGGGAGGCAGCACCACGGCGAATCAGCCACATCAGCAGCAGTATAGCGCCAATGGAAACCCCCAAGACTAACCAAGCCATAGACAACTGCAACTGTACCGACCACACCACCTCGCGGGTTTCTAGCAGTAACGCAGCAGCGGTGAAAAGCACGGCGGCAGCGCCGTACTGAATGATGGTTCCCGCCACAAGATCTGCGCCTGTACCATGGCGCTTTTGATACACCGTGCCCAGAGAAATACCCGCCAAGGCAAGCAGGGCCCAAATCAGTGTCCAGAGCGGAAAGCCTGCCCCCGGGTTGCCGCCTCCACCAAACTGCTCTAGCAGAACCAGCGTCACACCCAGCAAGCCAAGCCCCAACCCCAGCCATTGTCGCCACGAGACCGTCTCTTTCAAAATAACGACGGCAGCGCCCGCTGTTACCAGTGGCTGCAAACCCACCACCAGAGACACGATTCCTGCGGGCATTTCACCCTGAATCGCGTAGTACACACCGCCAAGATAACAGCCGTGAACCAGCAACCCGGTTACGGCAAGGTGGCCAGCTGCTCGCCAACCAGGCCAGCGGGTTTTTAGCATCCAGGCAAGGCCCATAAGCAAGCCAAGCGTCAGCAGCATTCGGATCAGCAAAAGGGTAAACGGCTCGGCATAGGGCAAGCCGTACTTGGCACCAATAAAACCAGTGCTCCACAGCCATACGAACAGGGCGGGGACAAAAAATGAATAGAAAAAGGATCGCATAAAGGACTGCCGGGGTCAGGTATCTGAAACGTCAGTCAGTTTAGAGACTAACTCGCAATCGGAACAGATACAGATACCCGGCCGGGTAACCATTACAGATGGCGATCCGCACTGATCGCACGGCTGTTAGTTTGTAAGAATGGACTGTAGCTGTTGGGTCAACTCTACAGCCTCGCTGCCTAAGGGTGTGAGGTAGCCTCCGTCATCTTGCGTAATCAGCCCCTTGGAAAAAAGCCGCTCCGCGGCCTGAACGGCTTCAGGCGCCGCGTCGCTCCGGTGCACTTTGATACCGGCTTGGCCTGAGGAAGATTCAAACTGGGTCAGCAGATTAAGCTCATCAATGTGATCTGAAGAAAGTGGCATGGTGTTTCCTTGTCTGGTTTTGGTGGTCAAATAC
>JBQCZX010000099.1:0-14630 GCA_052089485.1 Marinobacter sp. | reverse complement strand
TCTGGGCGGCGGCGGTGCTCGTATAGCCTGCGGTGTTGTTGCCGACTAACAGGCTATTTGGAAAGGTTAATAAACAGGGCTGGAGTCGTGGGCGACTTTACACAGTTATGGACAGGCCTAGCTGAGGACTGGGCCATTTCTGTCGCTGGGAGAGAACAACAAAGGGAGGGGTTGGTGACGAAACCGAAGCTATGCGAAAACATTGTCGTCTGATTCACTCACCAGAACAGTCAAATTCGCACTAAAATCTCTCACTGACACTGAAAAAAGTGAAATAATGGAGGCGCGGGTCGGAATCGAACCGGCGTACGCGGAGTTGCAGTCCGCTGCATGACCACTCTGCCACCGCGCCTAAAAAGATCGAAGGAATCGAATCTTTATGCTCTCAGGTAGGCATTGAGAGACTTGAAGTAATTGGAGCGGGAAACGAGATTCGAACTCGCGACCCCAACCTTGGCAAGGTTGTGCTCTACCACTGAGCTATTCCCGCTCTTCGCAATCGAAGTAATGCCTCGACAACGGATGCGTATTTTACGGATTACGGTTCTCTCGTCAATACCTTTTTTAAGTTTTTGTTTTGGCGACAGTTTGCGAACAAATTTTAACCAGTGACACTCTGCAATTTCAGGGCCTCAAGATCGCGAGGCCCAACGCCCAGATCCCGCCATTTTTCAGGGTGACAGGTGAAAAGCAGTATTTGGTGCCGGGTTGCGGCGTCAAACAGGATGCGTTTCATGCCACCCAAGCGCTCGGCATCGCTATGTACCAGGGTGTCATCCAGAATGATCAGCGTTGGGCGCCCTGCTTCTTGTAACAAATCTGCATAAGCCAACCGACTGATCAGGCCCATTTGTTCCCTGGCCCCGTAACTCAGCTCAGCCATTTGGCCCAGTTCGCCGCCACGGCTGAACTTGCCAGGCATTAGGTTTTCATCCACTTCCAGGCTGGCTTCTGGAAATAGCACTGTCAGGTAGTGATCCAGGTGTTTTTGCAGCGGGGCCTGTAGTCGGCGCGTCAGGGCCTGACGTTTTTCTTTCAACAAGTTCAACAGCAAGTCCAACGCCTTAGCCCGCCGATCCAGTTCGCGGAAGCGGCGATTCAGGTGCTCCAACTCTGCCACCTTTTCGTTGCACTGCTCCTCTAGCCCTTCTGCACCCCAGGCCTCTAGCCTTGCCCGAATCTCGCTCAGCTCCACGGCCCGATTTTGCTGTGCTCTTTCCTGATGTTCGGCGGTGGCCCGGTATCGCTCGATGTCCTGTTTTAAAAGTTCCGGGCGCGCCTCGCTGATCTTTGTTTCGCGCTCTTTCAGTGAAGTCTCGAGTTCTGCCTGCTGGTTTTCTGCGGTAGCTATGTCCCGGGTAAGCTCTTGGATCTGTTGTTGGCGCTCAGAGCTCTTCAACTCAGCGGTCATTCGCTGCCACTCACGGTGAGCTGCCTCACTGGCGTAGCGGGCTTTCAGCAGCTGAGTTTCCTGATCACGCTGACGAGACTCGGCATCTGCCAGCCGCTGTTCCGCCTGTTTTAGTTCGGACTCCACAAGGCTCAGAGACTTATTGTCTCCTTCAGCAGCAGAAGCCACTGGCAAGGTCTCAAGTTCGGTGCTGCGGGCGAGCAGTTCGGCTTCTACTTCTGCACTCACTGAGCGCTGCTGTTCAACGCCATTGGGGGTGAGAGATTTAAGAAGCTCATCAAAGCGCTGTATCTGTGCCTCAGCGTCCTGCAGCCGGCCCTGTTTCTGTTCGGCTGCTTCAACGGACTCAACGGCTAAAGTGGCTAACTGCTGGACGAGTGATTGTTCCAGTCTCTCAAGCTGTCGACGGAGGCTTGCAAGCTCATCACCTCCGGGTTGAATACCAAGACTGCCCACGCCGGGGATTTCGAGAACGCCCGGCTCTAGAAGAAGTGCTTCGCCCTGCCCGTTAATACTCTGCCCACCCAGAGCTAGGCTTTTATCTGGATTCAAACGCCAAGTTACGCGAGTGGCCACAGTTTGAGTGCGGATATTCGCGTCGTCCAGCTCGCGCTGTGTTTGCTGTAGCTGTCGTAGTGCGTTGGCGTCGATCTGGTTTTGCTGTTTCTGTTTTCGGGCACTGTCTAACGATACTTGAATGCCCTGGGCTTTTTCCTGGTTTTGTTTCAGCTTGGCCAACTCTGCTTTCAGCCGCTCACAGTCTTTGTGCAGGCGCTCCCGCTTATCTCTGAGGTGGGCTTGCTTTACGGCTGCGGTGGCGAACTGGTATTTGCTACGGGCGCTTTCGACGGCTGTTGCCAGTTCAGGACTGGCGAGCTCTTCGCGCTCGAGCTCTTGCTTTGCTTTCTGATAGCTCTGGTGGCGCTGCTCCAACTGTTCGTTTTGGTTGCGCCAATGAGCTTGGCTTTGCTGCAATAACGTGAGGTTCTGCTGTAATTGCTTCAGGGAGTCGAGGCCACGGTTCTGTTGCTCCTGCAGCACTTCAACATCGCGGTATTTGGCTTCCGCGAGTTGCATGCTGCGCCTTGCTTCTTCCCATGGCCGTTCTTGGTTGGCTTTGTCGTGCTTAATCGCCAAACTGCCAAGGCGGTCTACTTGCACCTGATACTGCTCAACCCTGGCCTGCAACTCAGACACATGCTGCTGCAGAGTTTCTCGGTCATTGGCTAGGGTTAAGTATTCACCACGGGGTTTTCCAGTGGCTGTCAGCAATTCCTTTCTCTGCTGCTCCACAGCTTGGATAATCTCATCACCGCCCGTGCTGGCTACTTCGCCCACGAGGTTATTCAAAGCTGATTTCAGATGGCCGCCAGCATGTTGAACGGCTTTTTCAATATCTTGCCCAGTGCCCTGCTCAACCCAAAGCAAGCCTGGAATACCCCAGTGCTCTTCTTTGCTTGCGCCCTTTTTGGGGAATTGATAACCAAGCAACTCAGCAAGTTTCTCTTCCGCTTCTTCACCACTATACCCAATGCTATCGATCAAAAGATCACACCGATGCCGTTTGAGGAAGCGCTTATCCAATTGCCAGTTCTGGCCTTTGTGTTCAAACGAGAGCTGAATGGTGGGTGCCGCTGAGGAGTCTCCCCAAGGCGCAAGATCTTCAGCGGATTTTGAACGGTAGCGCTCAAAGAAAGCTGCACGAATGGCGCGAACCAGAGTGCTCTTCCCGGATTCGTTAGGGCCGTGAATCAGGTTGATACCGGGTTGTAGATCGCCTAGCTCAACGCTGTTTCTAAACTGCCGAAACTGTTCAACTCGTAGGCGCTGAAGCTTCACTGGGTCACCTCCGTATCGTTCGATGTGAGCAGCCCCGCCAATATAGCCAGGGCATCCCGTGCTACCTCCACGTCATCACCCACACCCGCAGCTTGCTGTCCTTCTCGCAGTTCCTGAACCACCTCCCCGAGGTAGCCATCTGCATGCAAGGCGGCAATATCATCCTCCGTAGGTTCCAACTGTAACCCTGTGCGATCACAGGTAACGCTGCGATACTTTGCCTCGGCTTTGGAGAGCGCGTCGGTCAGTTTTTGATCACCAGCCAGTGTTAGGGTGCCGTTTAGCTTCAGGTCTAGAACCGAGGCTTCAGGCAGTTGACTTATTCGGTTCAGCAGTTCATCCAGATCAGAAGGTACGGATAAGTTCTCTCGCCATTGGTGCCATTGATAACGGGCGGTTTCATGGCGGGTAACCTTAGGTGTGGCGCCAGGCCCTTCTATATCAACAATCAGTACGTAGCCCGCGTCGTTGTTTCGGAAGCGCTCCGGCTCATGCGTGCCGCTATACCAAGTGCGCTCGTTAATTTCCTTAACACCGTGCCAGTCACCCAGGGCCAGGTAATCCAGTTTTGCAGTTTGGGTGCGGTCGGGAGCGATGGGATTTGTTGAATCTATGTCATCGGGAAGAACACCTTGCACGCTGCCGTGGCCGAGGCCAATGCGCAATAAATTCGGAGCTGTTTCTATATTGTCGAATGGCTGGGTCAAATCGCCGTATGTATGGCGCTGTGTAAGAGGTGCCGCCAGCACAGCTATGCCTTGCTCGGGCAAGGTTACAACTCCGGGCTCAAGCGCAAGGTGTACGTTCTCCGGAACCGCATCCAGTCGCTTAGCGCGTGTCCACACACTTTCCGCCAGCGCCGCATCGTGGTTGCCGGGGAGCATTACCCAAGGGCCAGCAAAGCCACGGGTAGCGTTAAAAACCCGCCGAATGGTGCGATCAGAAACCGTTTGGGTATCAAACACGTCACCTGCCACCAGCACAGCATCACACTCGTGTTCTGTGGCCAGTGCCGCCAACCGCTCTATGGCTTCGTAGCGAGCCTCCACAAGTGCCGCACCGTCTTCGGTGTCAAACCGGCTGTACGTTCGGCCCATCTGCCAGTCGGCTGTGTGTAGAAATTTTGGCACCTGCTTTCTCCTTGCTTTCTATTATTGGCAGCCGAAACAGCTCGTCGCACAATACATGCTTGCGCGGCGGTCATAAAGAATTGCCACTTTGGGCGTGTTACACTCAATCCAACTCAACGGGGTGCTGGGCAAATGCCGGGCTGAGACCATACCCGCGGAACCTGATCCGGATTATGCCGGCGAAGGGATTGAGCACTCACCGGCTTTGGTGGGGCCCGCGGCACAGTTACCTTTTATGGTTCCCCTGATCTGCTGCGGAGGTTAAAACATCATGCTTATCCAAGCGCTTACACTGGCTCTGCTTACCTTGGCCTCTGTGCCTGCAATGGCCCAGAAGGCATCAACTCTTACAATTTATACTCACCCCTCTTTTGCAGCCGAATGGGGTCCGGGGCCAGCCGTTAAGGAAGCCTTTGAGCAAACCTGTGACTGCCAGATTAACTATGTGGTGTTAAACAGCGGTGGCGACATTCTTCAGCGCCTGCGCCTTGAGGGCGAAAGCACCCAGGCTGATTTAGTGTTGGGGCTGGATACAGCCACTATGGAAACAACTCGACAAACCGGCCTGCTGGCTAATCATGAAACGGATCTGTCGGCTCTCAATTTGCCTATAGATTGGAAAGATCCGGTATTTGTACCCTACGACTGGGGTTACTTCGCGTTTGTTTACGATACCGAGCAGCTGGCCGAGCCGCCCGAAAGTCTGGAGGCGCTTATTGCTGCCCCAGGTGACCTGAAGATCATTATCCAAGACCCCAGAACCAGCACCCCCGGCCTGGGCCTGCTGTTATGGATGCGCTACGTATATGGCGATCAGGCTCCGGAAAAATGGCAGCAACTCAAGGGCAAAATCCTCACCACCACCAAAAGCTGGAGTGACGGCTACTTCTCGTTATTCATGAATGGCGAAGCACCGATGATTCTTTCCTACAGCACCTCTCCGGCTTATCACATGGCGGTGGATAAAACCGACCGATACCAAGCTGTTGAATTTAAGGAGGGTCATTATCTGCAAGTAGAAGTAGCGGCTCTGGTAAAATCGTCCGATAAAAAGGAACTGGGCCGAGCGTTTCTCGACTTCATGCTCAGTGCTGATTTCCAGCGGCACATCCCTCTCAAAAACGTGATGTACCCCGCCACAGACTTAGGCGACGAGTTGCCAGCAGTATTCGACAAGCTGATTCAGCCAGCAGAGGCGCTTTATTTTGATCCAAAAACCGTCAGCGAGAACCGGCGCGGATGGTTAAATGAGTGGCTCGATGCTATGACACGCTAAACACCGAACATGCCTACAGTAATGAATCCCAACCAACACCCTGCGCCATTCGCCCACCCCGGATGGCGGCTCTGGCCTGGGCTGGCCATCGCTAGCGCACTGATCTTGCTGGCAATGGCCGGGTTGGGTGCGTTGGTTTGGGAAACATCACTGCCGAATGTGAGCGAGTTGTGGCAAAACCGTTACTTACGCACGGTGGTTATCTTTACTATTTGGCAGGCATTTTTATCAGTGGTTCTCAGCCTGCTTGTGGCGGTTCCTGTCGCCAGAATTCTCGCCAGGCAACCGTCGTTCGCCGGTCGTTCCGTTTTGCTCCGCTTAATGGAGCTAAGCCTTGTGCTTCCCTCGATTGTGGCGGTGTCTGGCTTGGTTAGTGTTTACGGTCGCCAAGGCTGGTTCACGGGCCTGGCAAACGACTGGCTGGGCGCGTCATGGAATCTCTATGGTATTAACGGCATTGTGCTGGCTCACGTGTTCTTCAACGCGCCGCTGGCCGCGCGCATTCTGTTGCAGGCTATTGAAAGCGCTCCGGCATCCCAGCGTCGAGTGGCTGCGCAATTAGGGCTTGGCCGGTGGTGGTATTGGCGTGCGGTGGAGTGGCCAGCGGTGAAGCCCGTTCTGCCTGGCCTTGCGGCTCTGGTTTTCACCCTGTGCTTTACCAGCTTTGCCATTGTGATGACCCTCGGCGGAGGGCCAGCTGCCACCACCATTGAAGTCGCTATCTATCAATCATTAAGGTTTGAGTTTGATGCCGGCCAGGCCGCCCTGCTTGCCATGGTTCAGTTGGTTATTTGTGGGTCTCTCTGGTGGATGGCTGCCCGCCATGGACTAACCGCATCACTACTTCCAGACAGGCGAGTCGCCTCACACCGAAGCAAAGCCGGCAGCTCCCTTAGAGCACGTCTGGCAGACGGCGCGGCACTTGGCTGCTTTGTGCTGTTTTTGATCATGCCATTAGCTGCCATTCTAATTCGAGGTTTACCAGGCATGAGCTCGGCTTTCTTCCCGGAAGGCAGCTTCGTTGTTAATCCGGCCCTGCTCGATGCGACCTTGAGGAGTCTGGCCATCGCCCTGCCCGCTGGCCTGATGTCAGTGAGCGCTGCACTGTTAATCCTGGCTTGCGGAACGACGGCTTCTCGACCAGCTATTACTCGGCTTACCGACGTGGCGGCCTATCTGCCCTTGATGGTGCCGCCTCTGGTTCTGGGCACTGGCTTGTTCCTGCTGTTCAGGCCAAGCCTTGGCAACTCTAGCCAGGGCTTAGTGTTGGTTACGCTCATCAACGCCATGATGGCCCTGCCCTTTGTGCTGCAAATGCTCAGAGGGCCGATGGGGAATTTGGATTCAGCCAGCCTGCAACAGGCCGACCAACTTGGTGTACTGGGTTGGTATCGCTGGCGTTGGTTGCATTGGCCAAGGTTGCGCCGGCCACTGGCTCTGGCCATGGCCTACGGCACAGGCCTATCACTGGGAGACTTCGGAGTAATCGCCCTATTCGGCACCCCGGGCCAACCCACCCTGCCAGTTCTGCTTTACCAGCAGCTGGGCAGCTACCGAATTGATGCAGCCGCAGCAACCGGGTTGTGGTTGGTACTACTACTGTTGGTTCTGTTCAGCCTGTTCAGCCGACTGGGCGCTCTTGCGCGTAAGTCCGGCCTGGCAAACAACCCACCACACACCGTCACGGAGCCAGAACATGCTTGAAGTAAAAAATCTGGTTTTCGCCTATCCCGACCAAAATGCGCCGTGGAACTTTAATTTTACCGTGGGGCATGGCCAATGCATTGCCATCCACGGGCCCAGTGGCTCTGGAAAATCCACATTAATGAATGTATTGGCGGGCTTTCTTCAGCCACAATCTGGCGATATCCTTTGGCAGAACAAGAGCATTCGCAATCACGCGCCCTGGCAACGGCCAATGACCAGCGTGTTTCAAGAGCACAACCTGTTCGAGCATTTGAGCGTTGAGGTAAATATAGGCTTGGGTGTTCATCCCGGGCTAAAACTCACCAAGGAAAACCGGCAAGCCATTGAACGCGGCCTACAGAGAGTTGGCCTTGGCGAATTTGGTAAACGGTTGCCGGGTGATCTCTCTGGTGGCCAGCGACAGCGTGTCGCCCTACTAAGGGCCATTCTGCGCCAGCAGCCCGTGATGCTTCTGGATGAGCCATTAACAGGGCTGGACAACGATGCCCGGGGTTTGCTGAGACAACTTTTACTCGAGCAAAAAACCGAAGGAACCGTTATTGTGCTTGCCAGTCACGACGAGGAAGACCGCCGGATACTGGCAGATAGCGTCTGTAGTCTCTAAGCTAGTAAACTACCCAACCAACATTTGGATTTCTGACCCTCGTGCCAATTAGTGCCAACTCCCCAGAAAATCAAAACGCTTCCCAGATCCGCCGTCAGAACGACACACTGGCCATCCGCGGTGACTGGACGCTCGCCGATTATCAAGCACTTAAACAGCAGGTCGAAGAGTGTTCTGAACCGCAATGGCAAGCCGAACATATTGACCTAAAGGAACTCGGGCGGGTCGATACCGCAGGCGCCTCTCTTCTGGTTACCCTACTCGGGCCGGAAACCCTCAGTACGCTGGCCCAGCACGACGATACCTTGCCCCAAGAACAAAGTGCACTGCTGCAGGTTGTGGCTGACGCAATGCAGGAGAAGCCGGTCCCAGAACCTAAAAGCCTTGGCCCTGTTACGCAGTTTCTCACAGAGACCGGCAAAACCATGGAAGCTATCTGGCACTTACTCCATCTATTAGCGGGGTTTGTTGGCCAAATTATCGCAACACTGTTTACTATTTTGCCTAGACCCAGCCGATGGCGTGTAACGCCGTTTGTAGCTGCCGTTCAGAGCACCGGGCTTAATGCCCTCCCTATCGTGGCTCTACTCACATTTTTGGTGGGTGCCGTTGTGGCGTTTCTTGGCGCCACGGTACTGAGTGATTTCGGTGCCACAATTTACACAGTCAATTTGGTCGCTTTCTCATTTTTGCGGGAGTTTGGTGTTCTGCTCGCAGCAATTCTGCTTGCAGGCCGCACCGCCAGTGCCTTCACAGCACAGATTGGCGCCATGAAGGTAAACGAGGAGCTGGATGCCATCCGCACGCTGGGGCTAGATCCAGTCGAACTGCTGGTGATTCCACGGGTTCTGGCGATGATGGTGAGCCTGCCCATTCTTACCTTTGTGGGAATGCTCGCAGGTTTAATTGGTGGCGGTATGGTCTGTGCGATTGCCCTGGATATTTCGCCGGCTCAGTTTATGGCGATTGTGGAGCGGGACATTGCCCTTAAACACTTTCTTGTAGGTATGGCGAAAGCGCCCATCTTTGCCTTTCTGATTGCAGCTGTCGGTTGCCTGGAAGGGTTCAAGGTAGGCGGCAGTGCTCAATCGGTGGGTGTGCATACAACATCCAGCGTGGTTCAATCCATTTTCATGGTCATTCTTCTAGACGCCATTGCTGCGCTGTTCTTTATGCAAATGGGCTGGTAAATCATGACGAACTCAAACGCTCAAAAACCCAACAGTAAGCTTTCGCCCATCATCGAAATACGGGGGCTTGATAACCGTTTTGGCAGCCATGTTGTTCATGAGAACCTTGACCTGGATCTTTTCAAGGGAGAGATCCTAGGGGTTGTTGGTGGTTCCGGAACTGGCAAATCAGTATTACTCAGAAGCATTGTTGGCCTGGATAAACCTTCGGCTGGTCGTATCAAAGTATTCGGAAAAGACCTGAATAGGTTGAGCACTAAAGAACGTTCCGAAACTGAGCAACGGTTTGGCGTTCTGTTTCAGCAAGGCGCCCTATTCTCCTCGCTAAACTTGCTACAGAACATCGCCCTGCCATTGATTGAGCATTGCAGCCTGTCCCGCGCCGACGCAGAGGAATTAGGCCGCATGAAGCTGGCACTGACCGGCTTGCCGGCCGATTCTGCTCTCAAATACCCCTCGGAACTCTCTGGTGGCATGATCAAACGAGCCGCGCTGGCACGATCCTTGGCCATGGACCCTGAGATCCTATTCCTGGACGAACCGACCGCTGGCCTCGACCCGATTGGCGCTGCGGCTTTTGATAAACTCATCATCACCCTCAGGGACGCACTGGGGTTGACTGTTTTTCTGGTCACCCACGATTTGGACACGCTGTATACAACCTGCAACAGAGTGGCCGTGCTTTCTCAAAAGAAGGTTTTGGTGGCAGACCAAATTGAAAAGGTCGCCACAACGGACGACCTATGGATTCAAGACTATTTTCATGGCCCCCGTGGGCGGGCCGCTAGCTACGCATTCCAGGCTCACGAATAGGGCCGGCAACGAGAGTATGAAACTATGGAACCGAAAGCACATCACGTGATCATCGGACTATTTACGCTGATTGCAGTGGTGGCAGCACTGTTGTTCACCATGTGGCTGACCAAATCGTCCTCTGACCGTGAGTGGTCCTATTATGAAGTGGTTTTTGACCGTGCCGTAGGCGGGCTGACCAAGGGCAACCCGGTTCTGTACAGCGGAGTTAAGGTTGGCGATGTGCTTGACCTTCAGCTTGATCTGGACCACCCAGGCCATGTGCGTGTTCTGGTGCGCGTGGAGCAAAGCGTGCCTGTGCGAAAGAACACCCGCGCAGGAATGGTACTAGCCAACATTACCGGCAGCATGAGCATTCAGTTCAGTGGTGGCAGTCAAGACAGCCCGGTATTGAACGGCAGCAGAGAAAACCCTGCGCGGATGGTCGCCGAACCTTCACCATTTAACAGTCTTCTAACCAACGGCGAAGCACTGCTGACAAAATCTGAAAAATTACTCACCGGCGCCAACAGAATGCTTTCTGAGGAAAACACCGAAAACCTAACAGCAATTTTGCGCAATGCTAAAGAAGCGAGCGACTCTTTGCTTAGCAACCGCGCTCAGATGGTCTCCCTACTTGAGCGTATGGACGATGCAGGCACGCGGGCTGCCGAAGCGGCAGACAAGGTGTCCACAGTGTCGGAAAATGCCAATACGCTAATACAAAATGAAGGAAAATCGGTACTGATCAGCATGAGCGCCGCCATGAACACGGTTCAGCAGACCGTTGCACGACTTGATCAGCTAACCCAGGACAACAAAGGCGCCCTGGATTCCGGGCTTCAAGGTATGGGTGAACTCGCACCGGCCCTGAAAGAACTACGTAGCACTCTCAGAAACCTAAACCAGTTTACCCGCCGCTTAGAGGAAGACCCAAAGGGCACCATTTTGGGTGGCCCCACCATCAAGGAGGTATCCCAATGACTAGCACTGCTGCAAAGACATTCAAATCTGTGGGTACAGCACTGGTGGTTTCCGGAGTCATGGCAGCCTGCACGGTGTTTCCCACCCCGGAGGCGCCGAGGGTAATGGATTTCCCGGTGCCACAGGGACTACAAGAGAGTGCAACCACTCGGCCCCAGAGCCTTCGGATTAATACACCTTTTGCATCTGAGCCGTTCAACAGCACGAGGATTTTGGCAAAGCCCATGCCGTGGGAGTTCGAAGTTTATGGTGGCGTTCGGTGGCGGGATACAATGCCAGTTATCCTGCGCGATATGCTGGTAGGCGCATTCAGAGCAAGAGAAAACTTTCGTGCTGTTACCATGGATACAGGGCCGGGCAATGCCGACCTGAGTCTAGCCTCCGAAATTACCGCCTTCCACACGGCTAGCAAAGGCGATAGCACGCGGGTAACCGTTGCGATCTATGGGCAGTTAATCGATAACCACTCAAGGGAAACGCTCTGCTCCAACAGTTTCATCGTGTCGACGCCAGCACAGGACAGGCGCATAGATTCCATTGCCCAAGCGTTCGGCAGCGCCGGGGAAAGACTGGCAGAAGAAGTTATCGACTGGGCAAATGCTTGCGAAATACCCCCGAACTAGTCCTTTTCGGGGAATAAATCCGGCCAAGCTGCCTTCAGGTAAAGCCACATAGACCAGAGGGTTAAAACCGCCGCGATATACAGCAGGCCCAAGGCAACCTCAGACAGAAGCCGCCCTGGAGGAAACGCCAACAAACCTATAATGGAAACCATCTGCGCCGTGGTTTTGATTTTTCCGATGTATGAAACGGCAACACTGGCGCGACTGCCGATTTCGGCCATCCACTCTCGCAATGCGGATATCACGATTTCCCGACCGATAATTACCGTAGCAGGTATGGTTAGCAGCAGAGCCGAATACTCTTGAATCAGCAACGCCAGCGCGACCGCCACCATCAACTTGTCGGCAACTGGGTCGAGAAACGCGCCAAAAGGCGTACTCTGATCAAGCTTGCGAGCAAGATAGCCGTCTAGCCAATCCGTTGCGGCCGCTACGGCGAAGATCGTCGCACTCGCCATATAACTCCACTGCACGGGGAGAAAAAACACCACCACGAATACTGGGATCATGATGATGCGGGAGAGTGTGAGCAGGTTGGGTAAATTCATACTTTTAAGACTCATCGTGCAGTGCTGCGTATATGTTTTCAGCCAGTGATTTACTGATACCTTGAACTTTGGTCATTTCATCAACGCCGGCTTTGCGTAATGCCTGAATGCCGCCAAAATACCGGATGAGCTCCCGGCGACGTTTGGGGCCAACGCCTTCTATGCCTTCCAGGGTCGACTGGCGGCGCTTTTTGTCGCGCCCTGCACGGTGCCCGGTAATAGCGAAGCGGTGCGACTCATCCCTTATGTGCTGAATCAAGTGCAACGCCGGCGAATCGGCAGGTACCCGGAATATGTCGCCAGTCATGGCATCAATCAACTGCTCCATGCCTGCGCGCCGGGTTACGCCCTTGGCCACACCAATCAGAGGAATATCAGAAACGCCCAAATTATCAAACACTTCCCGGGCAATGCTCAATTGACCTTTACCACCATCAATGAATACAAGATCCGGGCGCTTGCCCTCACCTGCAACCATGCGGCGATAACGACGGGTCAGCACCTGACGCATGGCGTCGTAATCGTCTCCGGCTTTCACGCCTTCGATATTATACAGCCGGTAGTCACTCTTGAGGGGCCCATTCTCATCGAAAACGACACAGGATGCGACGGTATTTTCACCATGACTGTGACTGATATCGAAACACTCCATCCGTGACGGCGTTTCTGCAAGCTCCAACATGTCCCGTAGCGCCAGTAGGCGCCGATAAACGGTTTCCTTGCTGGCAAGGTGGGTAAGCAAGGTTTGCCGGGCGTTGGTCATAGCCAGTTCTAGCCAGCGGCGGCGCTCCCCCCGTACATTTCCTCGTATGCGGGTCTCACGCTCTGCAGCCTCGGAAAGTGCCTGAGTAAGCAGTGCTTGCCCGTCAACATCAACCGGCACCAGCACATCTCGCGGAATCTCGCGGCGAGTGTTGCCGCCAAAGTAGTACTGACCAAGAAAGGCACTGAGCAGCTCCCCCTCGGACTGCTCAAGAGAGTAGCGGGGAAAGTAATCTTTGGTGCCAAGAACCCTACCGCCGCGCACAATGATAACCACAATGCACACAACGCCGGCATCCTGTGCAATGGCAACTACATCGGCATCACCGCCCTCGCCGTCTACTGACTGCTGTTCCTGAACGTGGCGCAGATGATTAATCTGATCGCGGTAAGCGGCCGCTTTTTCAAATTCGAGTTTTTTGGCGGCCTCTTCCATGGCATCCATCAGATTTCGAATGATGATCGGGTTTTTGCCTTCCAGAAAGAGGCTGGCGTGGCGGATATCCTGCTGGTAGTCCTCTGGCGAAATATATCCCACACAGGGCGCTGTGCAGCGGTTGATCTGATACTGCAAGCAGGGTCGAGATCTATTACTGAAATAGCTTTCACTACAAGATCTTATGCGGAAAACCTTTTGTAAAACATTAAGGCTTTCTTTCACCGCACCTGAGCTCGGAAACGGCCCGTACCAGGTTCCGCCGCCCTTTTTAGTGCGTCCACGCCTAAACGTCAGAGACGGATAATCACTGTGGGCCGACACATAAATATAAGGGTAAGACTTATCATCCCGAAGCAGGATGTTGTAGGGCGGGCGCAGAGATTTGATTAAATTCTGCTCAAGCAGGAGCGCTTCTGTCTCACTGCCGGTAATGGTCACTTCAATGGAGACTATCTTTGCGACCAGCGCTTCGGTCTTCGGCGCCAAGCCAGTCTTACGAAAATAGCTGCTGACCCGTTTTTTCAGGTTGCCGGCTTTTCCTACATACAACACGGAACCGCCGTCGTCGTACATTCGGTAAACGCCGGGCCGCTCGGTGAGCTGTTTCAGGAAGTTTTGACTGTCGAACTCCCCGCTGCTTTCGCTTGTGGGATCAGACCTGGTGGGCATCAAGCAACCCGAAACGCACTGCCATCAGAGCCAACTCGACATCGCTGGAAATTTCCAGCTTTTCAAAGATCCGATAACGATAGCTGTTCACCGTTTTTGGGCTGAGGCAGAGCTTATCGGAAATGTTCTGCACCTTCTGGCAGTCGACCACCATCATGGCTATCTGCATCTCGCGTTCAGACAAGCGATCAAACTGCGATAGCTCGCCCTCGTCGTCTTTGTCACCGCCCAGCTGCTTCAGTGCCATTTTTTGAGCAATTTCAGGGCTGATGTATCGCTGCCCCGAGTGAGCCATACGGATAGCACGAACCATTTCCCGAATATCAGCGCCTTTGGTGATGTAGGCGGTGGCTCCGCTTTGCATAACTCGAGCCGGGTAAGGATCGTCGGCACACGCGGTTACCACGATCACACGGATCGTATCGTCTATTCTTAAGATTCGCCGTGTAGCTTCCAGGCCGCCAATGCCTGGCATCCGGATATCCATCAATACGATATCCGGGCGGTTTTTGCGTACAAACTCTATAGCACCTTCACCAGACGAAGCCTGACCGATAACGTCAAGATCTGGGTCGTCCGCGAGCATCCGGGTTATCCCGGAACGAACCAGCTCATGATCATCTACAACCAATACCCTGATCAAAATCCACCTCGCA
>JBQCZX010000098.1:0-14831 GCA_052089485.1 Marinobacter sp. | reverse complement strand
CGTGTCCCTCAAGCGAGAGGCGCATTCTACAGAGCTGAGCGACGGTGTCAACGGCCATTTTGGAAAAAGATCAAAATAGCCTGAAATCGATCACACCGTAATCAATACCTGGGCAATCTTCTTCTTGCCAGCCTGAATGACGCAACTATCACCCTCTACAAACAGTCGATCGCCTTCAAATTGCTGGCCATCCACAAAAACAGCACCACGACCGAGAACATCCCGAGCCGCCGCGCCATTCTTTACCAGCCCGGCCATCCGCAGCACTGAAGCCATCGCCATCTCTGACTGCCCATCCAGGGAAACCTCAACTGCAGGCACGTTTTCAGGGATGTCCCCAAGCCCAACACGATTGCCGGCCGACTTGTGGGCCGTTTTAGCAGCCTCTTCATCATGGAATCGGGTGATCAACTCTTCTGCCAACAGCTTTTTATAATCCTGGGGGTTGCCACCTTCCTCTACCGCGTTACGGAACTCATCTACTTTCGCTAGTGGGCGAAAGCTCAGCAACTCAAAGTAGCGCCACAATAGTTCGTCGGGAACAGAAAGAAGCTTGGTGTACATTTCCCCAGGGGAATCGTTAACGCCTACATAGTTACCCAGAGATTTGGACATTTTCTGCACGCCGTCCAACCCTTCGAGAATGGGCACGGTCAGAATGGCTTGCGGTGATTGGCCGTACTGCTTCTGCAGTATGCGCCCCATCAAAAGATTGAACTTCTGATCTGTACCGCCCAATTCAACATCAGCCTCCAACGCCACGGAGTCATAACCCTGTATCAAGGGATAGAGAAACTCGTGAATGGCGATCGACTGCTCCGCACGGTATCGCTTGGTAAAGTCATCTCTCTCCAGCATTCGCGCAACGGTGTATTGCCCGGCCAACCGGATCATGTCTGCGGCACCCATCTTGCTCATCCACTCGGAATTAAAGACAACCCGGGTTTTCTCTCGATCCAAAATCTTGAACACCTGCTCTTTATAGGTAATCGCATTCTGGGCTACCTGCTCATCCGTTAGTGGAGGCCGGGTAGCGCTCTTGCCCGAGGGGTCGCCAATTTTTCCGGTAAAGTCACCAATCAGGAAAATAACCTCATGGCCAAGATCCTGAAACTGGCGCAACTTATTAATGAGCACTGTGTGCCCGAGATGAAGATCAGGGGCCGTGGGGTCAAAGCCCGCCTTAATACGCAAGGGACGACCTTCCTTCAATTTCGCGATCAAATCGTCTTCGGGTATCAGTTCGTCTATGCCTCGCTTAATAATGGCAAGCGCTTCATCAATAGATGCCATGACCTCTTCATCCCCATTCAGTTTTACAAATTATCAGTTACAGACTTCAACAAAAGAAATCCGTGAGTTACCTGGTGCTCTGCTAAAGTACAAGCGCTCAGTTTTTAAACAA
This sequence comes from Marinobacter sp., assembly GCA_052089485.1. Lineage (GTDB taxonomy): Bacteria > Pseudomonadota > Gammaproteobacteria > Pseudomonadales > Oleiphilaceae > Marinobacter. The sequence continues at coordinate 13,426 of JBQCZX010000098.1, read as the reverse complement.
AACCGTGCAGCCTAGGCGAACGCCATTATACCAATGACACCGCAATAAATCCGACCGGAAGCGCAACAACTGTAATGTTCTGAGCTGTTCCACATACTTTTATACGGCAATCTGTTGGTCTATACTTGACCAATAGCTTTAACTAGGCAGCACAGCCTGCCGGAATACCGATTAAAACGGATGCAATACGTGCTGAAAATGTTACCAAAAGCCCATATTACCATTGCTGCCGCCACCACCGTTGTAGTGACTGCCGCTATTTTAATGAGCCCCAGCGCAGACGTTGAGGCCAAACGCATGTCTTACACTCTGGATCTCGAACAGAGTGAGACATCGAAAGCCATCTCGCAAAAGCCGCAGCAAAGCTCCAAGGCGTCACCGGAGAAAGTTGTTACCAAGGTTCAGCCCGAGAAAGCACCACCGGTGCCCGAGCAGGTGAACCCTGAGCAGACAGCTCGCTTGGACTGGCAAGTCTTCAATATTAAATCGGGCGACACTCTGTCTTCTCTCTTTAAAAAGGCGGGGTTCAACGACGGTATCATGCTCTCTGTTATTCACGGTGAGGGAGAGGCGGATAAACTGCAGCGACTCTATGCTGGGGAGACCATTCGCTTCGCGACCGACAAAGAAGGCAAGCTTACGGCGGTTGAGCTCCAACGCAATTTGCTGGAGACCCTGAAGATTGAGAAGCAGGAGGAGTCCTTTAAAGGCCTGACGGAGATGCGAGAGCCAGAACCTAAGCCAGCATTTGCTTCAGGGACGATTGATGGCTCGCTCTACCTCGCCGCCCGGGAAGCAGGGCTCAACGATAGACTCACCATGAAAATGGCTGGCATCTTCGGCTGGGATATCGATTTTGTTTACGATGTTCGCAAAGGCGATCGGTTTGAGGTGGTCTACGAAGAGCTGTACCTCGACGGGGAAAAATTTAGCACCGGCCGCATTCTGTCTGCCCGCTTTATAAATCGCGGTCAGGAAAACGTTGCCCTGCTGTACACAGACAGCAATGGCGACAGTGATTATTACGCGCCCGATGGCAAAAGCATGCGCAAGGCTTTCTTACGTACCCCCATCAGCGCACGCATTTCTTCTTCATTTAATTTGCAGCGCCGCCACCCGGTTCTGGATGTTGTCCGCCCACACGAGGGCACAGATTATGCCGCGCCTCCTGGCTCACCAATAAAGGCCGCGGGTAATGGCAGAGTTCAGTCCTCCGGCTGGAAAGGCGGCTATGGCCGCACAGTCGTTCTGAAGCACGGCGACAACATTACAACTTTGTACGCGCATATGAGCCGGATCGACAAAAGCATGAAGACCGGCGCACGGGTAAAGCAAGGCGACACCATTGGCTATGTTGGCTCGTCTGGAATGGTAACCGGCCCGCACCTGCACTACGAATTTCGGGTTAATGGCTCACCACGCAACTCCCGGACTGTAAAGCTGCCTGATGCTCAGCCAATCCCGGCTTCGGAAATGGCTCGATTCAAGAATGTGACCTCGCGACAGATTGCTCAATTTGAAGCGTTCAGAACAAACTACCAACACCTTGCCCTGGCCCCGGAAGACTGAGGTTCGATGGACACTTGGATCGGGCTAATGTCCGGCACCAGCATGGATGGCATAGACGCCGTGCTGGTGTCCTTTCAGGGCAACGCTGTCCGCATTCACAAGACACATTCCGCTCCCTACCCCGAAAACTTGCGTCAACGCTTGGTGCTTGCAAGCCAGAACCATGCAACCCCTGATGAAGTCGGTGAACTTGATACACTAACGGGGACACTTTTTGCAGACGCTGCAGAAAACCTAATTCGCAATTCCGGTATGGAAAGATCCTCAATTCGTGCCATCGGAAGCCATGGCCAGACTCTACGCCACCAACCTTCAGGAATAGGTCGCTTCTCTCTTCAGGTAGGCAACCCCTCTATCATCGCGGAAAAGACAGGGATCACAACGGTGGGGGACTTTCGTAGCCGGGACATGGCCGCAGGTGGACAAGGCGCCCCGCTGGTGCCAGCTTTCCACCAGCATTTCTTTGGCTCCGAAACCGAAGACAGGTGCATCCTGAACCTCGGCGGCATCGCCAATATAACCTGGATTCCTTCTGACCAGGACTGCCCGGTAACAGGGTTCGATACCGGCCCCGCTAACGCACTGATGGACGCCTGGTGCTATGAGCAAACTGGCCGCGCCTACGATGAAGATGGCCACTGGGCCCAGGAGGGGATCGTCAATCAGGCAATGCTGAGCGATATGCTCTCAGACGCCTACTTCGAGCGCCTGCCACCCAAAAGCACCGGGAAGGAAAAGTTTAATCTTGAATGGGTTAAAACTATGGTGCTGCGGCACGGTGAAACCCGGTCAGAAGACGTTCAGCGCACGCTGCTCCAGTTGTCAGTGATCACGGCCGTTCGGCAAATGCCTCAGTCGCCTGCTATGACGGTTTATGCTTGCGGAGGGGGGACTCGTAACCGGTTGTTGATGAAAGAGCTTTCGCAGGCTCTCAGCCCTATTCGTGTACTCAATACCGACGAGCTTGGGCTTGACCCTCAATGGGTGGAGCCAACGGCATTTGCATGGCTGGCCCGACAGACGATGGAACGGAAGCCGGGAAATCTGGCAGAAGTGACCGGAGCTTTCGGCCCCCGGATACTTGGCGCCATTTACCCCGGCTGAACCCGAAATGCACTTACCGTGTACAGGCTACGGCAAAACTCAAATGGTAAACGAACTTCCGCAACCACAGGTAGAACTGGCATTGGGGTTTTGTACCACAAACTGAGAACCCTGCAGACCTTCTTGGTAGTCGACGGTGGCTCCCACAAGGTACTGGTAGCTCATCGGATCGATCAACAAGGTCGCACCTTCCCGTTCAATAACCGTATCTTCCTCATCTTGGCATTCATCGAATGAGAAACCGTATTGAAAGCCGGAGCAGCCACCCCCCGTCACGAAGACCCGCAGCCTAAGATCGGAGTTGCCCTCCTCATCAACCAGCTCACGTACTTTGTTGACCGCACTGTCGCTGAAAAACATCGGTGCTGCCATTTGTTGCTGAACTACACTCAAGTTCGCCTCCGGATTACCTGATATAACTTCGATGATTATGGTATTCCTGAGTAAAACAATCAACTATTCGGACTTTCCACCATCGTCTTCCGATGGCTCGTCGAACCCCACACCGGACAAAGTATCGCCAGTTCGCGTATTTTCCTGTGTCAGAAGTCCGGAAGATTCACGCTGATGAACAAGGTTGCCATTTACTGACGATCCCATGGCCATCTGAATGAGATTATAGTAAACGCTGCCGTTAATAGCGGCCTTTTCCGCCAACTCAAGGTGAGCAGTCGCATATACATCGCCGTTAACAGTACCGTTGATAATCACGTGCGGGGCCGCTATGTCGCCAGTAATCTCACCGACTTCCGACACCCGCAAAACAGCATCACTGCCCTCCTCAGCCAGTACCTTGCCGCGAATATGGCCATCCACATGTAAACCACCAGAGAAATGTATATCGCCTTCTATGGTCGTACGGGAGGAAATTAATGTGTCAAAGTTGCCAGTGGGCCGGCGAGGCTTCTGCTTTTTCTTGCCAAGCATGTTCAGTTCTCCGTTAAATCGTCCCAATTGAATGTGCGTTCAGCTTGTGCGGATTTGCGCCCTTCCGCCTGAGCAACAACCTGCACCTCGAGTGGCTCAAAACCGTCAGGCAGTGCCAGCTTACCTTCCACATCCTGGAAATACCGAAAGCGAAATTTTACGCCAAGATCTTCAATATCCTGAGACAAATCGCGCAGGGCAATGACCTCTTTCTCATCGTCGCGCATGCCGATTATGTTGACTGCCACCAAGCCTGAAATATAACTTTTGTTGTTGCCGACCTGTATCAGCACCAACTTGAAATTATAAAAGCTGGCTTGGCGATCGCTTACCAGCGAAAAGCGATCAACCTGCAGCCCCTTGCTGGTCTTGGATGGCGCCATGATATTTTTATAGAAAGTAAGGTCAGACTTTAGATTGCCAGCGCGGGTTTCCAAATCAACAATAATTGTCCGAGCCTGATTCAGGGCCTGTTCATCAATTAGCTTGCCACGCTCAAGGTTAACCAGTTGCTGCTGGGCCTCACGATAACGGGTTTTCAATGTTGCAGCCTGATCTTCCAGGCGCTCGTTAGAAGCTTCGGCACTGCTGAAGCGAAAGCCACCCTGAGCCAGTCCCGCAGCATAACCGACGGCCGCGGCAATAACCGTGAACGCCAGCAGAATCACCGTTCGCCTCACCCGATATCCTGGCCGATGGCGGATAACAACATATTCCTCAGCCGGCTTGCGTTGTTCGCTCACGGGTCATCCTTAGGGCAGCAATGCAGGTGCTTCAAGACCCAGGGTTTCTTTGAGACCGAACATAATATTCATGTTCTGGACAGCCTGGCCTGCGGCACCTTTTACGAGGTTGTCGATGACCGATGAGATGATAACCAGGTTACTCTGCTCCTGACGATGCAATGCCATACGACACAAGTTAGCTCCCCGGACACTGCGGGTTTCCGGATGACTACCGAACGGCATCACATCCACAAATGGCTCATTACAGTAGCGATCTTCAAACAGCTGTTGCAAGCGATCGAAATCAGTCGGGTTCCCCAACTCTGCATACAGGGTTGCCTCAATACCACGAATCATCGGAATAAGGTGCGGCACAAACGTCACGCCCGTGTCACCGCCCGAAGCGTCAGACAAACCCTGACGAATTTCTGGGAGATGGCGGTGACCCGAGGCACCATAAGCCTTGAAGCTTTCCCCAACCTCGCCATGCAACATGCCGATTTTGCCCTGCCGGCCACCGCCGCTGGAGCCAGACTTGGCATCGGCTATCAGCCGCGATGGGTCAACTAAGTCTTGTTCCAATAAAGGTAGAAAACCAAGCTGCACGGCTGTCGGGTAACACCCCGGGTTGGCTACGAGTTGCGCTTTGGAAATCTCATCGCGGGCGACTTCAGGTAATCCGTAAACCGCCTTTTCAACCCACTCCGGCGCTTCATGGGGCATGCCATACCATTTAGACCAAACCTTCAGGTCCTTAAGGCGGAAATCTGCCGAGAGATCCACCACCCGCACACCAGTCGCCATCAGCTCTGGGATCATTCCCATAGCGACGCCGTGTGGTGTTGCAAAAAACACCAGGTCGCACGCCGCCAGTACACTGGGGTCTGGCGCGGAGTATGCCAGGTCAAAATGTCCGCGGAGGTTCGGGTACATATCGGCTACCGGCATACCGGCTTCCGATCTTGAAGTGATGCAGCTAACCGTAACTTCCGGATGAACAGCGAGAATTCTAAGCAGTTCGACGCCGGTATAGCCGGTGCCACCTACGATACCTACTTTAATCAACTTGCGCTCCAGCGATGTCGTATCAGGATTTAGAAGTTCAGCTTGGTAGTCTACCATGATAAACCAACGACTTATTGCAGCTTACAAAGCGGCGGCTACAATGTTGTCAGAAACCCTTCGGCGGGCCACCCTCTTGTACCGGAACACCGGCATTCATGACTAAAATCTGGCACCAGATTAGCGAAAAACTGACCTCTGTGTTCACGCGCAGGCTGTCTGGCGTGGATTCATTGCCGCAGCTGGCGTTTCTCGGTCTGTTGTCCGGGATAGTCACCGGGGCCGTGATCCTGGTTTTCCGCCTAGCTATTGAGTGGCCTTTAAAGCAATTCCTGCCGGGCGAAGGATCGGAAGCATTTGAAAGCTTGGACATTCTTACCCGAGGGTTACTGCCACTGGCTGGCGCCGTCGGCATTGGCCTGTTTTTACACCGCCTTGCCACACACGACCGGAAGGTAGGTGTGGTTCACGTTATGGAACGCCTGAATTATCACCAAGGCTACATTACGGTAAAGAGCGCTCTTATTCAGTTCGTTGTGGGCGTTGCAACCGTTGTTACCGGGCAATCTGCCGGCCGGGAAGGGCCTGCTGTTCACTTGGGATCTGCTTTTTCAAGCCTGATGGGGCAATGGATGCGGCTGCCCAACAACAGCATTCGCACCCTGGTGGCCTGCGGGTGTGCGGCCGCCATTTCAGCTTCGTTCAACACCCCCATTTCTGGCGTTATTTTCGCCATGGAAGTGGTGATGATGGAGTACACCATTGCTGGGTTTACACCCATCGTACTGGCGGCCGTTAGTGCTGCGGTCGTCACTCAACTGGTTTATGGCTCAGAACCGGCTTTTAACGTTCCCGCGCTGACCATGAATTCGTTTCTGGAGATACCCTGGGTGTTGGTTATCGCCGTTATTATTGGCGTGTCGGCAGCGCTTTTTATACACCTGGTAGACTCCATGGGGCGTTTTAACCAGCGCCCTATTTTGCTGCGCGTTATTTTTGCTGGCGCGCTGATGGCTCCGGTCGCTGTGCTGGTGCCCCAAATCATGGGGATAGGTTACGACACAGTCAACGAAACCATGAACGGCGAACTCGGCTTCTGGCTGCTATTAAGCGTGGGGGTCGCCAAACTCGTTATTACCTCCCTAACGGTTGGTCTGGGCATGCCCAGCAGCATTATTGGCCCAACGCTTATCATAGGCGCAACGCTTGGGGGGGCCTTGGGCCTGGTTGGCGCCGAGATTTTACCTGGTCATGCATCATCCGTTGGTTTTTACGCGATGCTTGGCATGGGGGCGATGATGGGCGCGGTGTTGCAAGCGCCTTTGGCCGCGCTTATGGCATTATTAGAGCTAACCCGTAATCCCAACATTATCCTCCCGGGCATGCTGGTTATTACCACTGCCACGCTGATTACGAGCGAGGCTTTTGGCAAGAAGTCGCTCTTCCTGACCGTGCTGAAAAGCCAGGGCCTGAGCTATCAAAGTTCGCCGGTTATCCAGGCCCTACGCCGAGTATCTGTGGCGGCAATCATGGACAAGGGTATCCTGCGCATTAGTCGGCACCTGACGGTTGAGGAGGCTCGAAAAGCCCTTAAGGCGGAACCCAAATGGCTGATAGTTGAAGGAAAAAACGGCCCTACAGCTCTGTTACCGGCGGTTGATCTCGCCCGCTATCTGGAAGACGCTGAGGAAATAAAAACAGCAGAGGCGGAAGACCCTTCGGAACCCATCGACTTGATGGAAATCCCTGCCAACCGGCGCGATATCGCACCGGTGCAATACCAAGCCACGCTCGAAGAGGCTCTGCACGAGTTTGATACTACCCGCGCTGAAGCTCTCTATGTACAGCGTCACGTGGCACCGATGATTCAGCGGGTTTATGGCGTGGTGCTTAAATCTGATATCGAAAGCTATTACCAATATCGACGGAGTTAACGAATGCTTTGGGTTAAGGCTTTTCATATAATTTCTCTGGTGTGCTGGTTTGCCGGCATCTTTTATCTGCCCAGACTATTTGTCTACCATGCAGCCTGCGAGGATCAGCCGGGTCGTGAACGCTTCAAAATAATGGAGCGGAAGCTTTATCGGGGCATCACAACACCTTCAATGATTGCCACCGTGATATTTGGCATTTGGCTGCTCAGCTACAATGTATCTGGCTACTTCAGTCTGGGCTGGCTGCACGCAAAACTTGTGCTGGTGGCACTGCTGATCGCGTATCACTTTTATTGCGGACATCTGGTGAAGGTCTTTCGCGATGACCTCAACACCCGCGGCCATGTATTCTACCGTTGGTTCAATGAGTTGCCGGTTTTCATCCTACTCGCCGTTGTTATTCTTGCTGTCGTTAAACCTTTCTAAGGAGCTTTAGCCATCACACACTACACCCGTCCCCAGGTACTCGTTCTTTCTGGCCTGGATCCGTCCGGCGGTGCCGGCATTCAGGCAGATATTCAGGCCATCACGTCAATGGGGTGTCACCCATTACCCGTGCTCTCATGCCTGACCGTTCAGGACACCCGGAACGTATACAGTGCCGAAGCCGTTAGCCCGGACTTGATTCGCCAACAACTCAACTGTGTTTCTGAGGACGCCCCCATACATGCGATTAAAACGGGCGCCTTGGGAAGTGCGGCGGTAGTGGATGTACTGGTGGAGTTCCTGGGCAAGCACCCGGATATTCCGGTAATAACCGACCCGGTAATCAAGGCAGCAGGCGGCGGCGATCTGGCAGACGGCGAACTGTTTGCAGCCATGAAAGGTCAACTATTCCCCTTGGCAGAGATGATCACTCCCAATGGTATAGAATTGGCCCTATTGGCAGGGAGCGACGACCCAGCCGAGGCAGCGCGAAAACTGCTCGAGGGAGGCTGTGCGTCGGTGCTTGCAACCGGAGGCCACGGCAAGGGCATTCATATCACCAACACGCTTTACAACCACTCTCCCACGCCGATGTCGTGGGATGTTGAGCGTATTGGCGGCGAGTATCACGGTACTGGCTGCACGCTTGCGGCTGCGATTGCGGCCGGGCGGGCCCAGGGGCTTTCACCCCGCGCGGCTATCTCCCAGGCCCAGAACTACGTGCATCGAACTATTTTGCACGCGCTTGAAGTGGGAGGAGGCCAACCGGTTCCAGACCGGGGCATTCTGTGGGAACGATGATTACACGGGTTCCAACGGGACTTTACGCCATTACCGACAGCCGGCTTACGCCTTCGGCAACGTTGATTGCATCTGTGGAGGCAGCCGTTCGCGGAGGTACAGTAATGGTACAATACCGAGAGAAGCTCGCACCCATGGCGGAACGCCTTGCACAGGCGAAAAATCTGCAGTCTGTATGCGCGGCTGCCAGCGTTCCGTTGCTCATCAACGATGATGTGGAGCTTGCAAAGCGGGTAGGTGCGGCAGGCGTACACATGGGTCAAACAGACGGTTCTGTCGCAGAAGCGCGCCGCCTGCTTGGAGAAAATGCCATTATCGGCATTACCTGCCATGCAAGCCTGGCCCTGGCAAAGACGGCCACGGAGGCAGGTGCAGACTACGTGGCCTTTGGCCGTTTCTTTACGTCCTCGACCAAGCCGGAAGCTTCAGGTGCTACAACCGATATACTGGCCAGGGCGAAACACTTCAACCGGCCAGTAACGGCCATCGGCGGAATTACCGCACAGAACGGTGAACAGCTCATTCGAGCAGGTGCTGATTTGCTGGCCGTTGTCGGCGGGCTTTTCGAGAGCAGCCTTGATGCCACGGAGCAGAACGCAAGAACATTTCACCGGCTCTTTGCCAGCCACCATCCATTATATTCAACCTCCAAATAGCAGGAGATCCCACAAATGACACACTCCGAAACCCTGTTCGAACAGGCCCAGAAGTATATTCCAGGTGGTGTTAACTCCCCGGTTCGCGCGTTCCGTAGTGTAGGCGGTACCCCGATCTTCTTTAAACACGCACAAGGCGCGTACTTGTACGACGAAGATGATCAGCGCTATATCGACTACATTGGCTCCTGGGGCCCCATGATTCTTGGCCACGCTGACCAGCGAATTAAAGATGCCCTGCACGCTCAGGTAGATCTCGGGGTTGGCTATGGCGCCCCCACCTCCATCGAAACCGATATGGCCCGCAAAGTGTGCGAGTTGGTGCCTTCGATTGACCTGGTGCGCATGGTCAACTCCGGCACAGAAGCCACCATGAGCGCTGTTCGTCTGGCCCGTGGCTACACTGGGCGCGACAAAATTGTGAAGTTTGAAGGCTGCTATCACGGGCACGTGGATTCGCTGCTTGTAAAAGCCGGCTCGGGCGCACTGACCTTGGGCGTACCCAACTCGCCAGGCATACCTTCCAGCCTGGCTGAGCTTACCCTGACCCTTGATTTCAATGATCTTGACGGCGTGCGTAAAACCTTTCAGGAAATGGGCGACGAGATAGCCGCTATTATTGTCGAGCCGGTTGCAGGCAACATGAACTGTATCCCGGCGGCTCCGGGCTTCCTGGAAGGTCTTCGAGAGGTCTGCGATGAATACGGCACCGTGCTTATTTTCGATGAGGTCATGAGCGGATTTCGAGTGGCACTCGGCGGAGCTCAGGAACTGTACGGCGTAACCCCGGACCTGACGGCACTTGGCAAGGTTATCGGGGGCGGACTGCCTGTTGGTGCGTTTGGTGGTAAGCGGGAAATCATGGAGCACATTTCACCGCTAGGCCCGGTTTACCAGGCCGGCACACTCAGCGGCAACCCACTGGCCATGTGCGCCGGCCTTGCCACACTGAACGCCATTTCAGAGCCAGGCTTTCATGATCGCCTGACTCAAAAAACCATCGCACTACGTGACGGTCTAAAAGCCGCCGCAGATGCGGCGGGCATTCCTTTAGTCGTTCAAGGCGCAGGCGCAATGTTCGGCATATTCTTCACCGAGGGGTCCAGCATCACTCGCTTTGACCAGGTAATGAATTGCGACGTGGAGCGCTTTAAAAAGTTCTTCCAAGGCATGCTTAAAGAAGGCATTTACCTAGCGCCGTCTGCATTTGAGGCTGGATTTACTAGCGCAGCGCTCACTGATGAGGACATTGCCGACACCGTGGAAGCTGCGAAAAAGGTGATGGCGATCCTCTAAAAGACTAAAAAAGCAATTGCCCAACCTAACCTCCGGCAGGATCTGTAGCACCTGCATAACCTGCCGGGCCTGTTTCGCTAACGCCACCACACTTTAAATGCTAATGCGTCAAACTCGCCTCTTATGCGGACGGGTTTCCTGACCTGCATACTGCATCCATTACAAATTGGACGCCCGATCTTCAGCCTGATTCGCGCCGGCCACATTGCCCCGGGCCCGACGAATATCCGCCAGCAACAGCCAGCCCGCACGCTGTAGCCGAGCATCACTTCCCGCCAGAGATAACCCCTTCAGAGTAAACTGCTCTGCCGGCCCCAACTTGTTACCAGCCACATAAGCTTCCGACAGTTTGAAGTAGACCTCTGCCGATCTGGGCGCAATCCGTTGCGCACGCTCCAGCCGAACAATAGCCCCTTGCGCGTCGCCGCTTTTTAAAAGTTCGTCCGCCTCACGAACCAGGCTATGGGCCGCAGGAGAAAGCTCATCCCCAGCATCCCGGTAACTCGGTTTGCTGCTGCGCTGTTGCCGCTGCTCAGGCTTCTGGTCTTCCGTCTGTTCACTTTTTTTCCAGACCTCGGGCTCCTCGTTATCTTCCGCTGTCTGCGGCGGTTCGGGCGCCCGGTCGGAGCCCCCTGCGGGCACATAAATAGAACCTCCCGGACCGGAGGCGCAGCCCGCCAAGCTTAGAAACGCAGCCAACATACCTACCTGAATAAAACCTTGCCTACTCATTGGAACAATCCTTCAAACCAACCTCGAATTTTCCGCTCAAGGGTACCTGAACAGGACACGGTCTGTGTCGGTTCGCTACCCGATATAAACGGCAGAAGGCGCGCATTATCGCAATACTCATCGGTTAATGCCTGCTTTTCGGGATCTACCCAATGATAATTCACCCCATCGGGCACCACAGGAGAAAACCCATGCTGCGGCACCTGCGCCATAAACCGTGACCACACTGGCAAAGCCCCGGTGGCGCCGGTCAATACCGTCGGGCCATTATCGTCCCGCCCTACCCAGGCCACTGCCAGCAAATCACCGCTGAAGCCTGCAAACCAAGAATCGCGGCCGTCATCGGTTGTTCCGGTTTTTCCGGCGAGCGACAGATCCTTGGGCACCGAATAATAGGCTGAGCGCCCGGTGCCTTCCTGCATGGTTTCCTGCATTGCGTACTGCAACAGATGCACTGCGGCCGGGTCTGCGACCTGATCCACTTCCAGGCTATAGCGCGAGAGCGCCCCACCGCTGGAATCCGTCACCTCCCGGATAGTGCGTAAAGGCGTATTAAATCCGGAAGTGGCCAGCCCCTGATAAATTTGGGCAACGGTTACCGGGCTCATGGAAACCGAGCCCAGCAGCATGGAGGGGTATTCCGAAATGGGCGTCACAACACCAAACGCTCTCAGAGTCTCACGAACAGCCGGAACGCCAACGTCTAGCCCTACCCGAACCGCCGGAAGATTATAAGACTTTGAAAGTGCGCGATGCAGGGGAACTTCGCCTCGCTCTTCGCCGTCGTAGTTTTTTGGTGTCCAGCGTCGTCCGTCGTCGAATTCCAAGGTAAACGACTTGTCCATGAGTTGGGTCATCAAGGTATAACGATCTGGCTGCTCCAGCGCAGTCAGGTAGGTAAACGGCTTGATCAGCGATCCGATCGGACGGTTGGCATCCAAAGCCCGGTTGAATCCTGCAAACTGCGGGTCTTTGCCGCCAACAAGCGCCAGAACTTCACCGGTATCTTTGGCGGTAACGACAAGAGTCGCCTCCAATGCTTCAGCAGTGTCGCCGCTGGCCAGTCTTGGCAAAGTATCGGTAACCGAATACTCGGCGGCATACTGAATAGCCGGGTTCAGCGTGGTGAAAATGCGAAGCCCTTCGCTGCGCAGATCTTCTTCCTTGTAATCCCGCGCCAAGTGGCGCCTTACAAGGTCAATGTAGGCTGGGTAGCGGTTTTCCGAGTATGACCGTTTGGCACTTACACCCAGAGGCAAACCACGGGCACGGGCGGCTTTCGACGAAGCGATAAGGCCCTCCCCCTCCATTTCGCCGATAACCAGATTCCGGCGCTGCGTAGCCCGCTTTGGGTGCCGGCGAGGGTTATAATAGCTTGGCCCTTTGACCATCCCCACAAGCAGGGCAATCTGATGCACATCCAAATCTTGCAGTGACTCACCAAAATAGAACTGACTGGCCAACCCGAATCCGTTGATGCTCCGGGTGCCTGCCTGACCCAGGTATACTTCGTTCAGATAAGTTTCCAGAATGTCGTCTTTCTCGTAATGCAGTTCGAGCAAGATAGACATCAAGGCCTCATTACCTTTGCGTAGCAGGGTCTGGTCCCGAGTAAGAAAAAAGTTTTTTACCAACTGCTGTGTCAGCGTACTGCCGCCCTGAACAACCCGCCCGGCGCGTATGTTGGCCAGCATGGCCCGGCCAATAGACGCAGGGGCAATTCCGAAATGGTCATAAAACTTCCGGTCTTCCACCGCCATCAGTGCGGCGGGCAGCTGAACTGGAACTTCATCCAAACGCACCAGAATTCGATCTTCTTTGTGCGCCGGGTATATTCCGCCAATACGCGCCGGCTCTATGCGCACAATTGCGGCCTTGTCACCGGACGTAACAGAGAAGTCCTGAATACGATCGCCATATATATTCAAAGAAAGCCTTCGCCTGGGCTCATTCCCATCAGGAAAGCGAAAACCTCGAGTGCTGATAATAAAGTGGCCACCATTGCGACGATAACTGCCGGGTTTCGCGCCGTCGCCTTTGCGATAGCCCGAAAGCACCAGTTCTCGTTCTAATGCTCCAGAACTCACGCCAGCACCGTCGTAAAGCTCAAGCGGCCGCGCATACACTCGCGAGGGCACCTCAAACCGCCGGCCCTCGAACCGGGAAGTAACCACTGCATCCAGGTACACCATCC
>JBQCZX010000097.1:12018-14841 GCA_052089485.1 Marinobacter sp. | reverse complement strand
TAACCCGCTTCAAAAAGCGTACAACATCGCCTTTGTCGTGGGCCTCTTCAAAAATACCCACTCGTATGCCGCCAAGCTGCGCACGGCGCTTCATCAAGGCCTTGTCGCGTAGCAGCATCGCTTGACCAAACAAGCGTGGCTTATCCATAAGAACCGAGTTAATCGCACCGGCCCATTCTACCGTTTCTTCAAACAATGGAATGGCGACATCCACACCCATGTCTTTTAGCGTTTGGGCGATTTCAACGGATCGATCATTCAGGCGTTCGAAATTCCAGGGCACGTAGGGAATATCGTGCTCTTTGCAATAGGCCTCGGCCCAATCCGGCGCGACCACCACGTATCGACGATCGAATTTATCAGCGGCCTCTACGGCGTTTAGGCTCCAGCCAAGAAATGCCACATATCCTTTATCAGGATTGTATTCATGCTCGCTCACTGGCTCTCTCCTTGCTTCCGAGTGTTCGGCCAACCCTACGCCGATATGTGGGAATCGCAAATATCGTCAGGGCGTGAAATGCGAAAAAGCACTGTGGGCACCGGTGTTTAAACCGGCGCCCACAGTGCTTTAAAGACTACGTGAGGAGTTTTTTAAGATTCGTTTAGAAACATCAGCTCAGCTTTAAAGTGGCGAGCGTTCTTTCCCTCACCTTCGTCAACAGCGCCTCGTCGTCCACCAGTGAATGACCATAAGACGGCACCAGCACTTTCATACGCTCCTGCCACTGAGCTGTCTGAAGTTTTTTCGGGAAGCAGCGTTCGATCACGCTGATCATGGCATTAGCCGCCGTGGAGGCTCCCGGTGAGGCACCAAGCAAAGCCGCCAATGTACCGTCTTTTGCGGCCACAATTTCGGTGCCGAATTCCAGCTTCCCGCCACCGCCTTCAGCCTGCTTGATAATCTGTACGCGCTGGCCAGCATTGCGCAGCTCCCAGTTGCCTTTTTCTGCTTCTGGGAAGAAATTCCGCAGCGCTTCCACTCGGTCGCTGTGTGACTGAAATACTTCACCAATCAGATAGCGAGTGAGATCCATGTTGCTCCTACTCACCGACAGCATCGGCTTGAGGTTGGTCTTGCGTACCGAACCAAACAGATCAAAGATGGAACCTTGCTTGAGGAAGCGGGTGGTAAAGCCGGCAAACGGGCCAAATAACAAAGCCGGTTCGCCATTGATGATGCGGGTATCCAGGTGTGGCACCGACATGGGAGGCGCACCAATAGGCGCTTTGCCGTATACCTTAGCGTGGTGCTGCCCCACGACATCGGGCTTGCGACACACCAGCCATTGACCACTCACAGGGAATCCGCCGTAGCCACGCGCTTCACTAATTCCGGATTTCTGCAGCAACGGCAATGCTCCGCCACCAGCACCCAGGAAAACAAATTCGCTTTCCAGCTTGGTCTGCTCGCCAGTGTGCTGATTTTTAACCCGGACTTTCCAGCGACCGTTGTCGCGTTGATCTATGTAATGCACCGGGCTACCCAACATCAGCTCAAAATTGGGCTGGCTTTGCAGGTACTTGACCATATTCCGGGTTAGGGAACCAAAATCCACATCCGAGCCGTGGGTGACGCGCGTTGCGGCAACAGGCTGCATAGGATCTCGGCCCTGAACAATCAGCGGCATCCAATCTTCTAGCTCCCGCGGCGACTCGGTGTACTCCATTCCACGGAATAGATGATGCGCACTCATGCGTTCGTGGCGGCGCTTGAGGAAAGCGACATCTTTGTCACCCCAAACAAAACTCTGATGTGGTGTGCGGTTAATGAACTTTGAGGGCTCCGGCAACATACCCTGCTCTACCAGGTACGACCAGAACTGCAGGGAAACCTCATATTGCGCATTGATCTGAAGCGCGCGTTCAATAGCGACGTCGCCATCGTCGGTCTCAGGTGTGTAATTCAGTTCGCAGTACCCTGCGTGCCCGGTTCCCGCGTTGTTCCATCCGTCGGTACTTTCATGGGCAACGTGATCAAGACGTTCCAACATGACTATTTTCATCGACGGATCCAACTGCGTTAGCATCATGCCAAGAGTGGCGCTCATGACACCACCACCGACCAGCACTACATCTGCCTGTTTAACGGCCATTGGTTTTCACCCTAGCTAGTTTTGAGCCCCTCGCCCCTCCACGATCAGCGAAGAGGTGTGTCGGACGCAGGCAAGTCGCGAGGTAAACGCGTTGCCGAGTGCGTCCGTTTTGAATGCGCACACAATTATCCCGATCTTCGCAGAAGTAATAAAATGCGATTAACAATCGATACGGATTTGTGAGCGGTCTGCGCGCTAGTTTAACGGTTGTATCGTTAGCATACGAACGGTGCTGTGCATCAGGTTATAGGTAATAGTCCGGACGCACGGACGACAAGATGTCGCAATTCTCTCGTCTTTGGTCTGCAATATCACCACAACTTTAGCCTCATGCCCGCGCCTGCGTTCGATCATAGCGCTTCATCGAAAAAGGGCTGACCTCAACAGGCCATATGCGGTATCTTGCACGCCTTTCTGGCGCTTTACTAAAGAAACAACCTGACTGAGGTTCATCTATGGGAATGGCTATTGGCGCAATTATCGCCGGCCTTATATTGCTAGTTTGGAGTGCTGACAAGTTTGTGGAAGGCGCTGCAGCCACAGCCAAGCACTTGGGCATGCCCACGTTGCTTATTGGCATGGTGATTATCGGGTTTGGTACCTCGGCTCCAGAGCTGGCGGTTTCAGCCATGGCCGCGGCCGATGGCAACCCCGGGCTTGCGCTGGGTAACGGCTACGGCTCCAACATTACCAATATTGCGCTCATTGTGGGGCTTACCGCCTTGATTGC
>JBQCZX010000097.1:0-11918 GCA_052089485.1 Marinobacter sp. | reverse complement strand
ACGGCTCCAACATTACCAATATTGCGCTCATTGTGGGGCTTACCGCCTTGATTGCCGGTGCTCAGTTATTGGATGGTGAACTCTCACGGTTTGATGGCTGGGTACTGCTGGGCGTCTTTGCGGCGGTAATGGGCTGGTCGATCTTTCAGGGCATGCGTGGCAAAGATGAGACACCTGCAGGCGAGATAGATACCCAACTAACCAGTGAACTGATGGCAATGAAAACCGCCATCATGTGGCTGGTTGTTGGGCTTATTCTGCTGGTGGTCAGTTCGCGCCTGCTGGTCTGGGGAGCGGTTACTATTGCCCAGAGCTTAGGGGTTAGTGACTTGGTAATTGGCCTGACAATTGTGGCAATTGGCACGTCGCTGCCAGAACTGGCCGCTGCCTTGGCCGCTGTCCGTAAAAACGAGCACGACCTGATTCTGGGCAACATCCTCGGCTCAGGCCTCTTCAACACGCTTGCCGTTGTAGGGCTGGCTGCCGTGATTGAGCCCATGTCAGTAGCCCCAGAGGTGTTATACCGGGATTGGGCGCTGATGCTGGCACTGACCGTTGGTCTGCTGGTTATGGGCTTTGGACTGACCGGCTGGCGCAAACTGATCAGCCGGTTTGACGGCTCCATTTTACTGCTGGTTTACGTCGCTTACACCGGCTATCTGATCTCTACCGTTGTGGCCGCCACCACAAGCTAGCGGCAACACCTGTACGCTTCAGCTGTTTTCCTGGAACTCCAAGGCAACGGAGTTCAGACAATAGCGTTGGCCTGTTGGCGGAGGCCCGTCGGGAAATACATGGCCTAGGTGGCTCTCGCAACGAACACAACGCACTTCTGTGCGCGCCATCCCCATGCTTACATCTTCAATGTAGCGGATGTGTTCCTTGTCGAACGGCTGAAAAAAGCTGGGCCAGCCGGTACCGGAATCAAATTTTGCGTTTGAACTGAACAATGGCAGATCACAAAGCCGGCAGTGGTAAACACCGGCCAGCTTGTTGTCCAGCAGCGTGCCGCAGAACGGATGCTCCGTGCCGTGATCCAACAACACCTGGCGCTCTTCCGGTGTCAGGCCGGCCGCTTTATCTTCTATCTGCGCCTCGGTCAGTGGCGTTAAGTCATAACTTACAGCAGAACTACTCATCATTTATCTCCTCAGGCTGTGTTGTCCCCGGAATTTGAATCGGCACCAGTATATTCGGGTTTAAGCCGGTCACCGAAGCCATCAATCAGTTTTTCGACTTTCGGGGCGGCCACCGCCATGATGTATGGCTGATGTGGATTGCGGGCGGCGAAATTCTGGTGGTGCCCTTCAGCCGGATAAAATGCCTCCAACGGCTCCAGGGTAGTTACCACAGGATCAGAATAAACCCCCGCACCATTCAGTTGGCGAATGTAGGATTCCCCAACTTGCTTCTGTTCCGGGGTTTCGTAAAAAATAGCGGAACGATATTGCGTACCCCGATCATTGCCTTGGCGGTTCAGTTGCGTCGGATCGTGGGCCACTGAAAAGAACACCCTAAGCAACGCCCCAAAACTAACCCGCGCCGGGTCATAGTGAACACTTACAACTTCCGCATGGCCGGTTGTGCCTGTGCAAACGGCGTCGTAATTAGCCGTTTCTGGCAACCCGCCAGCGTAGCCAGACTCAACGCGATTTACGCCGTCCATTGCTATGAGTACAGCCTCAACACACCAAAAGCACCCACCGCCCAGAACCACTCTGTGCTCGCCCTCTGCGGCTGGCAGATCCTCTTCCGGCTCAGGAAAGCGGCTACGGGCCACGTTCAGGCCGGGAATGCTGCAAGATGATGTCATAATGACCTCTGCTACGGATATGAATGTCTACAGATTAAGGATTGTGGCTGTTAACTCGCCAGGTTGCATCCCCTCTGTTGCCTACCATAATGTGACTATATACTTACTAACACAATGCACAGACTTGGCCCGAAGCCAAAGGATCTGAGATGAGCTCACCGGCCCGCACACCAGAACACCAGGATGACCTTCTGGAGTACCGCCTAAGCCTTCGGCTGGGACCAGTTCACGCTCGCCAACGTCTGGGCATTGAGCGTGAAACTGAGGCGACGAGGGTATCTGGCCGGGAACGCTCCTCGTATCATTTTAAGAACCCAGCGTGTACGCCCGGGTTTATCCGTTTCTGCCTGAGGCTAGTAGGGATGCACGGGCGCGGACAAAGTAACAGTCGGCGCTTGGATACGGCCTATAACAGCTTCCCCCTACCAAGCCTACCGACAAACTTTGAAGGTTTTCGCATCCTGCATCTCACCGATCTGCACGTGGATATGGATGAAGCCAATCTACAAGCAGTTATACGACAGATTTCCCCGTTGGATTACGATTTATGCGTGCTGACCGGCGACTACCGAAAAGAAACTTGGGGGCCGATTGAAGCGGCCCTCGAAGGCATGGCACGGTTACGCGAAGCCATTCGGGGCCCGGCTTACGCCGTGCTTGGAAACCACGACAGTGTGCGCATGGTGCCCGCCCTGGAAGACATGGGGTACTCCCTGCTGATGAACGAGATGGCTCCAATAGAACGGAGTGGCGAGCGGTTGTATCTTGCAGGGGTCGATGACCCGCACTTTTATAAAACTCACAACCTGCATCGCGCAGGCGACGACATTCCTGCCGGCGCCACCAGCCTGCTTCTCAGTCATACACCTGAACTATGGCGGGAGGCTGCCCACGCCGGCTACGACATGTTCCTGTGCGGCCACACCCATGGTGGCCAGATCTGCCTCCCCGGGGGAATTCCACTCACATTAGACGCAGATTGCCCGCGCCATTTGGGCCGTGGCTACTGGCGGGCAAACGGCATGCAGGGATACACCTCTCCCGGGGCAGGCACTTCTGTGGTTAATGTTCGACTAAACTGCCCGCCTGAAGTGACGATTCACACCCTAACCCGCGTTCCGGTTCAGTGAGGCTGACGCCGGATACCCAAGCGGTAGAGTAAAGGCGATATCCACATATTGGATAGAGTGAAAAACACCACAATGAACAGCCCAGCCCAGACGTCAATCAATCCCCACCCCATCGCCAACAGTACCGGAAAAGCCGCCTCGGGCACCTGATCCAACCAAGGCATCCGCGCGCTGGATGTCAGTCCCAGCCGGCGCTTGATAAAACTACTAAACAGGTCGCCGGCGAGCGCGAGTAAGCCGAATAACAACCCGAATACAAACCCGTACCCGGTGGCCAAAGCAAACAGCGCGCAGCACAGGGCGCCTGTGACGACGCCTCGCCAAGTCTTGCTTTCGCCCAACAGAGGACGACCATCAAACCCGTGCAGCCCTGCATCTACAGGCGCTGACCAGCGGCGCCTAAATACCTTTGCGGCAACCACGGGCGTGCCATTGGCCAGTATCAGCATCACAAACAACGTAAGGGATGTCAGCAAACGCCGGTACTCCTTGTTCGTTTATCTCAGTCGATTCCGCCTTGGGTCAGCTTGAGCGGGTCCATCAGTTTTTCCAAACGCTTCCGGCTGAGACCGCTGATTTCCTCAGCCACATCAATCACGGGTCTACCGGTTTTATACGCTTCCTTGGCGATATCCGACGCCAAACTGTAACCGATTTCAGGATTAAGCGCCGTCACCAGAACCGGGTTGCGGCGAACGCCGGCATCCAATGTTTCCGTGTTCACGGAAAAGTTCCGAATGGCCTTGTTCGCTAGCATGCCGGTGGCATTTTCAAGCAGACCGATCATATCCAGCAGGTTGCTGCCAACAAGTGGCAGCATCACGTTAAGCTGAAAGTTACCAGACTGCCCTGCGATGGCATTCGCGCTGTCCAGCCCAATTACCTGGGCCCCCACCATGGCCACCGACTCGGGAATAACCGGGTTAACCTTGCCTGGCATAATACTGCTGCCCGGCTGCAGCGCCGCTAGGCTGATCTCCGCAAGCCCGTGAATCGGGCCGCTGTTCATCCAGCGCAGGTCGTTAGCAATTTTGGTGAGCACAATGCCAAGGCCACGCAGTTGAGATGACAGCGCAACGGGACCATCCACCGCGCTCAGGCCTACAAATTTGTGATCCAAAGAACAGAAAGGGTGGCGGGCGTTGGCTTTCAGGAACTTCACAAACTGGCCGGAAAACTCGGGCAGCGCATTCACACCTGTGCCTACCGCAGTGCCGCCCTGGGGCAGCGCGAGCAGTTCGTCCGCAGCCGCATCAAGGCGTTTTTCTGCCGCCAGTATCTGTTCCCGCCACGTGCGCAGCTCTTGGCCAAGAGTAATAGGCATGGCATCCATGAGATGAGTACGACCGGTTTTTACCTGTTCAGAAAACAACGCTTCGCGCTCGTAAATAACCCCGCGCAAATGCGTTAACGCAGGCATAAGCCGCTCTTTCACCCCAATCACTGAGCTCACATGAATAGCTGTGGGGATCACATCGTTAGAGCTTTGGCTCATATTCACATGATCGTTAGGATGCACCTGAACGCCGTTTTTGGCCGCAATGGCGGCGATCACCTCATTTAGATTCATGTTAGTGCTGGTACCAGAACCGGTCTGATAACGATCAACCGGAAACTGGTCGGCGTACTCGCCGCGAATAACCGCTTGGCAGGCGCCGGTAATGGCGTCACAAAGGCGGTTATCCAGAAGCCCCAAACTGGCATTGGCTTCTGCCGCAACCAGCTTGATACGGGCCACGGCCTCAATAAAAGCCGGCGGCAGGGGTTGGCCACTAACGGGGAAGTTATCAACGGCGCGCTGGGTTTGGGCGCCCCAAAGTGCCCCTAAAGGCACATGGACATCGCCCAGGCTGTCGGTTTCTATTCGGGTTTGAGTGTCTTCTCCCCGAGCTTCATTTTCGCTCATAATTTCTCCTGAGTGCCTCTGCGTTAGAAAAAACCCAACGGGTTGGTGTCGTAGCTGGTCAGCATGCACTTGGTCTGCTGATAATGCTCCAGCGCCATCTTGTGAGTTTCCCGGCCAACACCAGACTTTTTATAGCCACCAAAAGCCGCGTGTGCCGGATAAGCGTGATAGCAATTCATCCAAACCCGGCCAGCCTGAATGCTACGCCCCATACGGTAAGCACGGTTGGTATCCCGGGTCCAGAGACCGGCACCCAGACCAAACTCAGTATCGTTGGCAATCGCCAGGGCTTCCTCTTCGGTTTTGAACGTGGTTACACCCACAACCGGGCCAAAGATTTCCTCCTGGAATACCCGCATTTTGTTGTCACCCTTGAACAGGGTGGGCTGAACGTAGAAGCCGTTATTGAATTCGGCGTCCATTTCTTCCCTGCCTCCCCCAGTGAGAACGACGGCTCCTTCTTGCTTGCCGATCTCAAGGTAAGACATGATTTTATCGAATTGTTCCTTGCTCGCTTGGGCGCCCACCTGTACATCGGTATCCAGCGGGTTACCGCGTTTGATGGCCTTGGTGCGCTCAACCACCTTCTGCATGAATTCTTCATACATGTCTTCCTGCACCAGCGCACGAGATGGGCAGGTACACACCTCGCCCTGATTGAAGAACGCCAGAACCAGGCCTTCCACACATTTGTCTACGAATTCCGGCTCGGCCTTCATCACATCAGAGAAGTAGATGTTGGGAGACTTGCCACCCAGCTCAACTGTTGACGGAATGATGTTTTCTGCCGCGCACTTAAGAATGTGGGAGCCAACCGGAGTAGAGCCTGTGAACGCGATCTTGGCAATCCGCTTGTTGGTCGCCAGTGCCTCACCTGCTTCAATACCATAGCCATTCACAATATTGAGAACGCCCGGCGGCAGCAGGTCACCAACCAACTCGATAAATACCAGTATGCTGGCGGGCGTCTGCTCAGCTGGCTTGAACACGGTGCAGTTGCCGGCGGCCAAGCAGGGGGCCAGCTTCCACGCAGCCATCAAAATCGGGAAGTTCCACGGAATGATCTGCCCAACTACACCTAAAGGCTCATGAAAATGATAGGCCACGGTATTTTGGTCGATCTCACTCATGCTCCCTTCTTGGGCCCGGATACAACCCGCAAAGTAACGAAAGTGATCGGCGGCCAGAGGGATATCGGCATTCAAGGTTTCACGAATCGCTTTGCCGTTATCCCAGGTTTCTGCAACAGCCAGCATTTCTAAGTTGGCTTCAATGCGGTCAGCAATTTTAAGCAGTATGTTCGAGCGCTCTGCCGGTGAAGTTTTCCCCCAGGCGGGCGCCGCTTTGTGCGCAGCATCAAGCGCCAGATCAATATCCTCAGCGGTAGAGCGGGGGATATCGCAGATAACATCGCCGGTTATCGGCGTTATGTTTTCGAAGTATTGGCCCTTCACCGGTGCAACCCACTCACCACCAATGTAATTCTCATAGCGGGTTTTGAAAGAAACAACGGAGCCGTCTTTTCCAGGTTGTGAGTAAATCATAGTCGTCACCTCTTGTTGTGGTTGTAAATGACAACGCGATCGTTCGCGTTTACCCATTCACTGTAGCCCTCAAACAACAATAGGTGAACCACCCGGGAACTCCGACAACTCCTGCAGGCAATCTTCCAAGAACTCTGCGGGGTCTGCCAATATGGCTTCGTCTGCCACAACGCCGAACTGAACCTGCCCGGCATAGCTCACAATGCTAACCCCCAACCCAATGTCACCGGCCTGGGGCACCCAGAACATTTGCTCGGTAATTCGGCAGCCAGCAATATACCTGGCCTCTGGAGTGCCGATAACGTTCGACACCACAGCGCTGGCTTTGCGATAAAACACATCGGAAAGTGGCTGGCGTAGGGCTTCAGGAATCAAAGATGCACAGGCCGACAAGCCCCAGGCTATTCCAGGCTGCCAGCTCTTTTTTAGCCGGCGAGTCTCCTGCTTGATGCGATAAAGCCGCTCCAGAGCACTTTCACCATCCACTGGCAGGGGAACAAACACGGTACCGAAGTAGTTGCCAAGCGAATCCGGCCCCGGTTTCAGGTCATCCGGGAGGCGGTTGCGAATATCAACGGGAACCGCCGCATGCATGACGGCGTCTTCTAAGCTTGGCCCAAAAATACCAAGACGGGGCCGAACCGCTGCCGCTACGCAACTGAGCAAGACATCGTTGATCGTTACGTTAGTTGCTTTGGCGATTGCGCGAAACCGGTCGAGTGGAACAGACACAGACCACCGGCACTGGCGCTGGCCCAGCAGCGGACGTTTAAGGTCGGAAGGGGTATCTCCCGGCTCCGCCAGAAAATCACTGAATTCATTTACAAATTTCAAACCGTTGTGAGCCAGTTGATCCAGTAATGCGCCGGCCTGCTCCAGTTGGCTTTGTGATTCATGGGTTTGTTGATGGGTGGCAACATCTGGTGCTGCGTTGCAGCCGACCAACTGTTCGAGTCGGCCTTTGGCGGCCAATACCCAAGGAGACAAATCTTCGTTTTGCGGTGCGCCGTATATCGCCGGGTGCTGCTGCGGCGAGGTACAACATACGCGGTCAAAAATACCCGTAAGCGATACACCGTCTGCGTAGCAATGATGTAGTCGCAGCAACAACACCGAGCCGCCTTCAGCGTTCGGTGCCAGCCAAAATTTCCATAGCGGACGATATAAAGGCAGGGGTTGGTTCAGGCGTTCAGAAACCCACTCCTGAAGGGCAGGCTCTGTGAAGCGATCAAGCACGACATCAAGATGATGTCTCAGATCGAAAGTTGGATCCGGTTCCCACCGCCACCCGGGTGTCCGCTTCTCGGGCATATACCGGAAACGCTCCCAAGCCATCCAGTACACTCGCAAAAACTCCCTTAGCCGAGGCGCAGTCAGGCCATCCACCCGCATCATGACGGTAATAGTCATGGGGTTTCGAGGGCTTTCCAGAGCCAGCCAGGCTGAATCCGCAGGAAGCATGAGATGCGTTTGCTCGTGACTCAAACCCGAACGTCCCCGGAAGTAGTGAAATTAAAGAGTACTGGATTTAAAGAAAACCGATACTAAAGAACACTTGAGTTAAAAATCAGCGTTCAGCATTGTGCCAGACATACAGCATCGGCTCCACAACGGCACCAACAGTGGAGTGTTACAAAAAACTACACATGAACCTACTTTCACTTCTATACTGATTGTGAGCCTTAATGTAATAGTTATCGTACGCTTTAACAGTTGCCCATTGGCCACAGTACGGCACCAACCGCGTTACCGGCGCCAATAAAGAAGAGGAAAAATAGGCGTATAACAGGTTACCAGTGCAACCAAGGTCGAAAGACCAAACTCCAAAAACAAGCTTCAGCCGTGCTGGGAGGAGATGCAATATGAAAGCAAGCCATATCCGCAAGCTGATCAAGCCAGTCGACAGCGCCTACTCAGAGATGTTTTCAGGGCGAGTGTATCGCGTTGGTGAAGGGGCGGTGTCTGTTCGCAATCACAGCGGCGAAGCACAGCAAACTGTTATTGGTGTACACGGCTTTCTGGAAAATCATTGCTACTTCACCCAGACCTACGATGCGCCAACCACCGAACTTATTCTGCTAACCTGCAGCAACTACCACATCCCGGTTAACGGTGTAACACCAGAAACCGCCGAGTGGGAGCAGCCAATAAAGCACCTGGAGAGCACCATTGAGTATGACGCCGGCATTCTGACCCAGGCTCTGGATAACTTACCCAGCACACGCAATGTCAGAGTTCATGGCCACTCAAGAGGTGGTGCTGTGACGCTGGAAGCCGTCAGGCAGCGGCCAGATTTGTTTGAAAACGTTGAGGTGGTTCTTGAAGCCCCGGCTTTGCCACAAGGCAAAATTCATCCGCTGGTCTCAAGGCTACTAGAACCTGTTAGCCATGGCATGTGGCCCTGGCTGATTCGCTTGATCAACAGCGCGCCCTCATCTGCCTACGGACAGACGTTCTTCGGTAAAATGAACCCGCGTAAAAAACAGCTGCTGAGCAAGCTGTTTTACGCTACCCGCGACCACCTGACCATTGTTCGTAATCTTGAGAACATCTTCGAGTGGATTGAGCGCACCGATACCGACGTGTACCAACACATACGCCACGGCACTTTTTTGGTTCCAGCGGTGGATCGCCTGCTAGATCGCCAAGCCATGCTTGATAGCGCACGCCAAAGTCCCACCACCATGGGGATTATCGAAACCCAGGCACCCAGTCATTTTGTAACCCTCGACAGCAAAGAATGGCTACCAGACTTTAAGCCGCTACCTGCTGTGGCCCTAGGTTGAAATAACACCGCACAACCAAACAAGTGATGCCCGGCCACTAGCCGGGCTTACTGCACCCTCGCCTTCCCTACGGTAAACTACAGGTCTCTACACAGACCGACCGGAGCTGTCACCATGTACCGTGAGCGACTCGTTAACACGGATGTACGCTCAGAAAGCGCCCATCGCTTGCAGCGATTGTTACTGGATTATCACGACTTCCGGCTTTTTAAAGCCGGCCACCGACTGCTGGACAACACCTTCATCGTTGCTAACTGGCAGGCAGAGCGCCTGAAATCAACCCATCAAGACTTATATCAGCATTCTGGCTATCACGCTGGCCTTGAATTTCTGCTGACCGATCTTTACGCACCGGCCAGCATGACCCGGCGCGACGACAATATAGACCGGGTGTTCCCGAAAATGGTCAAGTGGCTGCCAGATCATCAACTGGAAATGCTTGCTGGGCTCGTAGAGCTGAACCTGATTACCCAGCAGCTGGATCTTGAACTGGCCGAACTGCTTGATGAGCGTGATATACCGGCCAGTTCGGTCACTGCGCAACGCTACTGCGAGGTATATCGCGCCAGCCAGAAGCTGGAACAGCGCACAAAGCAGGTGGTGCTGGTTGCCGACGTGGGGCAGCAGCTCGATCGATATGTGCGCAATCGCACACTGGGGTGGTTACTTTCAATGAGCCGGGCCCCGGCAGAAATGGCAGATCTCAGCGACCTGCACAATTTCATTCACCGAGGTTACTCGGCGTTCCGGACGATGGATAACGTGGACTTATTGATCAACCGGCTGGTAACCAGAGAGCGGCAGGTTATGGACAACATTCTCTGCGGCCACCCAGAGCCGTTTGCGCTCCCGGGTAACCTTTAAAGAACACCTGAAGAGTCAGGTTTTCAGAATCTGATCCAGCTGTCTGTGAATCTCACTCTCAATCTTTGATTTGAATGGCCGCAACAGCATGCCCAGCTCCAGGTGCACATGCAGGTCGTGATCGGTAATGTTCAGCTGGCCCTTAGCACCAGAGCGCTTGAACTTCAGGTGGTCACCTTCCCATTGGTAATCAAGATCGAACTGGGTGGACAGATCCCGCGCAAGCGATTCTGCTGCGTCGCGAGCATGGTCTTTATCAAGGGTATGGGCACGATGTACATCGATTGCGGACATGTATCAGTTTTCTCTTCAAAAGTGATCGGTTTTACAGTGTAAGGCGGTATTAAACGTGTCGCCACTCTTGTAGCAACCCCCTCAACCGTTAGAATACGGGTTCAGATTCTGACAGGACATGCCCCCATGAGCGAGCAACAACCGCCGGCCAACCCCAACAATGGCCAGGATGACGTCACCCATTTCGGTTTCCGCGATGTGCCCAAGAGCCAGAAAGCCGGCCAGGTGGCCGATGTTTTTCATAGCGTAGCGGGCAAATATGACCTGATGAACGATCTCATGTCCATGGGCATCCATCGCCTTTGGAAGCGTTTCACCATTGAGCTTTCCGGTGTGCGCCCAGGCCATAAAGTTCTGGATATTGCCGGCGGCACCGGCGACCTGACCATGAAATTCTCTGATTTGGTTGGGCAGAATGGCCAAGTGGTTCTGGCCGACATTAACGCCTCCATGTTGAAGGTGGGCCGTAGCCGACTGACCGACCGCGGTTACGCCGGCAACATTGAATACGTTCAAGCCGATGCTGAGCACCTGCCCTTCCCGGATAACAACTTCAACGCCGTCTCCATTGCCTTTGGCCTTCGAAACGTAACCGACAAGGATCAAGCCCTTCGGGACATGGCCCGCGTACTGAAGCCCGGCGGCAAGCTGATGATATTGGAGTTCTCCAAGCCAACTAATCCGTTGCTCAGCAAGGCCTACGACACCTACTCGTTTAAAGCCCTGCCATTGATGGGCCAGCTCATCGCCGGCGATAGCGAAAGCTACAAGTACCTGGCTGAATCCATCCGCATGCACCCAGACCAGGACACCCTAAAAGGCATGATGGAAAACGCAGGTCTGGTGAACTGCAAGTACTACAACATGACTGGCGGAGTTGTCGCCCTGCACGTGGGAATCAAACCCTGATGTTTCCCGGCCCAACCCTGCTTGCAGCAATAACGGCCATTATCGAGCAGGCACTGAACCACGCGCTTGAATTGGACCCCGCCGGCCAGAAGGCGCTGCTCGACGCGCTTGAAGGACCAGTACAGTTCCGCATTACCGACCCGGTTTCTCTTACCTGCTCCCTGCACAAAGCCGGCAACCGGGTGCAGGTGCGCAGCCAGCCTGCGGATGGCCCGGCGCTGGAGATCTGCGGCAAGCCCCTGGCTTTCGCGGCACTGGCCACAGGCGACAACCGCGTGTTCACCGATAATCGCCTAGAGGTTTCCGGCGACACCAACCTGGCACACCAGTTTCAACGGGCGTTGGACCGGCTTAACCCAGATTGGGAAGCTGCCATGGCAAGGCACATAGGCGATGTGCCCGCTCACTTTCTCGGCAAGCGTGTTCGCAACGCAGTGAGCTGGAGCCGCCAAGCATTCAACTCCCTAAACGCCAACATTGAAGAATACGTACACGAAGAAAGTCGCGCGCTACCTGGCCGCCGCGAACTGGAAGCCACATTTGAGGATATCGACGCCCTCAGCCTGCGCACCGAACGCCTGGAAGCCCGCGTGAACCAGATTGAAAGCCGTGGCACTACTGACAAACCGGAGACTCCGTGACCCGCCTGCAACGCCTGTTTCGAATTTCCTG
>JBQCZX010000096.1:0-14952 GCA_052089485.1 Marinobacter sp. | reverse complement strand
ATCACAGGCCGGAAAGTTTGGTACCATCGCCCTTTTTACAGTACTGGGGGCCGGAGTGATGGGTTTCGTCGTAAAAACAGTACTCGTAGAGGTTATGCAAATATGAAAGACAAGGATCAAGCCTGATGTGGTTTCGCAATGCCCGCGTTTTCCGTTTTACTAAGCCATTTGATATCTCTGCCGAAGAGCTGGAAGAAAAACTCAACACAGATGCATTCAAGCCCTGCGGCCCTCAAGAAACCGCTCGCCAAGGCTGGGTTCCGCCTCTTGGCAAACACGGTGAACTGCTTGTTCACAGTGCCAATGGTTATCACCTGATTGCCCTGCGTAAGGAAGAAAAAATCCTGCCTGGGCCGGTGGTAAAAGATGCGGTTGAAGAAAAAGCAGAGGCCATTGAAATCGAGCAAGGCCGCAAGGTTCGTCGCAAGGAAAAAGAGGAGATCAAAGAACAGGTGATGCTGGAAATGCTGCCTCAGGCGTTTTCACGAAACCGCCGCAGCTTTGCTTACCTGGCGCCAAAGGATGGTGTTCTGGTGGTCGATGCAGGCTCTGCAAAACAAGCGGAAGACCTGGCCTCAACCCTGCGCAAAAGCTTGGGTTCCCTGCCCGTGCGCCCGCCTGCAATGGAGCAGGCGCCGATCGTTACGCTCACCGGCTGGCTGAACGAAACCATCGACCTGCCCGGCACAGTGGTATTAGGCGATGAATGTGAGCTAAAAGATCCTTCAGAAGATGGCGGCGTCGTTCGTTGCAAAGGTTTGAACCTGAAAGCAGACGAAATCCGCAATCACCTGGAAGCAGGCATGGAAGTGACCAAACTTGCCGTAACCTGGGACGATAACGTGTCCTTCATGCTGGATGAAGAAATGGGCATTCGCCGGCTGAAGTTTGGCGAAACGCTTCAGGATCAGCTCGACGACGTAGAAGTGGATGACGCTGTGGCAAAATTTGATGCCGCCTTCACAATCATGACTCTGGAATTGTCCAAACTGATTCCAGGTTTACTCCAAGCCATGGGCGGTGAAGACCGTTCGGCCATCGTCGAAGAGTAATCACTCAGGCGTATGGGCGCCGCTGAAGCCTTGCACAAAGGCCTCAGTGGGCGCCCTTCCCCAGCCGCTCCTTCTGCCAGTCGTTTTTCGGCTCGTTCAGCACCAGCCGCAAATCCATCACCTCTTCCTCAACGTTATACTTGATTTCAAAGCCCATGTGCTCCGCTAATTGCAACATCGGGCGGTTGTCGGCCAGTACATTGCCCACCATTTCTACCGTGCCACGGGCGCGACAGTAATCGATCATTTTCTGCATCAGTGAGATGCCAAGGCCCTCACCCTTCATTTTGTCGTGAACCATCACGGCGAACTCGCATTGCAGGTTGTCCGCATCGGTCCAGGTTCTTACGGTACCAAGGGTTTCGTCTCCCTTGCCATCCTCTTTGGGAGCATTAGCTATGAACACCATTTCCCGGTCGTAGTCGATTTGCACCATCTGCGCGACGTCTTCCCGGGTGAAGTGCTTACGGTACTGAAAGAACCGGTAACGTATGGATTCTGGGGACTGCAATTCATGGAACACCCGATGGGATGGTTCATCCTCTGCCAGCGCAGGGCGAATAATCACCCGGCGGCCGGATTTTGGCAGCACCAGCCACTCCTCAAGCTCTCTCGGGTACGGCTGAATAATCGGCCGGCCTGGCGTTTCGGAGAGGTTGATAGCCACATTAACGGCTACGGCGCCGTCGTCGTTGAACAACAGTGGCGAAATTTCCAACCCCAGAATTTCGGGAATATCGATCACTATCTGTGAAAGAGTAACCAATGTTTCTGACACCGCTCGAATATCTGATTCGGGCTTCAGGCTGTGTTCTTTGAGCAATTTGTACATATAGGTACGGCGCAACAGTTCCCGCGCGAGAACCATATTCAGCGGCGGCAGCGCAATTTGGCGATCCGTCATCACGTTAATATGGGCTCCGGAGGCACCACAGACAACTAAGGGCCCGAACTGCGCATCTCTTGTAATGCCTACGCTAAACTCAATGCCACCCACATGCTGATAAGACCGCTGCATGGCAAAGCCAACAAAACCACTGGTTGGGAAATGCTTTTCGTATTCCTCCATCAGGAAACGGCAGCCATCTATAATCGCCGCCTCACTGTTCAGCTTCTGCAAGGTTCCCTTATAGCGGCGCTGGGCAACCGTTAGGCTTGCGAACGGGTGACAGCCCTGCTCATGAACGATCGTAACGTCCACCGGCCGGCGCTCTATGGCAAACGCACCCATAACCTCTTCTACGTCGTCGCAATAAACCGTCTCAATAGTATTCACGCCGTACTCTCGCACCACCGCTCGGGCTTCCTCGCTCGACAGATGTTTACGGCCGGCTTTAAGGGCTTTCACCGCCACGCGCCGGGTTTTCGTATGGTCTGAGAAATGATCGGTAAAGGATTCCGGGGTCTCGGTCAGCAGTCGCTGAACACGCTGATGGCGTATATGCTGCATGAAGGCGACCACGGCTTTCTCCGGGTTAAAGAACGACGGCAAACCCGCGCGATAAAACTCCTCGCGAGCATCCATCACCGTGCTCTGCCCTAGCCAACATGTGAATATATTGAGGCGCGTGCCCTTTGCCGCCTGCACTACGGCATCGGCAATCTGCAGGCTGTCTTCCGTCAAACTAGGCGCGTACATCACAAGCACATTGGCAATTTCGCGATCTTTGGCCAGAATTTTAATCGCCTTACCGTACAACTCCGGGGATGCATCGTAGTTCAAATCGATGGGGTTCTTGCGCGTCCAGTACGAAGGCAATAGCTCCGCCAAGCCGTTAATACTGGACTCAGAAAGGCTCGCCAACTGGCCGCCCAAATCGGCCAACCGGTCAACAGCGAGAACCCCAGGACCAACACCGTTGGCCATAATGGCAAGAGACTCCCGGCGCAACGGGCGCATGCGAGTGAGCGTTTCGAGCGCATCGAACATTTGCCCCAGCCCATCAACCCGCAGAACACCCGCCCGCTGTAGCATGGCGTCGTATATTGGATCGCTGCGTCTGATGCCTTCAGGCAATTCATGGGGAAGCCACTCAGATTCCGGCACGCGCCCAGACTTAACCGCAATCACAGGCTTGGTTCTGGACGCCACTCGTACGGCCGACATGAACCGCCGAGCGTTGGGAATATGCTCGATATGCAAAAGAATGGCGCGGGTTTGGGTGTCTTGGGCTAGATAGTCGATCAGATCGTCGTGATCGATATCCATACCATCGCCCAAGGTAAGGAAATAGGAGAAGCCCACTCCGCGGGCGAACGCCCAGTCAATCACCGAACTGGCGATGGTGCCCGACTGTCCCACAAAGGCCACGCGACCAGGAAGGACACCCATGTGTGCGTAGGTAGCATTGAGACTTCTAGCCGGCACCATAAGGCCAATGGTGTTCGGGCCAAGCACTCTGATGCCACTTTCCTTGGCAGCCTCCCCGACCGAATACATAAGAGGCGTTCCGGTTTTGCTGTGGGTACGAGACATACCGCCCGTCATTACAATAGCCGTGCGCACACCCGCTTCGCCCAAGCGCCGGATGGTCTTGGCCACGGTTTCCGGAGGCGTACAGACAATGGCAAGATCAGGAGAAAACGTCATCCCCGAGACTTTTTTCACACAAGGGATGCCGTGCACATTGTCGTAATCGTTCTGGTTAACCACCAAAAGCCGGCCTGGATAGCCGCCGCTCATTAGGTTTCGTAACACCATACCGCCAAGGTTGCCTGCCCGCTCCGACGCCCCTATCAATGCAATGGAAGCAGGATTGAACAGACTTTCCAGATACCGGGTGCTCAAGCTGACTCTCCTTTAGTATGTGTTTATTCTATCTTATGCATTGACGTACCGATGTTAAATGCCTATCGCCCTCTATACGACGAAAGAAACCCGGCGCAATTGGATTATCCCTGATAGGATTAAAGAAAATACAAGCATAATCGGGGCGTTTCGAGATTTATGACTACTGCATTTTTTTCCCACGATGACTGCATGAAACACGACATGGGGCCGGAGCATCCCGAAAGCCCTAGTCGCCTGGCAGCCATCATCAGTTACATTGCCGACACTGGCATGGCCGAAAAGCTCGACTGGGTGCGACCCGAGGAAGCTACCCGCGATCAGCTCTTAACCGTGCACCCCGAACGTTACCTGCTACAACTCGATATGATGCAACCCAGCCGCGGCCGGGTATTCACCGATCCCGACACCGCCATGATGCCAGACACTCTTCGGGCAGCAAGGTTGGCGGCCGGTGCAAACATTCAGGCCGTAGACATGGTCATGAGCAGCCAGGTTACCAACGCGTTTATTTGTGCCCGGCCTCCCGGCCACCATGCCGAACGCAGCAAGTCTATGGGTTTTTGTTTTTACAATAATATTGCTCTGGCTGCCATGCGCGCACTCAACTTCCACCATCTTGAGCGGGTAGCCATTATTGATTTTGACGTACACCAGGGAAATGGCACGGTAGATATCGTAAGCGGAGATGAGCGCATACTGATGTGCTCCAGCTTTCAGCACCCCTTATTTCCTAACTCCCATGTTCACCGACAGGCCGACAACATCGTAAACATCCCCATCGAAGCTGGGTGCTCTGCTGTTGAATATCGAAAGCTCGTGGAAGATGAATGGATAAAACGCCTAAATGCGTTCAAACCCCAGGTTATTCTCGTATCAGCCGGCTTTGACGCCCACCGGCTCGACCCTATGGCAGAGCTCAATCTGGAAACAGAAGACTACCGCTGGCTGTCCGAAATGCTGGTAGGCGTTGCAAACGAGCACAGCAACGATCGGATCATTTCAACGCTGGAGGGAGGCTATCACCTGAAGGCTCTGGCAGAGGGCGTGAACGCCCACCTGGAAGTGTTGAATTCGGTTTACTGAAAGCAGATTGAAGGATCGTATGGCAGCTAAGATCAGAAATCAGCCAGCTGACAAACTGCCGTAACCACTGGCTTGCTGAAGCCCCGGGCGCTCGCCTTCACGCTGTAAACGAATCGTTGTACGGCGGTTCTCAGCGCGACGACGGGACGCAGGGTACCTGTCGCCATGGGATCTAATTGTTATCGAGTCCGAGGCAACGCCCCTGTTTTTCAGATAGTCCGCCACTACATTGGCTCGATCCTCAGACAAGGCCCGGTTGTCAATTCGGCTACCGACGTCGTCGGTATGGCCATCAACAAACACTCGTTCAACGGTAGAGTCGGCCATGATATAGGCCACAATGTTATCCAGCCGAACCATATCCGCCTTTGAGAGCCTCTTACTACCTGTGGCGAAGTTCAACCTCGAGCGCCCTACCTGATCAATATTCACCGGCAAAAGATTCGCAGCGCATGAACGATAACGCTGATACTGGCCGTTAAAATTAATGTTGGAAATCTGCACACGAACCGGACTGCCATCGTACCAAGAATCTCTGGTAACGGTGGGCCGCATACCCTCAAGAAGGCTTTGCGCAAGAATAACCGCGTGGCGTGTGCTCACAGACACTGGTCGGCGCCCTTCTTTTACGTTTACCGCGCCCACCGGGCGTGGCGCGACGCCTGGCCGCCACGCGGGGGCTTCAACAACCAGAGAGCCCCGGCCGGGGCGCATAAGATGCGCCTCAGATTCCAGGAAAAAAGACAGTTTTTCTCCCGCTCGATGATTAAAAACAGCTCGGCCATACCCCGGAACCTCATGCACCAACGAACACTCGAAGACGGATTCGGCAAGATACCACTGGCTGTTGTTAATTCCGGCACCATAGCTTCCAGCCACGCCAGACCCGGGCAAGACAGCGCTTAGCGCCAATACTGCCAGGAAATTCAGCGTTTTTTTGTGGAAGCAGATTGCCATAAGAGCGCCATAAGAGTTCTATAAGAGTTCTATAAGAGTGCCATAACCGTGACACCGTTGGTTCACCGGTGTTTCGTCACTACCTTGTTTAACGGCACCCAGTGGATCTTCTTTAGTCTGCGGGGGTAAAAACAATCGCTGGCGCCTTCTGCTATAATCTGCAAAATTTTTCAGCCCTTCGAAAGTATTGCGGAAAACAGCTCATGACCGAACAACTTACACTTGTGCGCCCCGACGACTGGCACCTACACGTTCGCGACGGCGATGTATTAAATGATGTGGTGCCGGCGACCGCAGCCTGTTTCGGGCGGGCGATCATCATGCCCAACCTTGCACCGCCGGTGACGAACGCCACTGAGGCTTCCGCATACCGGGAGCGCATTGGGGCAGCGGCCAAAGGCACGAATTTCCAGCCACTGATGACGCTCTATCTCACAGAGTCCACCACTCGTGGTGACATCCATGAGGCAAGTGCCGAAGGCATTGTCGCAGCAAAACTGTACCCAGCCGGAGCCACCACCAACTCCGCTTCGGGTGTACAAGATATTCGCAATATTTACCCGGTACTGGAGGCCATGGCTGAGTGCGGCATGCTGCTGCTGGTTCATGGCGAGGTGACCGATGCAGACATAGATATTTTTGATCGGGAGAAGGTATTTCTTGAGCGGGTTTTGACCCCTACGTTAAAGGCCTTCCCCAACCTCAAAGTTGTACTTGAGCACATAACCACTGCTGAATCCGCAGAGTTTGTAAGGCATCACCAAGGTGGCAACCTTGCGGCAACGCTCACGCCCCAGCATCTCATGTACAACCGCAATCACATGCTGGTGGGTGGTATACGCCCTCACCTGTATTGCCTTCCAATCTTGAAGCGCAATCGGCACCAGCAGGCTCTCAGAGATGCCATTGCCAGCGGCGACAAGCGATTCTTTCTGGGAACCGACTCCGCGCCGCATTCGAAGGATAAAAAGGAAGCCGCCTGCGGTTGCGCCGGTTGCTATTCAGCCTATGGCGCGATTGAATTGTATGCGGATATTTTTGAAGAACTGGGCATCCTCGACCAACTGGAAGCCTTTGCCAGCTTTAACGGTGCAGACTTCTACGGCCTGCCGAGAAATACCGATACCATTACCCTAGTGAAAAAACCTTGGCCAATGCCAGATGAATTACCTCTCGCTGGTGGTACCATCGTTCCATTGAAAGCCGGCGAAACCATTAACTGGCGCCTGGCGTAGACCTACCCCAATTTCCCGATAAACGGCCACGACCGGAGTTTTAGTGACTGACGAAAACAGACAATCGCACCCTATGTCCCGCAGATTCCGCGGTTTTTTACCTGTTGTTGTCGATGTGGAGACGGGCGGGTTCAATCCGGGACGCGATGCTCTGCTGGAAATAGCGGCGGTAATGCTAACCATGGACGACGATGGCCGGTTAAAACGTGGTGAAACTCATCTGCAACAAATTGATCCGTTTGAGGGCGCCAACCTGGAGCAGTCCGCGCTGGACTTCACCGGGATAGACCCCTGGAACCCAGACAGGGAAGCCGTGCCCGAGCGCGAAGGCCTGAGTGAAATTTTCAGCCCCATTCGCAAATCGGTGAAGGCTCATGACTGCAAGCGGGCGGTTCTGGTTGGCCACAACGCAACCTTCGATCACAACTTCGTATTCGCAGCAGCGATGCGGGCAGATATCCGTCGCAACCCGTTTCATCCGTTTTCGACATTCGACACAGCCACACTTGCGGGCCTGGCCTATGGCCACACCGTACTGGCGCAAGCGTGTAAAATAGCCGGCATTCCGTTCAACAACAAAGAAGCCCACTCCGCAGCGTACGATGCAGAAAAAACAGCGGACTTATTTTGCGGAATCGTCAATCGCTGGCTAGATCTGGGCGGTTTTCCACCACCTATGATTTCGGAAGAAGCCGAATAGCACAGGCTCCATTCCATAAAACAGCATCCACAAAAAAACCCGCAAATTTAAATGCGGGTTTTTTTGATCCAAAGCTGCGAAAGCGCTGCTTACCAGTGAATGCCCCGCATAACCGCTGCGAATGCCACCTGTTCCGTGGACACCTTAGGCCTTTCAATGACCTTGCCGCCGACTCCTGGGGATGAATCGGGGAACATACGGTACCCAGTGTTCATCACGATCTCACCCATCTTCGGCGCCACAGCATGTAGCACCTGGGCAAAAACACCAAGGCGGGTCGCAATCCGCTTAGGCCGATAAACAATCGCGTCCGCGACCATATCTGCGGCTTCTTCCGGCGAAAGCGTTGGCACAGAATCGTAAATCTTGGTGGGTGCAATCATCGGCGTTTTCACCAACGGCATGTTGACGGTGGTAAACGTTACGTTTTGATCAGACCACTCAGAAGCGGCACATCGACTGAATGCATCCAGCGCCGATTTAGACGCCACGTAGGCAGAGAATCGCGGCGCGTTGGTAAGAACACCAATAGATGAAATATTCACCACGTGTCCGCCCTTGCGCTCCAGCATGGAAGGCGCAAAGCCCATAATCAGGCGCACCGATCCGAAATAGTTGAGCTGCATGGTGCGCTCAAAGTCATGAAAACGATCAAACGCCAACGACAGCGAACGTCGGATAGAGCGCCCGGCGTTGTTCACCAGCACGTCCACATGGCCATGATTATCCAGAACGGTTTTTACAAACTGGTCACACGCCTCCATGTCGGAGAAATCACATTGGTAGGCATGTACGTTGCCACCTTTGGCCTCCAGTGATGCAGCAACCTCGTCCAGCTTTTGGCGAGTGCGAGCACCGATAACCAGAATGGCGCCAGCTTCTGCCATTTTTTCGGCAGTCGCCAAGCCAATACCGGAAGTTGCACCGGTAATCACCACAACCTTACCATCAATTGCGCCTTTAAGCGTGCGATCTTTGAACAGTTCCGGGTCTAGATGGCGCTCCCAGAAATCCCAGATCACCGGCGCATAATCCGGCAGGCGCGGCACTTCAATGCCAGTGCCTTTGAGTACCCGCTCGGTTTCTCGGGCATCAAAACGGGTTGGGTAATTAATAAAAGACAGCACGGACCGTGGAATACCCATGTCTTCTAATACAGAGCCGGTCAAACGCTTCACCGGTGGCAGGTTTTTCAGGCTCTGACGGATAAACGGCGGAATAAAGCCGAACATGCGGGCATCAATACGCATAGCCATTTTCGGAGCATGGCCTGCTTCACTGAAAATGTTAAGAATTTCGCCCACCTTATAAGGATCGGAATCCACAAGGTGGAAACAGTTGCCATCTTCGCCATCCAGGTGCGCTATGTGATCCAGGGCATCGACCACGAAATCCACGGGAACAATGTTCAAACGGCCGCCCTCGATACCAATCGTTGGCACCCACTGGGGCAGAGTCCGGCGGATTTTCTGAATCATTTTGAAGAAGTAATAAGGGCCATCGACCTTGTCCATTTCCCCGGTGGCCGAGTGACCAATGACCATACCCGGGCGATAGATGCGGAATGGCACCGTGCATTCTTCACGAACAACCTTTTCTGACTCGTGCTTAGTCATAAAATACGGATGATCTAATTTCTCAGCTTCTTCAAACATGTCCTCACGGAATGTGCCCTTGAACATGCCAGCTGCAGCAATAGACGAAACATGGTGGAAGTGTTTCGCCTCCATTGCTCCGGCCGCTTTAACTGCGGCCCTTGTGCCCTCGATGTTCGTGGCCTGTTGAGCCTCTTCATCGGCACTCATATCGTAAACGGCGGCTAGGTGGAAAAAGTGGTCGACATTTCCTGTTAACGCTTCCAGGGTTTTGGCATCAATCCCTAAATCTTTGCTTGTGAGGTCACCAACCACCGCCTTTACACGAGATTCATCCACACCCCAACGCTCTCTGAGCGCATCAAGCTTGCCTTGTGACTGCTCGCGCACCAAAACATGCACTGTGCCGCCGCGTGCCAGCAGCTTTTCCACAAGAAAACGGCCAATAAACCCGGTGCCACCCGTCAGAAAATAATTCATTGATAATCCACCTTGCCTGTTGTTCTGTTGTTGTCTGTCTACGCCAGCCGCCTTAGACCAAAGTCTTATAACGGCCTTTAGTAGCCGGCATTGTACTTAATTGCAAATATTATGTATTGATCTTTATTAGAGCTTTTACTCTGTAACTCACTGTTTTAAATAGAGCAATTACTCTAAACATTATCCCGGAATGCCTGTATTTCCCCCGGACACAATGCGTTTGAGACTAGCACACTATTTGCACCCCGCCCTCCCCAACGGTGAATTACCGCAAAGCAATGAAACAGTCTGTCAGCAATGCGATAATCCGGAACTTGTAGCCTCTGCAGGCGTCAATTCTTTTCACAGATCAAGCAATATCCGGAAGCCAGACAATGCAAAACGACAACCCGAACACCGAACGCTATATCACCATTGCCCGTGCCTGCCTAAAGGCAATCAACGACACGGCGAAGAACTCCGGAGATCGGGAGCAAAAAATCCAAGCGGTTTACCAGGCCATCGACAATGCATTCCAAGAAGAGTTTGCGGATTACCGCCAGTCCGTTGCCATCATGGCAACCGTGCTTGAGCGTATTGCCTCCGGCGAACTCGATGGCGATAAGGCGGCGGATCTGGCTCGAAAAACACTCGACCAGCAACCGAACACGACTAAGAAGGCGATGATGCACTGACACCCAGAGCACCCTGCCCAACAGCAAATAAACAAGACCTTTCCAGAAGCCCCAGAACGGATGACAGAGGCCCTATGCATACCGGTACCCTTATCAACGCGCGAACACAAATGCCTGTAAAAAACGTGTTTACGCTACTTGTACTTCTGTTTATCAGTTCCTTCGCCACCGCCGCGCAAACGCCGGATAAGAGCCCGAACGACAACAACGAATACCGCTTCATAGAGTTGGATAACGGCTTGCGGGCGATTCTGGTATCCGACAAGGATGCGGACAAAGCCGCCGCATCCTTGAACGTAGCCGTTGGCAGCGGTGATGATCCGAAAAATCGGGAAGGCATCTCGCACTTCCTGGAGCACATGCTGTTTTTGGGCACGGAAAAATACCCAGAGCCCGGCGAGTATCAGCAGTTCATCAAAAGCCATGGCGGCAGTCACAACGCCTTTACCGCGTTTCGTAACACCAACTATTTCTTTGATATTCAGGCTAACTATTTAGAGTCTGCACTGGATCGTTTTGCCCAACAATTTGGCGCACCACTGTTTACCGCCGAACTGGTCGACCGCGAGCGCAATGCGGTTCATTCTGAATTCAGTGCCAAACAGAAAGAAGATGGGCGCCGCTTCTATTCCGTCAAAAAGGCCACTAGCAATCCTGAGCATGCATTCCACCAGTTTGCCGTCGGTAACCTGAGCACACTGGAAAACACCGAGGGCAACCCTCTTAGGCCTGACTTGATCAAGTTTTGGAAAGCCCGATATTCAGCAAATTTAATGACCCTCGCAGTCTATGGCCCACAGCCGTTAGACAAGCTTGAAGCTATGGTGCGTGGGCGCTTTAACGCGATCGAAAACCGCAACCTTCAGCCCAAGGCTCACACCAACAGCCAGCTTGAAACAGATTCGTTACCAAAAAAAGTGACTGTGGAAGCCATCAAGGATGTGCGTAGCCTGTCGTTGTCGTTTCCAATTCCATCACAGCAAGAAAATTATCGAACCAAACCAGCCAGCTACGTAGCCAACCTGCTGGGCCACGAGGGGCCGGGAAGCCTGTTTGATGTACTCAAGAAGAATGGGCTCGCGGATAGCCTGTCGGCGGGCATTGGCATGGACACCGGCGAAAACGCCACACTGGATATAAGCATTGCGCTCACGCCCGAGGGTCTAAACAAGCACGAAGAGATCTTGTCACTGGTATTCCAATACATCGATATCATTCGT
This sequence comes from Marinobacter sp., assembly GCA_052089485.1. Lineage (GTDB taxonomy): Bacteria > Pseudomonadota > Gammaproteobacteria > Pseudomonadales > Oleiphilaceae > Marinobacter. Next base: position 3,165 of record JBQCZX010000096.1, on the reverse strand, counting down.
GAGGGCGGCGTTAGCGAGCAGCGTTTTGAAGAAATGCAGCGTTTGGCACAAACGGATTTTCGCTTTCGTGAACAGGGCGACCCCGTCCACGAGGCCATGCGCTTGTCGAGCCAACTCCAAGACTACCCTGCTGACGACATCCTCAGTGCGCCCTGGCTGATGGAACGCTATGCGCCGGATCAGTACCGCGCGATTCTTGCCAAGCTAACACCGGATAACGTGGTGACTTATTTGCTGGCGCCGCAGCCAGAGTTGAAAAACCCACAATTCACTCAGTGGTATAAAACACCCTGGCAAGTGGAGCCCTTGGATGCAGAGGCACTTTCAGCAAACGCCCCAGGCCCATTGGCCAAGGCCCTTCGCCTTCCTCTACCCAACCCATTTGTGCCCGAAAACCTAGACATGGTGCCAGGCAAAACCATGGACCACCCCGAACTGCTGAGCGACAACGGCATGGCTATCTGGTTTGCCCGGGATACCCGCTTCAACACGCCCAAAGCCAGCGTATTTTTTAGCCTGCGTACACCAGCTGCCCGCGTATCTGCTCGCAGCCACGTGCTAACGCAATTGCTGGTGGACAGCATCAACACCAATCTGAATGCTTGGGCCTATTCCGCGCGCCTGGCCGGCCTGGATTACAGCATCTACCCACACTTGCGCGGCATTACCGTGCGCGTCGGCGGATACAACGACAAACTGCATACCCTGATGAACCGTATTCTTATGCAGGTTTCGACACCGGAAATCACACGACAGCGGTTTGATATCGCACGGCAGAATCTAATAGACGGCCTGCAGAACAAAGCCAAGGACCGGCCGGTTGAGCAAACATCGGAGTTCATCCAAACGGCCGTGCTTGAAGACACCTGGAGCACAGAAGAAAAGCTTCAGGCCGCCAGAAGCGTAACCCTTGATGAGCTTATGTCATTCACCGAGACACTGCTTTCAGAAGTTGACCCAGTACTGATGGCCCACGGCAACATCACCGAAGCCTACGCACTCAACCTGGCCCAGCAGATCAATGCCATTGTTCTGGGCAAAAGTGCCTTTACTCCAGTAAAGCGCAGCCGCGTTCGTAAACTGCCAGCAGACGAGATGCTGGTTTCTCTAAACGTAGAACATCCAGACACCGGATACACGCTTTACACACAGGGCAAGAACACCAGCTTTGAAGAGCGCGCCCGGTTCCGCCTGCTGGCGCAGATTATAAGCAGCCCGTTTTATGAAGAGATCCGCACCACCCGCCAGCTTGGGTACATTGTGTATGCAACGCCATTTGAAATGCTCGAAACTCCGGCGTTGGGCTTTGTGGTTCAATCCCCCACTGCCAGCCAGGAAGAAATAGATCAGGCGGTTCGCCAGTTCACAAAAGACTTTGAGACGACACTCAGTAATCTGGACGAGAAGCGACTGAAGCGGGAAAAGGAAGCAGTGATCAGCAGCCTTCTGGAACGGGATCGCCAATTAGGTGAGATTTCAACCCGCTACTGGCGCGAAATCGACCGAGGTTCAGACGGCTTTGATTCCCGCGAGAAGCTCGCAAAAGCCATCAAAAATGTAGGCCTTGAGGAACTGAAAACCACCTTCACGGATGCGGTATTAAGTAGAAGCCGAGCACTGCGCGCGGTGACCGGGGGAGAAGGGTTGAGTGCAAGTGAAGCCCGCGACCTTATCTTGCAGCAACCGCCGGTAACCGCTAAGTAAGCTGAAACCGCGCCCAATCCTTGGGCTCATCCACATCCCAACGGGGCTCCAGCAAACCAACGCTGAGCCCCAGTTTTTTCAACCGCACACAGGTTTGTTCCAGAACAGCCCCCGTGCCCCACTCAATACCATCAAGCATGTGCGGAACCACTCGGCGAGCGCCAATCAGCACGTACCCACCGTCGTCGGATGGCCCCAACACCACATCGTATGTTTGCAAACTAGCCACCGCCTGATGCACATACGCCGGTTCAACCGACGGGCAATCGCTGCCCACGATCAGGGCCAGATCATGGGACTCCAGGCCAGTTCCAAGCGCATCCAGCATCCGTTCACCCAAATTAGCGCCCTGCTGTATTCGCTGCCCCAGGCCCCGCTGTTCAATATCGCGAACAACCTCTCGAGCTTCTGCCGGCACGGTCTCCAGACTGCGATCCCACCAGAATTGCACAGGAAGGCCGCAGCCACACAGGTTATCCAGCACAGTAAGCGTGAGCGTTAAATGAGCATCCAGCGCCCCAGAAATACCCAGTGCAGGAATAAGGCGTGTTTTTACCCGGCCAGCTTCGGGCCATTTGGCAAATTGCATTAACAATGCATTGGGGGATTCAGTCTGTGCCATTACGAACGTCCGAGCGGTAGGAATGAACAAGCGTTTGTGGTGATTCGCCGCGCCAATAACGCCAGCGCAAGCGCCACATAAGAAAAATAGTGCGCCAGACTCCCCGCTGTTCCCAATGCCGGCTATCGGTGATTACGGGTTTCGTAATGCAATAGGGACGGGAAACCAAGCGGAGCCGGCCAGAAAACTCAATATCTTCCATGATCGGCAGGCTATCAAACCCGCCCAAGGCTTCAAAAACCTCCCTGCGCACAAACAGCGCCTGATCGCCTGTGCAAATACCGGTTAATCGCGAACGTTGATTCATGAACCAAGCAATCACCCGGAACATCGCACTTTGGCCACTCAAGCGCACATCAAAACGGCCCCAAGCCTTGTCGCTTTGAAAAAACGTATCAAGGTAATTCGAAACATTTGAAGGAAGGCGGGTATCTGCATGTAAAAACAGCAGAACTCTGCCTTTGGCCACGGATGCGCCCGTATTCATCTGAATCGCTCTGCCTTTTTCTGACTGAACCACAGCATCCGCAAGCGGGCTAGCCAGCTTAGCTGTGCCATCGTTACTGCCTGCATCCACAACAATCAGCTCGTGCCCCGCAGCACGTAGTGGCTGCAGAGCTTCAAGTGCTCCCACAACGCCCGCCGCCTCCATCCAGACAGGCACAATAACGCTTAATGAGAAAGGTTCAGACAAAGCACACTCCCAGCACGGCAGAAAACACGGTAACACCTTGAGCCATAAGCCTCAGGCCGTTATCATACCGACCTTCTGAAAGAAGCGCCTTCGTAGCTCATCTGGATAGAGCGTCCCCCTCCTAAGGGGAAGGTAGCAGGTTCGA
>JBQCZX010000095.1:0-14996 GCA_052089485.1 Marinobacter sp. | reverse complement strand
AATTGTATTAATGGTCGTTCTGTCGATACAGTTTACTGTTCCCATACTCAAAGAGCTTGTTACTGGAAGCTGGATTGAATATTCGAAGTACGTAGCATTCTACATTGTATCATTATTGACGTTTTCTCAGCTCTATGCAGTTTTTCAAGTTATTTTAGCAAATTATTTCTTTCTGAATGATCTTAGAAAGAAAAATGTAGATGGCAAAGTTGATACCTTGCATCAGTAACAGTTAACAAGCGCATGTTGTCGGACTTGGATTCCCCCCATTATCGCAGCGCAATGTAGGTTATAGGTGCCGTTAACCACAAGGTTACACCTATGATGACATTCAATTGCTATTTGGGATATTGCCTCGGTTCTTTGTGCATGATGCCGGAATTTATCCTATCCTGAGCTTCCCGCAACCTTGAAACAATCGCCCCAAAATCATCCGGAACACCAAAAAACATCCTGCCTTCGATAGCATCTTGATGATCCGCTGCAATCTGCTCAAGCCGCTCTCCGTCCGGCACAAGAACCAATCGGCCCTCAAGTACTTCCTCAAAAATAACACCCTTTTGTGCCCAGCGTTGACTCTTCATGGTCACTACATCCGACATTGCGTCAGCAGCATCTAGAGCATCACTGAATTCATCCTGTTGAAGAATGCAGTCCACGTCATACCAATGCCGTGCCAGTCGATGTGGGTCCGGATCTTTTTCCTGGGTCGAAAATTGGTGCAGGGCGGTTAGCTTTTCCCAGAGAACATAGCCAGGGTGATAAGCGGCAACCGTCGCCTGCGGAAATACGATAGTTTGAAGTTCTTCCAGCTCTGCCAGATAGCACCCAACGTCATGGCTTACCGTTGGTCGGCCCCGATTACGGCCACCAAATTCCAGCAAGATGTAATCAAGTTGGTAGTTGCTGTCGTAGCTGCTCAGTCGTGGAAAGTGGACGTTTACTTTCTCTCCGTTCGAACCAGGCTCCAATTCTGCTCGAAGCCCATCAATCCCGTATTTAGCCAGCCTTTCGTTGAGACGGTTGACCAAGGCGCCAGACCATTCTGTCAGTAACTTTGTCTGCCGCTCACGGAATTTCTTTTTTTGGCTGTTGCTTTGAATGGACTGCTCCCAGGCTGCGATCTCATCAGGCTCGCCAGCAAGATCGCTCCAGTGAATGGAGAGGTCGATGTCCTCGGAAAAACGTTCTATTGTCTTCCAGCATTTGCTCAGGGCGGTTCCGCCTTTGAAGGCTGTTGAGTGAGTGCCCAGCAGGTTTTCGTCGTAGAGTAGGCGCAATATCTCAGCTACCCAGATATCCTTTTCCAGGAAGTTCTGGGCTAAACCAGCAGGATGCTTTTGGGCGCCCAAGTCCAAAATGGCTTTGAGGTCATCATGCTTTGTCGGGTCGCGATAGAGGTCGAAAATATCCATCAAGCCATCATTTCCTGTTCAAATTGCTCCAGTTTGACGTGCCACCCCTCTGGCAGATGCGTCGACTTAAGCTTCTTGATGGCCGTGCGGCTTTCTGATTCAGAAAGCTTCAGTCTAGACAGTGCCTTTTTCAATTCGCTGAGTTTAACAGAATTGGCTGGGGTGACGGTGAAGCTTCTTAGCAGCTCACCTTCAGGGCGCGATTTCCAGCGCAGCTTTGACTCTGCAACGTGTCGCGCCTCCACAACTTCATTGCCTACCGTAAACGTTCTGCTGGCGCCGTTTGTCCAAAACACTGTTTTTACCGGCGCCTGTGTCTGAAGGCCAAGTCGATAAGCGGATTCAATGCCTTGCCTCACCAGCGTGTATCCATGCTGCTGTGCCCATTTTTTGGCGATCTGTTCTGCGCTTGCCGTGATTTTGATCGATGGCATGCTGGCCAGTGACTTTGGGCGCACATAAATGCCTTTGGCTACTCTTTCAATCACACCTTCTTGGGCAAGCCTGCTCAGCGATTTTTGCACAGACGCAGCGGTGCCCAGTTCGTGGAACTGACTGATGGAAAACGGGACGCCCCGCCTCATGCGCTGCAATTGGCGGGTCACTTTCTCTGATGTAGACATGCTTTGACCTGACACATTGATATCTATGTGGATTCATATTAGCCCCTTTATAAAAGGGGTTGCAAGCGGGTTGGTGTCAGGATGATGGGTGTTTAGGGTGAAGGTTGTAAATCCTGTGGAACCGTTTTTGATCCAGCCAGCATTCGCAATATCAACAACGCAAACCCTCTCTGCGTCTGCTCATCGCCCAACACTTCCATAGACAGCTTCTCATTGTCCGTCATGGCATCTAGCACCATGTCTGACACCCGCTTCGGAAATAACCCGTGCATTACCTGTTCAGGAGAGTGGCTATTCACCTGGGCCATCACAGAGTCATCCCGGCGTATCCTGTCCGCCACGCCTTGGGCGAAGTGAAGCTGATCTTCATCGTTCACTTCTGAGCCAAACAGATCGTTCAGTGTCTCGATGATCTCAGAGAGACGCTTCTTCTCTGGGTCATAGGCTTTGCCGGAGCCCACATCGGAAAGGGGCTTAAGGGCGTACTCTTCGGATTCCTCGGAGAGCTTCAGCTGCTGCTCGTTGCGCTTGGTGAGTCGGTAATGGGTCAGGGCCAGTTCCGACACATCGATTTCGTCATCGTCCAGGCGATCTATGCGCAGCAGGGGCGAGAGGTGCTTGGCGAACACGCAGAGCTGTTCCAGCTCCCGGTCTTCATAGCTGACGATCTGTGACAGGAACTCATACGCCCGCACGAAGCTGGTCAGGTTTTTCTTAAAGAGATCCAGCTGGTCCAGGCCCTCGCCGATGTCCTTCAGGGTTTTCTCGGCATTGGCCAGGCCGACTTTGTCGCCATCGCTTTCGGCCCGTTTGCGGGCGTCTCTGGCTGAGTGCTTTTCATCCAGCAGGTTTTTATAGCGTTTGGTGAATCGCTCTTTCGCGGGTTGGCAGTAGTAAGTGAGTTTGCTGGCCGCTGCCCGGGTGTCGTAGAAGGCGAGCGCAAAGGATTCGACCTCGTTCCAATGGTAAATCTGTTCTTCATCCAGCGCGGTTTGCAGGTCAAACACCACCCGGGCTTCGGAAACCCCCTCCAGCTCGGCTTTGGTGTAGTACGGCAGAAAGGCTTCCAGTACGTCCTGGGGATCGTTGAAGAAATCCAGCACGAAGGTCTGTTTGCCCGGGAAGGTACGGTTCAAGCGGGAGAGGGTTTGAACGCAATCCACACCTTGCAGCTTTTTGTCCACGTACATGGCGCAGAGCTTGGGCTGGTCGAACCCGGTCTGGTATTTGTTGGCGGCGATCATCACGTTGTAATCGTCGGTATCGAAGGCATCCGCCAGGTCGCGGCCTTTCAATCCGGGGTTCAGCAGTTGGCTGTTTTCCGAGACCTCCTCGGGGATAACGTCATCCGGCAGAATAGTGCCGGAGAACGCTACCAAGGGGTGCACGTCCTGGTAATTCTGCTCTTTGGCGTAAACCTGCATGGCCAGCTGGTAGCGCACGGCTTCCTGTCGGCTGCTGGTGACGACCATGGCTTTGGCTTGGCCATCCAACAGGTGTTTTACATGCTCCCGGAAATGCTCAACGATCACTTCTACTTTCTGATTGATGTTGTAAGGGTGCAGGCGAACCCAGCGGGCCAGCTTGATACGGGCCTTTTGGGAATCTACTTCGTCATCTTCGCCGTTGGGGTGGGCAAGCTTCCAGGCGGTGGAGTAGGTGGTGTAGCACTTGAGCACATCCAGAATGAAGCCTTCTTCAATAGCCTGGCGCATGGAATACAGGTGAAAGGCTTCCGGTTTGTTACTGCCGGAGGGTGGCTCATCCGGGTTGGGTGGCCGACCAAATAACTCCAGGGTTTTGGCCTTGGGGGTGGCCGTAAACGCGTAGTAACTGATCTTCTCGCTGGGCTTGCGGGCCGTAACCGCCGCATCCAGCAGCTCTTCTGCGCTGATCTCCTCACCTTCACGGGGCTCTTTACCTTCGGGAAAAGCAGCTCCCAAAATGGATTTCAGTTTGGTGGCAGAGGAGCCGGTCTGTGAGGAGTGAGCCTCGTCTGCCACCACTGCATATTGCCCGGAGGCCAGTTGGGGATGCTTATCCAGCGCTTCAAACAGAGCCGGGAATGTCTGAATGGTGACGATGATAATGCGAGTACGCTCAGCTAAGGCTTCCGCCAACTGTTCCGATTTACTCTGGTTACCAATGTCACGGGTGATGGGGCGCACAACCCCTTGGGCGTGCTCAAACTGGTAAATGGTGTCTTGCAGCTGCCTGTCCAGCACCGTGCGATCTGTGACCACAATCACCGAGCTGAACAGCTTGTTGCCCTCAGCGTCGTACAGTTGGGCCAACTGATGGGCGGCCCAGGCGATGGAGTTGGATTTGCCAGACCCGGCACTGTGCTGCACCAGATAACGCTTACCCGGGCCTTCTTTCCGGGTGGCATCCACAAGCTGGTTGACCACGTCCCACTGGTGGTAACGGGGGAAGATCATGGTCTCCTTGGTGGTGCGCTTGCCGTGGAAATCTTCCTCGGTTTTCTTCTCCAGATGCAGAAAACGCCCGATCACTTTCAGCCAGGCATCTTTCTGGAATAGCTGCTCCCAGAGATAGGCAGTGGCATAGCTGTTTTCATCCGGCGCTTGGGGGTTGCCCGCGCCGCCATCTTCAGTGCCCCGGTTGAAGGGCAGAAAGAAGGTGTCTTTCCCGGCCAGCCGGGTAGTCATGGCGACCTGATCCTGGCTTACGGCAAAATGCACCAAGGCACCACGTTTGAAAGTAAGCAAAGGCTCGGGCTTGCGGGTGATGGGGTCTTTGACTGGGCGATCCTTGCGGTACTGGCGCTTGGCGTTCTCCACCGACTGCTTGAATTCGCTTTTCAGCTCCAGGGTGGCGGTGGGTAGGCCATTCACGAACAGCACCAAATCCAGGCGCGGGTTGTATTCGCCTTCCCGGGCATGAGGGGAGTAGGACACCTCTTCCACCACGCGCAGGCGGTTTGAGCTGTAGCGTTTCAGAGCGTCTGGGTTCATGCCATGGTCGGGCCGGAAGCTGCAGAGGTCGACTTTCACCCCCGGCAGCTTAAAGCCGTGGCGTAACACCTCTAAAGTGCCGCGCTTGTCCAGTTCCCGGACGGTGGCTTTGATTAGCACCTGTTCCGGGTTCTGCGGGTTATTTTTGCAGAACTTGTCCCAGCGGTCTGGATAAGCTGCCTGGAAGTATCCGATCAGATCTTCCGGATACACCGCGTTTACCTTGTCGTACTCCGACGCCTTACCGATTAACCAGCCCTGGCTTTCAAGGGCGGCCATGATGTCGTTCTGGAATACTCTTTCGCGGCTGTCTGCCATGACTGCTCCCTAAAGGCGTGCGCCAAATCTGATCTGGCGTTGCTTAAACATTGGCTCTTAAATCGCTTAGCGTGACCATCAGCATCATTGGATCGAGCGGCGACGGGTTGAAGCCTAGCCGTTGATAAAACTCTTTAGCCGACTCCGACAATGTATGAACCACCATACCCCGGATACCAATGGCATCCGCCGCCTGGATAACTCGCAATCCAGCGTCGCGAACCAGGGCGCGGCCCAAACCTGCGCCTTGGTGCGAACGATCAATGGCCAGCCGCCCAAGTACCACAACCGGAATCGGGTCTGGCATGTTCCGCTTGAAGCGTCCCGGGGTATGGCTTGCAACCACGGCACCGGACGCCAGGGCGTAATAGGCTTTCACCTGATTGCCCTCACACACCACAAAGGTTCGGGATGCGCCACTGGCTTGATTCTTCAGTGCACGGCGTTTGAGCCAGTAGTCCAGACTGGGCTCCGAAGAATCAAAGCTCTCCGTATCGTGCTCAGGCCCAATGGGTGTGGGCGCGGATAGCGTCATTCCGTGTCCCAAGGTGCCGGGGTTTGCATTGTTTTGCGCAACCGCTCATTCGGTTTCGGCGGCAGATCCAATTGGTCAAGAAACGCCTGATACGCTTCCGGCGTTACCGAGATGACAGCCTGATCCAGAATGGCTTCCTCAGCGGCAATACGAGCCGCCTCAAGCACGAACTCGGTGCGGTTCTTTCCCCGAGCCTTAGCTGCACGATCAATCAAACCGCGCTCTTCGGGTTTGATCCGAATGTTCAGGGTTTCACGCTTGGGCTGGTCAGTGTTTGCTGAAATCATGATGAGATTCCTCTGTTGATAGTTCCAAGCGTAGCAGGGCGTACTGCTAATGTCATTACAGGCAAGGCGATATTAATTGACACGTCACTCTATCTTGAGGCTTCATTAACGGGGAACAGACAGTGGTTGATCAGAACCCAGGCTATCGGCCCAGGCCAGCACCGCCTGGTGATCAGTTACTTGCCCCGCGTCAACGTTGGCCAGCGCCTCTTGCGTCAGTTGGTCACGTTCATCCGCACAGGCATTCCAGTCCGCCATGGACACCGGCACATGGGCGGTCATTAGGCGGGTATCGGTTTTAGACATAGGTGCACCTTTTACGGATGTGATTCAGTAAAAATCAATCTGAATCACACTGCCGCCTCCTGCCCGTCGTGCGCGACCTCTTCAAAGGCGCTTTCATCGGCGGGTGGCTGCCAGTTGCGGACGTCGATCTTGCCGGTGACGGCGGCAGAGATTAGGGCGGAGCGGCGTTCTTGGAGAAGTTTAGTTCCTAGCGTGGCTTCCGTGATAAGTAAATTAAACTCCTGCTCTAATTCGTTAACTTTAGAAATAAGAGCCGACATTTTATTTTTTGGTGGAAGTGCAATTAGAATCCCCCCAACTATTAAGTTAGAGAGCTGCTTAACAGTAGCGCCGTAGGCGGCCACCTCTAATTGCTTCTGCCAAAAAGTGCTTTCACTGCAAAGTCTTATATATTCAGTTAGCCCTGGCACTGGCCTGATAATCATCATTTGAGCGTTTATAAACCCAGTATCATTTCCGATGATTGCCGCAGAAAATACCGCGACGTGCCCAATGGTGCCTCGCACGGTAATTACCAGGTCACCATCGCAGAGCTTTCCTCTGCTTAGAGAATTAAATTTCTCTACCGTAATAAAATTTAAATTCTTGTTGGTTAGTTTGTAATCAACTATATTTTTGGATGAAACAAAAGGAATCCCTTCGTCCACTAAATCGTCCTCGCTCGGGTAAGCGGAACTCCTGTCGCCATCGATTAAGCGTGATAAATACCTAAGCGGCTTCACTACCCAATGCGCCGGCACCTCCCCAAGCCATTCCACCCCGGAATCCTTCATCGGCACATCGGGATCAAGCCCTTTGGTCACCGCATGGGAAATCACCGCCTGGCGCTTTTCTTTGAGCAGTTCGATCAGGCGCTTCTGTTCGTGGATCAGGGTGTCGATTTTGGCGGTTTCGTGGTCGAGGAAGCGGGCGATTTGGGTTTGTTCCTGGAGCGGGGGTAGCGCCATATGAAAACTGTACAGATCCTCCATTCTAAAAGATGGCTGCATGTGATCGGGAATCATCCCCCTTTCCAATCGAAACAATGGTTGCAGGTGGTAAAAGTAGAACTTGATAAAAACCTCCTTCGAAAGAGGTCTGATAAGCATGCAATTCTGAGACAAGCTAACATTGCCTACAACGAAAGTTAGCGACATGGCTTTTGCGCCAACGGTTGTAGTCAAAAGGCCACCATTAGAACCAAGCGAAAAGTCAAAGTTGTCTATTGACCCAAGCACGCCAGCATTTTCTGTCTGACCGCTGTAAACGGGATAACGGCCAGGGTTGGCCGAACAATACTCTTTTGTAAGGGTGGCCCCCCGAGGTCCTTTAACGGCCATAAAATCATAAGACACTTTCCGTACCTTCCAATGCGTAGGTGCCTTACCAAGCCACTCCAATCCTGAGTCTTTGTATTCTGGGTATTGAGGAAAGCTCACGCCGACAACCCCTCAATCATCTCTTTGATCCTGTCAGTGCACAGCTTGAGATCTGCATCAATTTCGTCTAGTGGCCGTGGCGGCGTAAACACATAGAAGTGCCGGTTAAAAGGAATCTCAAACCCGACAATACCCACCTCGTCATCCTGCTCATCCGTTTTGGATTCATCAATCCAGGCATCCGGCACGTGGGGTATCACCTCTCGCTGGAAGTAATCGTACACCGACTCACCCAATGGCACGTTCTCGTTATCCCGCAAGCCGCTGTCAGGCTCTGGTTTGCCTTTGCTTTCACAGACATCCGCTTCCGGGTCTCGTTCGCTCAGTGCATTCAGCAGGGCTTTGAGTTGCGGTGTTCCGGGGTAGACATGGTGATCCGTCAGCGCGACTTTCAGTAGCTTTTGGAACTTTGGGCGGTTCTGATGGAGAGTGTCGCTGTCCATGGCGCGGCAGGCCGCGAGGATTTTGTCCTGCTCTTCCGCCGGCATTTTCTGGATCGCTTTTTCTTCCGTGATACGCGCAATGCGCTCTTCCGAAGTCTGGAAGTTCAGGCGTAAGGGGCGCTCCACGGTTATGCGGCGATAGCCAAAGGCGTCGTTAGGGAAGATCTTGCTCTTCTCCGTTTCCTGAAATTCCCCGTAAAGCCGCACAATCTCATCCTGATCGGCTTGGCTAACAAGCTGGCGTTTGCTGCCCAGGGATTTGCGCATTTTGGATGCCCGGTCCGAGGCGTCAATTAGCTGAACCTTGCCTTTGCGCTCGGCAGGTTTCTTGTTGGAAAGAATCCAGATGTAGGTGGAGATGCCGGTGTTGTAGAACATGTCTGTGGGCAGGGCGACGATGGCTTCCACCATATCGCTTTGCAGCAGGTAACGGCGGATTTCGGATTCACCGCTGCCAGCACCGCCGGTAAACAGCGGTGAGCCGTTCAGAATGATGCCAATGCGTGAACCGCCTTCGCGGGGGTCGCGCATCTTGCTGACCAGATGCAGCAGAAACAGCAGCGAGCCGTCGGATACCCGGGGCAGGCCCGGCCCGAAGCGGCCATCGAAGCCTTTGAACCTGTGCTCGTCGGTAACCTGCCTCTGAACCTTTTTCCATTCCACCCCGAACGGTGGGTTGCTGAGCATGATGTCGGCTTTCAGATCGTAAAGCTGGTCGTCGGAGAGGGTGTTGCCCAGTTTGATCTGCTCAACCTTCTGGCCCTTGATCAACATGTCCGCCTTGCAGATGGCGTAGGATTCCGGGTTCAGCTCTTGGCCGTGCAGGGAGACGGTCACCTTGTCGCTGACCTGCTGAATGTATTCATCCCCTTCGGAGAGGAAGCCGCCCGTGCCAGCGGTGGGGTCGTAGATCGTAACAATGCTGTTGGGCTGCAGCTTATGTTCCTGGCCGGTCAGCACCAGCGAGGTGGTCAGGTGCACAATGTCCCGGGGCGTAAAGTGTTCCCCGGCGGTTTCGTTGGAGCTTTCGGCGAACTTGCGAATCAGCTCTTCAAAGATCAACCCCATGCCGAAGTTGGAAATGCGTTTGGGGTTCAGGTCGATGCTGGCGAAGCGTTGCACCACTTGGTAAAGCAGGTTGTTCGCGCTGAGCTGCTGAACAAAATCTTCAAAATGGAAATGCTCAAAGATCTCCCGGGCATCCTGGCTGAAGGACTGCACATAGCTCATCAGATCGTCAGCGGTTTGGGTGTCCGACAGTGAGCCCAGTGACAGCGGCGAGGCATTGAAAAAGGGCTGTTCCGCTTCGCGCAGGAGCAGTTTCTCACGCACGGCGTCTGGCTTGTCGGCATGGGCCTTGGCGCCATCCAGCACTTTATCTTTGGTAGGCTCCAGCACGCACTCCAGGCGCCGTAATAGAGTGAAAGGGAGAATGACGCGGCCATATTGAGACTGCTTGAAATCGCCCCGTAGAAGGTCGGCCACGGACCAGATAAAGGCGGCGATCTGACTGTTGTTCTCGGCGTTCACTCGGGGACCACTCCATGCTATTGATATTCTTAACTGGTGACTGCCCAAGGGTAGCCCAGAGAAGGTTGTTTAGTGGGTGATAAGTTTGGGGGTTGGGGTGATAACCCCCAAGCTTATGCTGAAGCAATACCATACCAGAATTCAGTAGCTTGGATGGGGGTCAAGCCTGGACACGGAATACTCTCGCTCATAATGAAGGTCATCAGCTTGGGAGATGCGCGAGGGCAGGAATAAGTTCCGTTGAGTTCCATACACGGCCACTGTCTTCACACCTCTTAGCTCCTCAACGATGTACAAAAAGGTCTGATTGTCAGCGTAGGGGCAGCAAGTTTCGATCATCCTTGAGACCTTGCTTTGCAAAGCATTCCGATCCTGTATCGTTGCAGTGGGTATCACGCAGGATTGTACGCCCGCCCAGCTATCGGGATCTGCAGGCTGAACCCAGTCTCGTTTGATTCGCTGAATTAGTTTTCCTTGGGCCTGCAAATTAATCAGGTGTCGCGATACGCCCATGAAAAATGTGAATACGGGTGTCACCCTGGGCCTCCCGTCTTTTGTTTGATTTACGTCCAGTCGCAGAAGCCGCAGCGTGGTTCTAACATTGTTTCGCCAGAATCCTTGTGCACCGGTGATAGATAGTTGCTCTAGCAGCGTTTCTAGCTGTTTTCGGAGATCTAAAGGAGCGCAGGGTACGCCCGCCAGTGTAATGGCCATCCAGTTTGGAAAAAGTCGTGGGTCACTTTTCGACGTATGCGTGAATTCGTTGCTAATCGCCGACCGTAGTGCTGATGCCCAATTTTGACCTCGCATTCTTTGGCAGTCGGGGCAGAACCGGTGATGACAGGCCAACAAGTATGGATTGGTTACGGCACGCTCAAATGGGTACGTTTTCACGTTTTGCCCGCACTCGTGAATCATCCTTGCCTGGTAGTTTGTTGCTTTATTTCCTTGGAAGTACGCAGCGACCTCCGTAGTCGTTGGCGGTTGGATTGGTTTGTTGCTCATTAGTGATGCTCTTTTAGGTAAAGCGGGGAGACGAGAAGGGGTGAAGGGTAAATGCCTTCTCAGATGTTCGAAGTTCTGCTGGTGCCGAAGTTGTGGCTGCCTGATCCGAATAGCTTGCTGGCGAGCTTGGCGAAGTAGCTTAGGCGGCGGAAAAGGTCATCGTATTGCTCACCCCTCCTGATCCTGTAGATGGCATTTTCAGGGATGCTCACAGCTCCGTCAGGCAGATATTCGTCGATTTCTAGCGCACTTGCCCAAGCGCTGCTGATCATGCCGTAGAGGCTTCCTGAGTAGGGGCTGAATTCGCCCAATCCACGGAAAGTCTGTTTGTTGAAGAAGAGAGCGCAGTGGTAGTGCGGCTTGCCATTCTTTCCAAATTCTCTAGTCCAAATGAAGTGAAGTTTAGTCGGATGAAATCTTTTTCCATCTCTTAGTGTGCGTGCCTCTCTTGCTTTTATTTTGGCCTTCAATGAGGAGGTAAACTTGCTGAACACAGGTCGCAAATCTGGCTGAGCCACCCAGTTGAACTGGAAAGGAAGTCTGAGTTCGACTCTGACGGCCATTATGCTGGAATGATCCTGAAGCGCTCCCTGAATCGTTTCATCAATGCGTTGAAGATAATTGTAAATAAAAGGGCCTTGCTGCCAAATCAGAGGCATTCCGTTGTAGTAGTTACCATCGTAAATCCAGAGGTTTGGGTCGGAAGAATGTCTGTAGAGGTAAGGTGTGTCAGTCATGATTGTTTCCCTGTTAGTCAATTACCAGACACAGTGATCCCTAGGTAACCTGTTTGATGGGTAGGCTTCCTATAGATATCTGATCTAGTTATTAAATTGGTTGTGATATAGCGATGAGATAGATGTATTGATGCCGGTAAGTAAATACTATTTAAAACCTACATCTAGTTTGCCGATGCGCCCTGAATGTTAGGTTAAGTTTGCTCGATAGAGCATGAGAATTTCAGGGCGGCTTTACTCTGCAATAATATTAAGATTGTTCAGATGGGTGCTGCTTATTTCCGGCGTGCAGTTAACCAACAGAATTACGGTTCATCGGGTGGTTTTGGATATCGCGGTTTTCAATTCTTTCTGTAATCCACCCGTGGACCTCCGCGTCAACCCAGCCGACACTCCGACCACCCAGGGGAATGGGTTTAGGGAAGGTGCCTGCATCAACGTACTTATATATGGTCGAGCGGGCTAGGCCGGTCTTTTCGATTACGGCTTTGAGTCTGAGGATGCGCATGATTTGTTCTCCTATGTTGTTTGTGTCCAGATCATAGAAGGGACCGTGTAGAGAATGATGGATGTAGTTGGACGGTGATGGCGTCTGGTGGGAGATTGAAAGCTTATTTAGATTGTCCCGGTATATAAAAATTGGGTAGCGCAAACGTAATGAGGTTTAATTTCAATTAATTCTGGACGTGTTCCCTGAGCCTGGTTGGGCGCGGTTACATTAAAAGCAGGGATTCTGAAAAAGCGCAGCCACCATAAGACGGAATGAGAGGTCGTGACGTTGAAGCCCTGAAAGGTAAAAGATGAGGCAAGATGGATTATGTTGACTTTTCGTCACTCGTAAAACTCAATTCAGAAATTTTCAGCGTCAGAAATACAACAGGCTAATACAAAGAACCACTTGTTCTAGGAGCTTTCAGGGAATAATTGTCAAAAATTAATACCTATAAAATACCTAGGTGTGTCATAAAAAATTGCTATTTTTTTGCTATGAGTATAATATTTATGAGGTACTTTTGACCCTAGTTTAGGCGTCCGGTGTGTGGCAAGGAAGGGTGGTGAAGTGGCACTTATATTGAGTTGGGAAAAGAGAAGGCCGGTTGGTCTGTCTGGTTTTATGAACAGAGAAATGCTTTGGCTTTGGTGCAAGCTTGAAGCGAAAGATTACGATCTCGACCAGAAATTAGTGGTTGATTTTGATAGTCGAGCTAATCACTTAATTGACAGTATTGCAGAGAGTGAGACGGTTGGTAGCTTGCGCGCTTACCGCGACGAATGCTTTTCGAAGAGGTTGGATGACTCTGAGTTTAATTGGATCGATTATAAGAATAAGCGGTTGATGGAATGGCTTATTGAAATTCTTTTTAATAATCATTTTTCAGTGACGCTTGCTGTGACAAGTTTCGACGAATCAATTTTGAAGTTGCACGAGCGGATAAAGCTGGCCTTTGATTTAAGTGAATTATCAATTCAGATTAAAAAGGAAGTGATGGCTAGTCTGCGCCAGATGTGGTCGTTATTGCTTGATGTCGATCCTTTCCTGGATTGGATCGATATGAAAGATAATGATCAGTGCAGGTGGTTGGTAGATGAGATTAAGAGAAGTGATCTTTCGTCGTATATATCCTATCGTTTGCAATTCCCTATCGACAATGAAGGCCGCTACCTTCTTTTTGTCAATGCATTAGATAGATCGAATTACCCGTTAAAATTTAAAACGTTATACCTGAGTGACATTAAGGCGAAATGGAATCGGAAAAAGAAAAAGGAAAACGCTGAAAAGGTACAATGCAATCTTAATGTTGATTTGTCTACAAAGGAGCATATAAAGGAGCTCGCCGAAATTAGGGGGTTGAAAATGGGTGAGTTAATTGATGCTCTTGTAGCCGAGGAAAGGGAAAGGGAAAGGAAATATTAATTAGTGTTCTTTATTAGGTCGTCAAGGTAATCTGCCCAAACCTGCATCATTTCTCGCCGGTCATCAATGAATTCGGTGCGGTTGTAGGCCCGTCCGTGCATGTCGGCTACGCGGTGTGCTAATTGCATTTCAATCAGGTGAACGGGGTATTTGAGTTCCTCCTGTAATAGTGTCCGGGCCATAGCCCGAAAGCCGTGAGCTGTCATTTTTCCTCCGTACCCCATCCGGTCCAGCGCCGCTTTGATAGCGACGTTACTCATGGGTCGTTTTGCATCCCGCGCATTGGGGAATACATAACGACTGCGGTGCCTTGTAACTGGCTCTGCTTCCCTGAGTATGGCGACTGCCTGATGTGACAGGGGGACAATCAAGGGTGCGCCGTTCTTTGTCGATGGTAGCTCCCACTGCGCCTTGTCAAAATCGATCTGTTCCCAGAGCATCTGCCTAGTATCACCAGGACGGGTAAATACCAGCGGCGAAAGCTTCAAGGCGGCTGAGGTTGCAAAGTGCCCTTGGTAGACATGGATATCTTTCAGTAGCTGCGAGACCTCATCAGGGCGAACCAGTGCGTGCTGGTGCTTCACCTGTGTGTTGGGTAAGTAGCCGGTCAGATCGCGGGTAACGTCGGAGTCGACCCTCGATGTTGCAACTGCATACCGGAACACAAGGCTGATAAGGGTTTTGACCCTGTGAGCGGTCTCTGTGTTGCCTTTTTTGACAATGGCATCCAGGACCTGCAGGACATCTGCGGGCAGAATGGAACGGATAGGGCGCCTGGCCAGCAGAGGAAATGTGTAGATCTCCAGTCTTCTCCAGTTCCGGACTGCATGCGCCTCCGTCACTTCAACGGAGTGCTTCTGCTTGTACCAGTCCTCGCAGAGCGTACGGAAGGTATTCTCGCCGTCCGATACCCGCTGTGTGGACTCCAGCCGCCTATGAGCACTGGGGTCGGTTTTCTGCTGGAGTAATGCCTTGGCTTCATCGCGGGCCTTGCGAGCAGCTGCGAGAGTCACTTGTGGGTAACTGCCAAGCGATAACGTCTTCTCGTTACCCGCAAAACGATACCTAAACCACCAATATTTGGACTCACCCTTGATAACCAGCGTCAGGCCGCCTCCATCCGCCAACTTCCGTATCTTCCCGGAACCCTTGGCATTTTTGACTTCAGTGGCAGTGAGTTTGTCGCGTGGGCGGGCCATGACTGTCCAGTTTGTGGGTAACGACTTCTGAAAAGGTGCTGTTACCCACAATGTTACCCACAAGTTAGCGTGGATGCCAATGGATAAATATGGATGTGACAGGCATAAAAAAGCCCCGTTTCCGGGGCTTTAGGGCGTTTCAGTAGATCTCGCTGGACCCCTTGAAACTCTTGGTTGGTGGAGACGGCGGGAATTGAACCCGCGTCCGTCGGCACTCTGCCTCGAGATCTACATGTTTAGTGTCCTTCTATTAATTTAATCTCAAACGACCCGAAGGTCAGGGTGTAAGA
>JBQCZX010000094.1:0-15187 GCA_052089485.1 Marinobacter sp. | reverse complement strand
CCCCCAAGCACAACCCAGAATACACTATAACAACCACTAAGCAACACCCCGCTCCCACCCCCGCATCGCCCCACCCTCACCACCCAACACCACAGGGGGGGGGGGAGGAAAACAATGAGAGGCGCCCCGCCAGCGACTTCTGGCAGGGCTCTGGTGTGCTTTAGAAGTGGTATTTAACGAGCGCGCTGACTGCGTTTTCGGTATCAAAAGCCTTGTTACCAAACTTATTGCGCCAATACGAATACTCTATACCAGCCAATAGCACACCCGGGTTGCCCACATAATTACCAATATCCAGCTTGAGCTGCGGGTTAAAGTGAAGATCAGCTTCGTGATCGCCACCCACGGCTGATGAGTAATCCATGAAACCGTCGAACACAACCAGTGTAGTACCTATTTCAACCGGCGCCTTCCAGGTAACGGTGAGCTGCCAATCGTCTTTCGTATCGAAAGCCGTGTCGTTGTCAACGTAGTAGACGTTGGTATTGAAGTAGACCAGCCCAGGTATGCCCCAACTCAGCCCTACGCCGTACATAAGGTTGTTATTGTTTGCATCTCCGCCTCCGTATTCATACTGACCAGACAGCCGGATATCCTTAATCGGGCCAAAACTCAGATCCTGGCCAGTTAGCCAGCTCAAGCTCAGATTGGGCGCGAACTCGCCATAAATGCTGTCATCGCTTGAAGAAGAGCCATGAATTCGAGAGCGATCAAAGAAGAGAAAGGTATCTCCCCAGTTGTGCCCTGTCGCATTTTCAAAGGTAAACACCGTTGCCGTCTCGCGGTCGCCACCAAAGACTTCGTAATGATCGCTGTATAGAAGCGAAATACTGGAGTCGCCGTAGAATTTTTCTGCGTAAGTGTTCGAAGAGGCGAACGCCGTGCAGGCGCAAGCCACAACCAAGGATTTTTTTAGTAACCTCATAGCACTTCCTGTCTTGTTATAGTTTTAGGCAAGTTAACGCCGGTCTTTAGCCCGGCTGTTTACATGAAAGCAAAATTGGCAATAAAGATCGCACACAGCACATACATGCTGAGCGAGACTTCTTTATACTGGCCGGTAAACAGCTTCATCACGCCATAGGTTATGAAGCCAATCGCAATACCGTTGGTGATTGAGTAGGTCAGCGGCATCATGATCACGGTCATAATGGCCGGAATGGTGTCACTGAGATCGTCCCACTCGATATTGGCCAGGCCACTCATCATCAGCATGGCTACATAAATCAAGGCACCTGCAGTCGCATAGGCAGGGATCATTCCAGCTAACGGCGCGAAGAACACGGCCAGGCAGAACAAAACGCCCACAGTTACTGCGGTCAGGCCGGTACGACCACCCGCAGCAACCCCAGAGGCACTCTCTACGTAACTGGTGACTGGCGTACAACCCACGAACGAGCCAACGACACTGGACGTGCTGTCTGCTTTTAGGGCACGAGGAAGGTTTTCGATTTTGCCGTCCTCATCAATCAGATGGGCACGATGAGCCACACCCATTAAAGTTCCGGCGGTATCGAATATGTTCACAAATAGAAACGCCAGAATAACGCTGATCATGCTCACCTGGAACGCGCCAGCTATGTCCAGGGCCATAAAGGTAGGCGCAAGGCTTGGTGGCGCAGATACCAAACCACCATACTCAACAATTCCGAGGCCCCAGCCAATCGCGGTAACCGTCAGAATACTCAGCAAAATAGCGCCAAAAACATTACGATAACTGAGCACGGCAATCATCAGGAAACAGATGCCTCCAAGCAGTGCGGCAGGCTCGGTAAAGGAGCCAATAGTAAGCAGAGTTGCCGGACTGGCAACAACGATACCGGCTGACTTGAGACCAATAATCCCGAGGAACAAACCAACCCCGGCACCCATGGCGTACCTGAGACTCATGGGTATGCTATCGAGCAACCATTCACGAATCCTGGACAAGCTCATAATCATGAAAAGAATGCCAGACAGGAATACTGCACCCAGTGCAATTTCCCAGGCATAGCCCATATCGCCAACAACGGTGTAGGTAAAGAAGGCGTTCAGGCCCATACCGGGAGCCAAACCCACCGGCCAGTTGGCATATAGCCCCATAAGGAAGCAACCCAGGGCAGCGCCAATACAGGTAGCAACAAATGCGGCACCGTAATCCAGGCCAGCGTCAGCCATAATCGAGGGGTTCACAAAGATAATGTAGGCCATGGTTACGAACGTGGTCAGGCCTGCAACCAATTCGGTCTTGACTGAACTCCCGTGTTGTTCGATTTTGAAAAGTCTTTCCAGCAACCCTGTGTTCGCCGGCTCTACACGTGAACTTTCCTGCTCAGCGTTTGCCATAAGATTTCCCTCATATTTTTTGTTTTCTATCACCTAGAGCAGAACTCTTGGGGAAGGCGACGAATGATTGAGCCGGTCTATTTCTTGACCATAAAGTCAGGACCAGCAATCACGATTATGGCTTTGTATACAATAATTACAATCACTGATTTGCTTTTTTTTAAGATTTTGAAAACTTCTTCTGATGCAACGACTTGCCAGCACTGAATGTTTCCTTCACGGCCCTGTCATCACCAAGCATGATGAGTGCAAACAGTTTTTCCTGAAGACTGCTGGCACGACTCAAGCGATAGCTGATCAACGGCGTAGCATTATAGTCGAGTACAATAAAATCTGCCTCTTTACCTTGCTCAAAATTACCAATTTTTTCATCAAGATAAAGAGATTTTGCGCCGCCCAGCGTCGCAAGATACAACGCTTTGAAAGGATCCAGCTTCTGCCCTTGCAATTGCAGTACCTTGTAAGCTTCATTCAGGCTTTGAAGCTGAGAAAAACTGGTGCCGCCGCCGATATCTGTACCCAGCCCAACCCGTACACCCTGTTTTTCCAGGCGTTCCAGGTCCAGAAGCCCGCTCCCCAGAAACAGGTTTGATGTCGGGCAAAACGCCACGGCAGAGCCAGTATCACTCAACCGTTTGCACTCATCGTCATGCAGATGAACACCGTGGGCAAATACCGCCCTTTCGCCAATTAATCCATGGTGATCATACACATCAAGGTAGCCGCTCCGCTCCGGAAATAGCTCGCTAACCCACTCAATTTCCTTTTTGTTCTCGGAAATGTGCGTGTGCATATACAAATCCGGAAACTCGTTAAAGAGCTTGCCGGCAAGCTCCAGTTGCTCCGGGCTGCTTGTTGGTGCAAACCTGGGTGTTACCGCATAAGACAGACGCCCTTTGCCGTGCCAGCGCTCGATTAATTCCTTGCTGTCTGCGTAGCCGGTATCTGCGGTGTCCAACAGATACTCCGGCGCATTGCGGTCCATCAACACCTTGCCGGCAATCATCCGCAGGTTAAGCTTTGAGGCCTGTTCAAAAAATGCATCGACAGACTCTTTGTGAACCGTCCCGAACACCAGAGCGGTGGTGGTGCCATTGCGCAGTAATTCCTGCAGGAACATGTCAGTCTGGGCACTGGCAATATCAGCGTCGCCAAATTTCCCCTCGCATGGGAATACATACATTTCCAACCAATCCAGCAACTGGGCTCCGTATGAGCCAACCATTCCGGTCTGGGGGTAGTGGATGTGGGTGTCGATAAACCCCGGGGTTATCAATGCGTCCTGATAATGGATAACCTCAACGTCTGCCGGAAGAGAGGGCAGCAGACCCTCTGCATCTCCAACACTGACAACAGCCCCGCTTTCGACTACGAGCAGGCCGTCCTCGAAATATTCATAGGAGTTTTCTGCACCTACGTCGTAGGGGTTTGCAATACTGTGAAGAATAGAAGCCCGGTAGGCTTTGCATTGGGACATGATCACTCTCGTTTATTTTTCTGCGACGTTTGGCGATTGACTGCAACGGCAATTTAAACGGGTTGAGAGTGCCGGTCAACGATAAGCTGACCAATAAGTCAGGAAAATACTACTCGGGAACCTCAAGCCCACAACCACGAAGAATGACTTGAGTCAGGAACTCCGCCGCATGCTCGAAGTCCTTTTTGGTATAGGTGCCTTTATCTTCAATGGCCAGAATTTGAACCTGAAAATCGGCGTAATGCTGAGTCGAAGACCAAATCAGAAGAATCAGCTGAACCGGATCAACATTCCCCATACGACCCGTATCAATCCACTGCTGAATAACAGTTGCCCGCTCCCGAACCCAATCTTTCATGGTGGTAGCCAGGTACTCTTTCAAAACGGGAGCGCCCTGAATGATTTCCATGGCAAACAACCGAGAAGCCAGCGGATGAGTCCGGGACATTTCCATTTTTACATGGATAAAACCGGCCAATGTCGTAGCCGGGTCGTCCTCCGGCGTGACTTTGGAGAAAACATTGTTCCAGCGCCCCATGATGTCGTCCATCAAGGCGTAATACATGCGTTTTTTATTGCTGAAATAATAAAGCACGTTGGACTTCGGTAGCCCGGCCCTATCCGCGATTTTCTGAACCGTGGTCGCGCCAAACCCGTTGTGGGCAAACTCTTTCTCGGCCGCCGCAAGAATCTGTTCACGGTTACGCTCGCGAATGCGACCGGTACGCACCCTGCCCTTTTTTTGCCCAGATGGGAGAGGCGACTGACGTTTTTCGGAAAGCTCGGATTTGATTTGATCGGTCATAACGCCGTTACACATTGCGGAACAATGGGCGAAGATAACCGATATTTCGAAAGCATTCAAAGAAATGAACCACCCCCGAATAATGCAAAATTCGCTCTTATTTCCTTGCACAAAAAACTAGACTATCTGGTCAGGAATATGTAAAACGAGAAATAGCCTAAATGGAATTTTCAACCCAGCAGGGTAAAAACTCTGGGATGGCATCAATAAACAATAACTTAACCATTCGCGGGGAACTTTGTGATCGAATTCTACTTGAACAGCCAACAACAAACGCTCGACCAAGCCGACCCGAACCTCAGCATCCTTGACTGGCTTCGCATGAGCAAACGCCTGCCGGGCACCAAAGAGGGCTGCGCCTCGGGTGACTGTGGAGCCTGCACAGTTGCCATTGGCACACCTGACGACAACCGCTCGGGACAACTGCGGTACGACAGCGTTAACAGCTGTATCGCGCCCGTGGGCAGCCTGCACGGCAAACACCTGGTTACCGTCGAGGCGCTGCAGGAGGAACCAGGCCACCCAGTGCAGAAAGAGATGATTGACTGCCACGGCGCCCAGTGCGGCTATTGCACACCCGGCATCATCATGTCGCTGTTCGCCCTGCATACAGAGAAAGCGGCGGCGGGCGCGAGCACCAGCAACAACGAACTGCTCGAAGCCTTGTCGGGCAACCTTTGCCGCTGCACCGGTTATCGCCCCATCGTAGAAGCCGGTCGCCGGGCCAGTGTACAAACCTGGAACCCGGGCACCAAAAATGGTAGCCAAGGCGATACCAACACCCAGAGCCAGGGCGGCGCACTCAGCGGCCCAGCAGCCGCGGCCGGCGCAGCCTGGCTTCAGGCTCCGGAAATGCTCGCCGAGCTCAAGCAGCTACAAGGCACCAGCGGCAGCCTGTCTGACACACAAGGCGCCCGCTTCGACGCCCCTGCCACACTGGAGGCGCTGCGGGAGATACTGCAGCAATCACCTGAGGCTCGCATGGTTGCCGGCGGCACAGACCTGTCCCTGGAAATCACCCAGCAGCTGAAAGACCTCAAGCATATTGTCGGGCTTGGTGGCATTGCCGAGCTTCAGGAAATCCGGGAAAGCGACGACGGCATTTACATTGGAGCCGGCGCCACCTACACCTCCATGTTCCACAAACTGGAACAGCGCTGGCCCCATTTCGGACCGATGCTGGAACGGCTGGGTTCGCTTCAGATACGAAACCGCGGCACCGTCGGTGGTAATGTCGGTAACGCCTCGCCTATCGGCGACATGCCCCCCACTTTGATCGCCCTGGGGGCCATACTGGACCTGGACAGCGCAGAAGGCACACGGCGACTGCCCGTACAGGAATTTTTCCTGGATTATAAAAAGACCGCGCTCAAAGCCGGCGAGTTTATTCGTGGCGTTTGGATTCCGGCGCCGCAATCGGATGAGCAGTTGTTTATTTACAAGATTTCCAAGCGTATTGATGACGACATTTCCGCCGTGTTGGCCGTACTTTGGCTCAAGCGCAACGGCGAACAAATTACCGACTGTCGCTTGGCCTATGGCGGCATGGCGGCCATACCCAAACGCGCCACAGGTGCAGAGGCCCAGCTTAAAGGCAAAACATGGAACCAAACGGCGGTTTCCAATGCCATAGCAGCAATGGAGAAGGAGTTTGAGCCCATGTCGGATGTCCGAGCTTCTTCAGCCTACCGTCTTCAGGTAGCTGGTAATTTGTTACAGCGCGCGTTTCTGGAAAGCACTCAAGACGCAACTCAAACCCGCCAGCCGCTCACGGTGACTGACTATGCGTAAACTACCGATCAACACTCCCAGACCTTCAAACACAGCATCGGGCCTCACAGGTACCCGGGCTTATCACGACAGCGCATGGAAACATGTTTCTGGCCTGGCGCGCTATATTGACGATCTTCCCGAGCCAGAGGGCCTGCTGCACGCAGCCGTGGGCCAGAGCGCACAGGCGCACGCCCGCATTACCGCCATGGACCTTGAAGCCGTTCGGGCCTATCCCGGCGTTGTTGCGGTAATGACGGTTAAAGATGTGCCAGGCCATACCGACATAGGGCCGGTTTTTCCCGGCGACCCGGTTCTGACGGATGATTTGGTTGAATACGTGGGCCAGCCCTTGTTTGCAGTTGCAGCAACCAGTCACCGGGCAGCCAGACAAGCCGCCCGGCTGGCAAAAGTCAGTTATGAGCCACTGCCTACGGCGCTAACTGCCAAGCAAGCACTGGAACGAAAACTGTTTGTACGCCCGGATCATACTCAACTACGGGGCGACCCAGACAGCGCAATTGCCAACGCACCGCACCGCCTGCAAGCCGAAATGCTTGTTGGCGGACAGGAGCATTTCTACCTGGAAGGTCAGGCCTGCCTGGTTGAACCCACAGAAGACGCAGGCGTGTTCGTGCACACGTCCAGCCAGCACCCCTCAGAAGTGCAGAAGCTGGTTGCTGAAGTACTTGGTCTTCCCATTCATGAAGTCCAGGTAGAAGTAAGACGCATGGGCGGCGGATTCGGCGGTAAAGAAACCCAGGCCGCCCCCCTGGCCTGCATTTCTGCACTGCTTGCCAGAAAAACAGGCAAAGCAATCAAATATCGTATGGCCCGTTACGACGACATGGTACAAACCGGCAAGCGCCACGACTTCTACAACACCTACGATATCGGCTTTGACGAGCAGGGTGTGCTGCAGGGATCAGACATTATGGTCGCCGGGCGCTGCGGCTTTTCGCCCGACCTGTCAGACGCCATTGTAGACCGCGCCATGTTCCATTCCGACAACGGATACAGCCTTGGCGAAGCACGGGTGGTTGGCCATCGCTGCAAAACCCATACGGTGTCTAACACAGCCTTCCGAGGTTTCGGTGGGCCACAGGGCATGATGGTTATTGAGCTCGCCATGGACGATATTGCCCGTCATCTTGGGATGGATCCTCTGGATGTTCGTAAGAGAAACCTCTACGGCCCAGGTCGGGACACAACTCACTACGGCCAAAAAATCGAGCAACACCTGTTGCCAGAGATGGTAGATAAGCTTGAAGCCAGCTCAGACTATCGCAAGCGCCGTGCTGAAATCACCGAGTTCAATAAAACCAGCCCGATCCTGAAGCGCGGGCTGTCGTTAACGCCGGTAAAGTTCGGCATTTCATTTACCGCACAACATCTGAACCAGGCTGGCGCGCTGGTACACATTTACACCGATGGCAGCATACACCTGAACCACGGCGGCACCGAGATGGGCCAGGGCCTTTTCATCAAAATTGCCCAAGTTGTTGCTGCCGCATTCCAGGTGGACCTGGATCGGGTAAAGGTCTCCGCCACGCGCACCGACAAAGTGCCTAACACGTCACCAACGGCGGCGTCATCCGGCACCGACCTGAACGGCATGGCGGCATTGGATGCCTGTGAAAAAATCAAACAGCGCCTGGTGGAGTTCGCCGCAGAGGCACACGGGGTTAGTGCTGAGTCCGTCGTCTTTGAGAACAACACAGTGCGTGTTGGCGACCAGAGCATCGACTGGGCAGACCTGATTCAGCAGGCCTATATTGGGCGAGTTTCGCTGTCCTCAAACGGGTTCTACAGCACGCCCAAAATTTATTATGACCGGGCCACCGGAAAAGGCCGGCCCTTTTTGTATTTTGCCAACGGCGTAGCCTGCTCAGAGGTTGTCGTAGATACGCTAACGGGCGAATACAAAGCCTTGCGCGTGGACATTCTCCACGATGCTGGGCAATCCCTTAACCCAGCGATAGACATAGGCCAGATAGAAGGTGGTTTTATACAGGGCATGGGCTGGCTGACCACCGAAGAATTGGTATACAACGAGGATGGCAGGTTGCTTTCTAATGGTCCGGCGACCTACAAAATTCCAGCTGTATCCGATACACCACCGGATTTCAGAGTAGAACTACTGGCCAGCAGCCCCAATCCGGAGGCTACCGTTTTCCGGTCGAAAGCTGTAGGTGAGCCACCGCTTATGTTGGCGATGTCGGTTTGGTCCGCTTTGCGTGACGCCATTGCAAGCTTGGGCGACTATAGGTACAGCCCTCCACTGGATACACCGGCTACACCCGAGCGGGTTCTCGGTGCCATTACAGCGACCAAGGACTGGGCCGCCACACAATCGGCGACGTCTGAAAATAAGACAAGCCAGGAGGCGTAGGGCATGGGCGAACATTTGACGTGGGTGCAGGCGGTTGCCGACTGTGAACGCCGTGGCCAGCCCTATGTACTGGTCACCGTGCTTGGCGTAGCTGGCTCCGTACCCCGGGAGCCGGCCAGTAAAATGGTGGTTACCGCAGAGCACAGTTACGACACCATTGGCGGCGGTCACCTGGAATATCGGGTGATCGCTCAGGCCAGGGAACGCCTGGCAAACCACGATTACACCTACGAGTTGGCTCACTTTCCTTTGGGGGCCAGCCTTGGTCAGTGCTGTGGTGGCAGCGTGGCTGTGCTGCTTGAAGCACAGGGTGGCGGCGATGCTCACCTTGTGGTTTTCGGCGCAGGCCATGTTAGCCAATCGCTGATGAGCATTGTGGGCGAACTGCCCTGGCGGGTATCCTGGATTGATTCCCGAAGTGACTGCTTTCCGGACAAAGTGCCCGGTAACACAACAGTGCACTGCACAGACGATCCGGCCGGAGATGCCCCCGACCTGTGCGGTAATAGCCACGTGCTGATTCTGACCCACAGCCATGCGCTGGATTTTGCTCTGTGCGAAACCTTACTGAAGCAGGATAATGTGCTATCCATCGGACTGATTGGCTCGCAAACCAAAGCAGATCGTTTCCGCCAGCGGCTTGACCACCGAGGCTACAGCGAAGCAGACATCGCCCGGATAAGGTGCCCGGTCGGCCGCAGCGACGTTCCCGGCAAACGGCCAATGGAGGTTGCGGTCTCCATTTCCGCGGAGCTTCTGAACCTGGTTGCTGGCAGCATCCCTGCAAAGCCAACCCGCAGAGGACTGTCCTGGCCTGCACTCAAGGCTTTGACAAAAGAAACGGATAGCACTGGCGGCACAAGGCCGCCAGTGCTGAAGGGGGCTTAAAGATCAGAGCCCTGTGACGATGAGAGGTGTGGAACACACCTCCGATCAATCAGCCTTTTCCGTCTCTGATTCCTCCGGAGCAGTGCTCAGCATTTCGTCGTGCTCCGCCATGTCCCATGGCAGCGTACCAGGCGAGATATCGAGAAAGTGCAGGTGGTTCTCAAACCGATCAAGAATATCCTTGATGATATCGTTTTGATCGTAGCCATAGATATCGTATGCCTGGCCACCACTGCGCATATACACCTCTGCACGATAATAGGATTCTGGTGCCTCAGGGTCCTGATTTGATTCTACGTCGTGAAACCCGGGAGCCTCATGCTCGGTCAGACGAATGTCATAGGAGAACTCGGCAAGATCTTCCCGGGTTACCTGCAGATGCGCACGACAGATTTCACTGTCAAATTCCACGGAAGCATCCCAGCCGCGACTTCGTAGTTCAACCTCGACCCGCCGCATACTGATCACTACTCTATTCTTAATAAAACTGCTCACTTTAATGCGATCGGGAAAATCAACAATGGCCGCCAGTCGTTGCTTCCACTGGGAGGTATTCAACTGAGGGCTGTTCATCGAACGCCCCTGCAAGCTGCTTTCACGATAGCCTTCAATCTTCAGTGCTCGCCACAGCCCAACCATGGCAACCAACATAATGATGGCGAATGGCAAGGCGCTGGTAACGGTCATTGCCTGCAATGCTTTTAGGCCACCCCCAAACAACAGTGCAGAGGCCAACACACCTTCAAGTACGGCCCAGAACACCCGCTGCCAAACGGGCGTATCAATCACCCCGCCCGAGGCCAGCGCATCAATAACCAGCGAGCCGGAGTCCGAAGAGGTTACAAAGAAGGTAATGATCAGCAGTACCGTCAGTACAGAGATAAAAAACGAACCTGGCAACGCATCAAGTAACTTGAACAGGGCGACGGCCTGATCATTTTGCACATCACCAATCAGCGTGGTCAGTCCCTCATTCATAATGAGGTTCAGCGCTGTGTCGCCAAATACCGAGAACCATAAAAAGGTAAACACCGAAGGTACCAGCATCACCCCAAACACAAACTGGCGAATGGTGCGCCCGCGGCTGATTTTAGCAATAAACATACCCACAAACGGAGCCCAGGCAATTGTCCAGCCGAAGATAAACAGGGTCCAGTTGCCAATCCAGTCGCTGCGTGTGTAGGCCTGCAGGTTGAACGTGCGCTCTATAATACCGTTCATGTAGCTACCGGTATTTTGCAGAAAGCTCTCAAGTATGTGGATCGTAGGCCCCACCATGAACACAAAGCTCATCAAGCCAATGGCCAGCACCATGTTCATAATAGACAGTCGCTTAACGCCCTTGTCCATACCCGCCACGACAGACACGGTCGCGGCCGCCGTGATCAGTGCAATCGCGATGATCTGCACGGTGATATCAACGGGGATTTGCGGCCATAGGTAGTTTATCCCGGCGTTGATCTGAACAACGGATAACCCCAAGGTGGTGGCGATACCAAACAAGGTGCCCAATATGGCGAACACATCCACCGCGTGACCAATCGGCCCGTAGATTTTGTCGCCAATGAGCGGGTACAAAGCCGAGCGTATCGACAACGGCAAACCATGACGAAATGAGAAATACGCCAACACGAGGCCGACCAAGCCGTAGATGCCCCAAATATGGAAGCCCCAGTGGAAGAAGGCTATTTGCATGGCCTGCTTTGCCGCATCAACCGTTTCTGCAGCACCAGCCGGGGGCGAGGCAAAGTGCAGTATGGGTTCTGCAACACCAAAAAACAGCAGCGCTATGCCATAGCCCGCTGAAAACAGCATGGCAAACCACTCAAGGAAGTTGTATTGCGGCTCGGCATGGTCGGGGCCCAGCTTGATATTGCCCCAGCTGGAGGCACCAACAGCGACCATGAACACCAGAAAAATCGCCACCGCCAGCATGTAAAACCAGCCAAACGTTTGCGTTATCCATTCAAGGGTACTGTTGAACAGCCCACCCGCGAGCTCAGGGCTGCTAATTGCACCCGTAACCAGCAATACGGTAACGGCCACCGCGGGAACAAAAACCGGGAGAAGTACCGTCGACTTCATGGCTTTTTTAGATTCCGTCATGAAAAGTATCCGTTTTTCAGAGAATTAGAGATATGCGGCGGCCTTTATACCCAACCCGCCCCCATGAAGGCAACTATTGCGGCTGATTCAAGAAACTTTTACGCCAATTCCACGGAATAATTGCAAACCCCTGTCTCAACGTAGCCCAATCATAGGCGATAAGCGTTTACTAAGCTGCGGAAGCCTACTGGCTAATTTCTACAATTTCACTATTTGCAAAGTCCCCTCTTGCCTCTCAATAACGCCCTACAACCCCTGTGCCAGAACGTATCTCATGTTTTGCACACACCCTCACCGGTTATGCTCACTGATAGTTCTCGTGGTTTCTTTTGTTCCCGCCTAGTGTTTAAGACGTGCAAGCCGGAATTGCTATGCAAAACCTGGCGCCGGCGAATACATAACAACAAAATAATCAGCTTCCGGAGTCGTTATGCCGACAAAAACACTCAACAAAAAGCCATTCCTGCTTATAGCTCTCTTCCCTGTTATCTTGCTCGCCGGCTGCGGAAGCAGCAGCAGTGACAGTGATGAAAAACCCGTTGCAGACAACCGCTTCCCCGAAGGGGCCATCATGCTGCCGGCGGATAACCTGACAACGGCCGCCAAAGAAGCTTTCATAAACGCCAAACCAGGCGATGTTATTGTTTTCCCAAAGGGTCGGTTTGACATTCAGGGTACCCTGACCTTCGATGGCGACTCTGCCGGTACGGGTACACCCATCAACAACATCACCATCACCGGCTACGGAATGGAAGAGACCATTCTGGACTTTGAAAACGCGACGGGTGGGGATGGTATTTTTGTCCAGAACGGTAAAGACGTCACCATCACCGACCTTGGCGTATACGAGGCTGCTGCCAACGCCATCAAACTGAAAAACACAGACGGTGTGATACTGCGGTCGGTGGCAACTGTGTGGGACGGTGAACTGAATCAAGAGAACGGCGCCTACGGCCTGTACCCCGTTGAGTGCCAAAACATCCTCATTGAAGACACCTTTGTGCGCGGTTCTGCGGATGCGGGTATCTACGTTGGCCAGTCCAGCAATATTGTGGTGCGAAACAACGTCGCCCTGGAGAACGTGGCAGGCATTGAAATTGAAAACTCGGTCAACGCAGACGTGTACGGAAACCTTGCGAAGAAGAATACCGGCGGCATTCTGGTGTTTGACCTGCCTATCGGCAACCACCTCTACGGCAAAAACGTGCGTGTTTTTGACAACGACGTTATCGATAACAACACGAAAAACTTCGCCAATGCCGGCACGTTCTTGGGTGGCGTACATATTGTTCCGCCGGGAACCGGCGTAATCCTTCTATCAGCCAGCGATGTTGAGGTTTATAACAACCGCATTACAGACCACAAAACCACATCGGTGGTAACAACCAGCTATTACATTGCCGATGAGGAGTTGTCATACATGAACCCCACGTATACAGCCGTCATCGATGACGGCTGGAAACCAGTTCCCCGCAATGTATCCATCCATAACAATGACATCACCAATTCAAGCTACAACCCAACGGGCGAGCTGATCGACGATATTATTATGGGGTACATGGGCAACTATGAAGCCTTCCCTGCCATCCTCTACGACGGCCTGGGTGAACTGATCGCAAACATCGGTGTGGACCCCACGACTGCGGGGTCACCCTTCAGCACTGAAGATGCGATCTGCGCGAGGGATAACGGCAACGTCAGCCACGGTATCGTCTTTGATGCTGGAGGTGACGGCAGTGCCATCAACGGGATGCCGGATTTCTTGTTCGAGCCTACCCAGACAACTCTGATGGCGTGTGCTGAGCTACCAACCAGGCTGACCCCAGCAACGGCAACCATCAACGGCACCGCTTACGGTTGTGAAGCCGACGACCAAAACCTCGCAGCCTGCGCGCTGTAAAAAGAATAAAACCTTCCTGATAAGACTCCCGGTCGATACCGGGAGTCCTAGGAGTACAGCGATGATCAAAACCCATTCCAGTGGCCTGCTCGCCACTCTTGCCCTTGCCAGCTCTGTATTACTGACGGCATGCGGAGGGAGCAGCAGTGATGACAACAACGCCAAAGCCCCGGAAGCCCCGGCCATACCGCAAGAAAGCGGCGTTTGCGGCCAAAGTGGCGAGGGCATTAACCACGAAGCCTTAATGTCGAAAAACTGTGAATACCTCAGCAGCTACCGGTTGTTCGCAGATCATAGCAACCCGACAGCCGAGCCAGCCGCCGGAGGCATCCCTTACGATTTATCTACGGCACTGTTTAGTGATTACACCAGCAAATACCGGTTTGTCTTCGTGCCTGAAGGCGAGCAAGCCCAGTATTCAGAGAATGAGGCGTTTGATTTCCCGGTTGGCACGGTAATCACCAAAACATTCTCACTGCCTGCCTCCACAGCGTTCCGGGGCTTTGACAACGAAACCATGCTGGAAACCCGCCTGCTGATCCGTCGCGCCAGCGGCTGGACGGCACTGCCCTATGTCTGGGACAAAGAGGGGAAATTAGCCACATTCAAGGCCGCAGGTGCCTTTTTAGATGTATCTACTACCCATAATGGCCAGCAATTCGATTTCACCTATGAAGTGCCAGATACCAACATGTGCAAACAGTGCCATCAATTCAATACTGCGGACAGCAGCCTGTTTACCCCGATTGGCCCAAAGGCCAGACTGCTGAACAAAGAGTATAACTATGCGGGGGGCACTGAAAACCAGCTGGCTCACTGGGAGGCTGCCGGCATTCTAGAGGCATTGCCAAGCGACCTGACGACCATCGCGACAGTGCCTGGTTACGAAGACTCCGACGAACCATTGCTGGCATCAAGGTCTGACGACGAGCTTATGGATCTGGCCAAGGGTTACCTCGATATCAACTGCGCCCACTGCCACCGACCCGAAGGGGGCGCCAGCAATACCGCACTGCACTTGGAATTTTGGCGATCATATGAGAACAACAAAACCAATCATGGCCGTTGCAAAACGCCCCTCGCTTATACCGACCGGAGCGGTAATGATTTAAAAGTTGATTTGGTGCCAGGAAATGCCGAGCAGTCCATACTGCATGCACGCATGAACACCGTAAAACCGCGCGAACGCATGCCAGAAATCGGCCGTAGCCTGGTACACCAGGAAGGTGTCGCCCTTGTTGCTTCGTGGATAGACAGTCTGCCGGGCGATTGCAACCCCTCATCGAATTAAGCCGCTCAAGTCGGGGGAGCACGATGTTTGCTCCCCGGTCTCCGCACCCTTGGCCTGCCGATAGGCCGTAGGCGTAGTATCCATGATATCCCGAAAGGCACGATTGAAAGAGCTCAACGTGCGATACCCCACATCCAGCGAAATATTCAAAATAGGCTCGTCTGGCGCATTAATCAGGCGCTTTGAGGCCTCCGCAATCCTCAGCTGATTAATGTAGTCGTTAAAATTACGGT
>JBQCZX010000093.1:7879-15364 GCA_052089485.1 Marinobacter sp. | reverse complement strand
TGTGAAGGAGGGAGATTGTCATCTCAAGATGGGACGCCAGACTACCAGAAAGCCCTCAGCGACTCAATTACAATCCCGCTCTACAATCAGCCGCCAGCCTGCGGCAGGAGCGCTTCCGCAGTATTTTTCACAACGCCACAAATCACCAATAGCAATCAGCTCCCTCTCACCCTCCAAACCCCTGAAGATCAGGGGCAGGCGCCCCCTTTCCCAGGGCGGAACAGCCTGTTCTTGAAGCCATTTTTTCAGTGATTTAGAGGGGCTTTTGGCACAAAAACGGAAGCGCTCTCCGCCCTGCCTCGTACATATTCGTATTGGCGGCACATTGGTTTCCACGGTAGTCATTGGCACCAATTGAACGGACCACTCGGCCCAATTTACGACCGCACCCGGCTCAAGCAGCACCGATTCGCCTGGCAAGCCGGGCATTACAGAGACCAAATGAAGCTCATCCTGGAACCGCCGAAGGCTGAATTCCCCTGCCCGCAATTCCGGAGATCGGTCGTCCGCTGCCCGCAACAAATCATGTAGTACTTGCGACCAGTCGCTTATTGACGGCGGTTGATACCCAGCGTGTCGAATCCACCAGTGCAGAAGATTTTTCTGCTCCGCAAGAGAAAGAGAGCTGAGCCCTGCGATCGGAAGGCGTCTTTTATGCCCCCCCAACGTCTGCCACTGCAGTTCCGCCAGCCGCTGGTTCAAAAATTCACTTTCTGAACAAGCGCCCGCACTGTGTCTAAGGCGCTTGTTCAGCCCCGGCCAGCGTTCTTTTAGCGCAGGCAAAATACTAAGGCGGAGGAAATTGCGATCGAACCGTTGATCTGTGTTGCTGGGGTCATCAATCCATGAAATACCTGCTAGGCGTGCGTTGCGCTCAAGCTCCGAGCGCTCAATGCCGAGCAATGGTCGAGCAAGGTGTCCAGCTCCCAGAGGGCGGCTCTGGGGCATACCGGCGAGGCCAGCCACACCGCTGCCACGGAACATACGAAAAAGCACAGTTTCGGCCTGATCATCACTGTGATGGGCCATCAGTAGAATGTCGCCGGGCTGCAGAAGCGCTTCGAAGGTCTGATAACGAGCCTTGCGGGCCGCCACTTCAAGACCTTCACTGGGGCCACTGCCCGGCTTAACTGTCACGGGTTGGACCGTAAAAGGCACACCCAGCTCGGCGCACACATTCCGACAGAAAGCTTCCGTCTCGCCGGCATTGGTTTGAAGCTGATGATTGACATGCACCGCACGCACGCCGGGGTGGCAGTGCGCAGCAAGGTACAGAAGGAGAGTGGAATCCAGGCCGCCGCTGAAGGCAACCCAAAGCCGCCGGTAGCCAGATACAGCCTTCACCGGCGCACTCAAAGCCTCCGAAAAGGCATACCCTGGGTCGGGCTTAGCGCCCGGTGTCATAGTGGGTTAGCCGCTCGTACCGCCGGGATACCAACTCATCCAGGGGCAGGCGGCTGAGCTCTGCAATGCCGTTCCCAAGCGTTTCACGCAGGGCTTCGGCCATTTTTTCAGGGTTACGGTGCGCGCCACCAAGGGGCTCAGAGATAACGTTGTCCGCCAACCCCAAATCCTTCAGGCGATCTGCAGTCACGCCCATGGCTTCCGCCGCCTGGGAGGCATACTCGGCGCTTTTCCATAGAATGGAGGCGCAGCCTTCCGGCGATATCACCGCGTAGGTAGAATACTGCAGCATATTAAGCTGATCGCACACACCAATAGCCAGTGCGCCGCCAGAACCGCCCTCACCGATCACCGTAGAGATGATCGGCGTTTTGAGCCGAGACATCACTGCCAGGTTGAACGCGATGGCCTCACTCTGACCTCGCTCTTCAGCACCTATGCCGGGATATGCACCTGGGGTGTCTATAAATGTGAGCACAGGCATTCTGAAGCGCTCTGCCATCTCCATCAAACGCAAGGCCTTGCGATACCCTTCCGGGCGGGGCATTCCGAAGTTGCGCTTGACCTTGTCCCGCACCTCGCGGCCTTTTTGGTGGCCGATAATCATTACGGGCTTATCGTTCAGCCGCGCCGTACCGCCCACGATGGCTAGATCGTCTGCGTATCGACGGTCGCCGTGGAGCTCATCGAAATCATCAAAGATCATTTCGATGTAATCCTTGGTATAAGGACGGCGCGGGTGTCGCGCAAGACGGGCAACATCCCAAGGATGCAGATCTGAGAAAATACTCTCGGTCAGACTGACACTCTTCTTTTTCAGTCGAGTAATTTCATCAGAAATATTAATGTCTGTGTCGTTACCCACCATACGAAGCTCTTCAATCTTGGCTTCAAGGTCGGCAATCGGCTGTTCGAAATCTAAATAATTAGGGTTCATGATGTTCCATCATTTTGTCGCCAGGCGGGACGGCTCTCCGCCAATACAGAATTTGGGACAAAGATAGCAGTGCCCGAGTCATCGCTAAAGCGGACATTGGTATGAGTCCGCAATCTGAACAATATTTAATTTTCAGCGCTATTTTTGCCTTAGTCACTCAATCATAGACCAGTTCCACGCATTGGTCGCCCACCAGATACTTCAGTTCTAACAACAAATTGTCGTCTGGCTGCACTCGCCAAGCTTCGCCCAGTTCAATTCGAGTGCTGGCTTCGGGGCTGCTGTACTCAATCCAGACCGGGCTACCTTCGCAGCGAAACGGCCTCAGCGTACTGTCAATTCTATCCAGCAGGCCGTTTTGTAGCTGATCAGCGTGGAGGTTCAGTTTCAGCCCCCGGCTAAACTGCTTGCGAGCGCTAGGCACGTCCATCACGGAGTTCACACGCATCTTCATCTGGCCAGAGTAGTCATCGTGGCTTACCTGACCCTCAACCACAATCACCTGATCCGACTGCAGCAGCTCTCTGTGCTCAAAAAAGGCTTCGGAAAACAACGTGGCCTCAATTCGCGCACTCCGGTCATCCAAGGTAATGAAGCACATGGTAGAGCCCGTGCGAGTTTTCATGGTTCGCTGAGCAATCACCAACCCGGCAACCCGCTGAGGTGATTTATTGGGTTTGAGATCGGCAATGGATGAGCGCACAAACCGCCGAACTTCCCGCTCGTATTCGTCAAACGGATGCCCGGTAAGGTATAGACCAAGCGTATCTTTTTCACCTTTCAGGCGCTGCTTTTCAGGCCATTCCCGTGTATCTGCCACATCCACATACGGGTCGCCGTCATCACCTGCTTCCAACATCTCTCCGAACATATCCATCATGCCTACGGATTCATTACGAGATTGCTGGTCTGCCTGCTGGACTGCTTTCGGAACACTGGCCATAAGCTGAGCGCGGCTGGCCCCTAGCTTATCCATAGCGCCGGAGCGGATGATGGCTTCCATGGCACGCTTGTTGATCTTTTTGAGATCTACCTTGCGGCAAAAATCGAAAATATCCTGATAAGGTTCGCCATCAGCTCTGCCATCTACAATGGCTTGGATAGGGCCTTCACCCAGCCCTTTGATAGCACCAAGACCATAAACAACTTGGCCCTCATCGTTAACAGTAAAGGTATATTCCGAGCGACTAACATCTGGCAGCACCAGGTCCAGCTTCAGATTGCGACACTCTTCTACCAGTGTCACGACCTTGTCGGTGTTCTGCATATCCGCAGTCAGCACCGCAGCCATAAACTCGGCGGTGTAGTGCGCCTTCAGCCAAAGTGTCTGGTAAGACACCAGTGCGTATGCAGCGGAGTGAGACTTGTTGAAGCCGTAGCCCGCAAACTTCTCTACCAGATCAAATATATTTTCTGCTAGGGTTTTGTTGATGCCATTATTTTCGCAACCATCCAGGAAGAACTGTTTCTGCTTGGCCATTTCCTCGGGTTTTTTCTTACCCATGGCGCGGCGCAGCATGTCAGCGTTACCCAGGGAGTAGCCTGCCATCACCTGAGCGATCTGCATAACCTGCTCTTGGTAAAGGATAACCCCGTAGGTGGGCCCGAGAACCGGCTTTAGCCCCTCATATTGAAAATCTGGGTGCGGGAACGACACTGGCTGTTTGCCATGCTTACGGTCGATAAAGTCATCAACCATGCCCGATTGCAGCGGCCCTGGGCGGAACAACGCCACCAGTGCGATCATATCTTCAAGAGAGTCTGGCTGCAGCCGGCGAATCAGATCCTTCATGCCGCGGGATTCCAGCTGGAATACCGCAGTTGTCTCGGCTTTTTTCAGCATCTCGAATGAGCGGGCATCTACCAGGGGAATTTCGTTTATATCCAGCGGCGGCAGATCACGTTTCTCCCGCCGAGGATTAATCATCTTCAACGCCCAGTCGATGATGGTGAGCGTTCGAAGGCCAAGAAAGTCGAACTTCACCAGCCCGGCATCTTCCACATCGTTTTTGTCGAACTGGGTAACCAGGCTGCCGCCATCGTCATCACAGTACAACGGCGAAAAATCGGTGATTTTCGTCGGCGCAATAACCACACCACCGGCGTGTTTACCTGCGTTCCGGCACACGCCTTCAAGTTTAAGTGCCATCTCCCAGATTTCCTGGGCCTCTTCGTCCTGCTCCAGAAACTCTTTGAGCGAAGGCTCCTGCTCAACGGCATTGGCCAGAGTCATGCCCACTTCGAAGGGAATCATTTTGGACAATTTATCAGCGAGACCGTAAGACTTGCCCTGAACCCGGGCAACGTCCCGCACTACCGCCTTCGCGGCCATGGTTCCGAAAGTGATGATCTGGGAAACGGCTTCCCGACCGTACTTTTCGGCCACGTAAGCAATAACGCGATCCCGCCCTTCCATGCAGAAGTCGACGTCGAAGTCGGGCATGGATACCCGCTCAGGGTTCAAGAACCGCTCGAAAAGCAAATCGTATTCCAGCGGATCCAGGTCGGTGATGAGCTGGGCGTAGGCAACCAGCGAACCAGCACCCGAACCACGGCCGGGCCCCACCGGCACGCCGTTGCTCTTGGCCCATTTGATAAAGTCCATTACGATCAGGAAGTAGCCGGGAAATCCCATCTGGATGATAATATCCAGCTCGAAATTCAGTCGCTTGTAATAGGCTTCACGCTTGCTGTCGTATTCGGGATCATCCTTGGGAAGGGTCTTGGCTAAGCGGTCTTCTAACCCTTCCTCCGATACTTGGCGGAAGTACTCGTCCATGGTCATGCCTTCGGGCACCGGGTAGTTGGGCAGGAAGTACTCACCCATACGCACAGTCACCGAGCAGCGCCGGGCTATTTCTATGGTGTTCTGAATGGCTTCGGGAATGTCGCTGAACAGCTCAATCATTTCTTCGGAGCTGCGAAGATATTGCTGATCGCTAAAACGGCGGTCACGGCGTGGATCGTCAAGCGCCCGACTTTCACCGATACAGACTCGGGCTTCATGGGCCTCGAAGTCGTCAGCCTTCAAAAAGTGAACATCGTTGGTGGCTACTACCGGCAGTTCGAGAGCCTGCGCCAGCTCAACACTCATGTGCAGGCAGTCCTCATCCCCTGCCCGCCCTGTGCGCTGCAACTCCAGATAGTAAGATCCCGGGTACAGGTTCATCCAGTATTCGGCCCTGGCTTTTGCCAACTCGGGCTTGCCCGCCAACAATGCTTTACACACATCACCCATTTTAGCGCCAGACATGGCAATTAGGCCGTTTGTCCGGCTTTCCAACCACTGGCGCTGGATAATCGGCTTGCCGTATTTTTGCCCTTCGGTGTACCCGAGGGAAATAATTTCGGTCAGATTTAGATAACCATCGTTATCCCGGGCCAGCAACGTCAGCCGGAATGGGTTTTCTGGCTCATCCGGGTTTTCCAGCCAGAGATCCGCGCCAATAACAGGCTTCACGCCAGCACCGGTGGTCTCCTTGTAAAACCGCACCAGCGAGCACATGTTGGACTGCTCGGTTAGCCCCACAGCCGGCATCCCTAGCTCCACTACCCGCTTAACCAGTGGCTTGACACGAACAAGGCCATCCACCATGGAGTGTTCGGAATGCACGCGAAGGTGTACAAAAGTCTGCGACATAACGTCAGGTTATTCCTGCATGTATATTCATTAGAGTGCGTAAAAGAGTGTCTAAAAACAGCCCTGAAAGCGCTTGCAGCATTCAGCCGCCAATCAATGCCCGTATATCTTCTTCTGTTTGAGGGCCAAAGCGGGCCTCCAGAAGATCTCCGTCGGGATTCACAACAAACGTAGCCGGTAGCGCAACCGGAAGCTTCCATTTAAATTCAGGCCCCGGATCCTGCGCAAGCATGGGGTATTCAATTCCCATGCGCTTGCCGAGATTCACTAGAGCCTCGCCCTTTACGTCGTCAAAATTCACTCCAAGAACGGTAATGTCCGGTGCCTTGTTCAGCTCATTCAGCTCTGGAATTTCTTCTAGGCAAGGTTTGCACCATTCAGCCCAGTAATTGACCAGCACCCACTGCCCTCGAAGATCATTCCACGCCAGTTTCGGGCCTTCTGCCCGTTCCAGCTCAACCTTTTGGCAGCCAGCGAGCAAAGCCATAAAAAACAGCATACCTGCAACGGTTGCGCCCCGGGATAACCGTTGAATGACAGGGTTCTGCATGGGAAAACCTCCTGTTAGACTGCTCGCCACAAATAATTGCAGCTCCATTTCAAAAAACAGGCACGAACATGACAGAACCCATCCGGATTTTCCACAACCCCCGCTGTTCTAAATCTCGCCAGACGCTTGGACTACTCACAGAACGGGGTATTGAACCGGAGATTATACGCTACCTTGAAACGCCTCCGACAGAACAGGCGCTGTCAGATATTCTTGACGCGCTCGGCCTCGAACCTCGGCAACTGATGCGCACAGGTGAACAGGAGTATAAGGAACTTGGCCTGAACAACACGGATCTCAGCCGAACACAGCTGATTGCTGCTATGGTAGCAACCCCGAAATTGATTGAGCGCCCCATAGTGCTCGCCAACGGCAAAGCGGCGATTGGCCGCCCACCGGAAAACATTCTAACGATTCTCTGATTTTACGAGCGCCGATTAAAGGAAGCTAAAATGCCCGAGCAACTGCCCTATGTCCTGATCTTGTATTACAGCCGCAACGGTCAGACTGCAGAACTGGCAAATCAGATTGCCCGAGGTGTTGCGAGGGTAACCGGTATTGAAGCAAAGCTGCGCTGCGTTCCTGCGGTATCGCCAAATACCGAAGCTTCGCTGCCACAGGTTCCGGATGCGGGTGCGCCCTACGCCAGCAAATCCGATCTGGCCAACTGCGCCGGCTTGGCCATTGGTAGCCCAACCCGCTTCGGGAATATGGCGGCACCTCTGAAGCACTTCCTGGACACCACCGGAGATCTCTGGCTTAGCGGCGCGCTGGCGGGCAAACCTGCTGGAGCCTTTACTTCTACTGGAAGCTTACACGGGGGCCAGGAAGCCACGCTACTGACCATGATGGTGCCGCTGCTTCATCACGGCATGGTGTTGTGCGGTTTGCCATACACAGATCAAAACCTAAGTGAAACGGCAACTGGGGGAACACCCTATGGCCCAACGCACT
>JBQCZX010000093.1:0-7869 GCA_052089485.1 Marinobacter sp. | reverse complement strand
CACTGGGCCGGAACCGCCGAACAGCAGCCTCTCAGCAAACATGAAAGAGCCCTTTGTCAGTCCTTTGGCGAACGTCTGGCAAAGCTGACACTCAGACTGGCAGATTGAGACAAACACCCTTGCACAACTTAACGTTCCCTACTTATCTTCTGGAATCTGACCATGCTCCACAACCCCAAAGCCCGACACACCGCCAGGGCAACCCAGTTTCTTTACCTGGCCGTACTGGCAACCCTGTTGATTACCACCTTTTACCCTGCACCCGTTGAAGGGGTGTCCATAGCACTGATGCTCTCGGTCAAGCTGGTCCCGCTGCTGGCGCTTGTTATGCTCGTGTTCCGTGGCAACAATCGCGGCTATATCTGGCTGGCCTTTGTGGTGATCTTTTACTTCACTCAGGCGGTGGTTTCCGCCTGGCTGAGCCAAGGTGCGCCCGGCCCGGTTATTCTCATGATACTTACCTTCGCGTTGTTCACCATGGCGATGATTCATCTGAAAGTGAATCGGCCGGTTACAGGCTGAAATGCTCCTATACCAGAACGTGACACCCTATGTCCGATTCCAATAAAACAGAGCACTCATCGCGACCGCCTGCGCCACCACGGAGCACACTAACGCTGCGGGACGTATGTACGGCCTTGGTAAGTGATGGCGAAATCAACCAGCGCAACGCAGAGCGGGTGCTCTCCGCCAACCTCGGGGCAGCCAGCAATCAGGCCGCAAAACGCCACCCCTTGGAACTGGTCGCCATTGCTGCTCTTACTAGTGAGAAAAGTGGCAAAAAGCTGGATGTCGACCGACTAACACAGTGGCTGGCTCGCTGGGCCGGCCAGCCCTATTACCACATCGATCCCCTGAAAATAGACACACCGGCGATTGCCCGGGTAATGTCTTACGCATTTGCCCAGCGCCACGGCATTCTGGCTGTAGAGATAGGGCCGGAAGAGATCTTGATAGCCAGTGCCGAGCCCTTCAAGAGCGACTGGGCAGGCAACCTTCGCCAAGCGGTACGCAAGGATATCCGCCGAGTAGTGGCAAATCCTGAGGATATCCGCCGCTACACGGTCGAGTTCTATCAGCTGGC
Source organism: Marinobacter sp. (assembly GCA_052089485.1). GTDB lineage: Bacteria > Pseudomonadota > Gammaproteobacteria > Pseudomonadales > Oleiphilaceae > Marinobacter. The sequence goes on along the minus strand of JBQCZX010000093.1, from coordinate 6,785 downwards.
CAGCTCCGTTAGTAAAGCCAGCGGTGGCCAGTCGCCAGGCAACAGCGCCGGCCAGCAAAACCTGGAGCAGCTGTTGGAGCTGGGCGCGATCGACAGCGCCGATGCCAACGACCAGCATGTAGTGCGTATTGTCGACTGGTTGTTGCAGTACGCCTTTGATCAGCGCGCATCGGATATTCACATTGAGCCAAGGCGCACGCTTACCCACGTGCGCTTTCGGATTGATGGCGTATTGCATAACGTCTATGAGTTTCCCGAACATGTGGGCATGGCCATTACCAGCCGGCTCAAGATTCTGGGACGATTGAACGTTGCAGAAAAACGCAGACCCCAAGATGGCCGTCTGAAAACCCGCAAACCCGATAACGGCGAAGTGGAGCTGCGCCTGGCCACCATGCCCACCGCGTTCGGGGAAAAGATGGTGATGCGGATTTTTGACCCAGATGTGTTGCTGAAATCCTACGAGCAGCTCGGGTTCAGCCGCGAAGACCGGGAGCGCTGGCAAGAAGCAACCTCAAAGCCCCACGGAATTGTGCTGGTTACTGGCCCAACGGGCTCAGGTAAAACCACCACCCTGTATTCCACGCTGAAACAAATTGCCTCATCCGAGCTGAACGTTTGCACCATTGAAGATCCCATCGAGATGGTTGAGCCGGCGTTTAACCAAATGCAGGTTCAGACCAATATTGACCTGACTTTCGCGGCGGGTGTCCGGGCACTGCTGAGACAGGATCCGGACATTATTATGATTGGTGAGATCCGCGATTTGGAAACTGCCGAAATGGCCGTGCAAGCCGCATTAACCGGACATCTTGTGCTTTCCACTCTGCACACCAACGATGCGCCAAGCGCGCTGACCCGAATGATGGAGCTGGGCATTCCGCCCTACCTGATTCGCGCTACTGTGCTGGGTGTTATGGCGCAGCGATTGGTTCGCACGCTGTGCCCACACTGCAAAGCGCCCGCTCCCGTTGACACTCAAGCCTGGCAGACTCTTACCAAACCTTGGAAAGCACCGTTACCTAAACAGTTCCACAAGCCTGTAGGCTGCCTGGAATGTCGCAATACCGGCTACATGGGCCGTGCGGGAGTTTACGAGATAATGACGCTTTCAGGTGCGCTAACAAGCCAAGTCACAGATCAATGCGAGCTGGAACAACTGCGCCGGGACGCCTATAAAGAAGGCATGAAATCTCTGCGGTTAAGCGGTGCTCAAAAGGTGGCCAATGGCTCGACCACCGTTGAGGAAATTCTCAGGGTAACGCCGGAAAGCCAGCGCTAGCAGGCGGCAATCTGCGTCTATGCCCCAGGCCTTAACCCACATTGCTCCAGAAGCGTTTGCCAGCTTTTGGTGTGGGCGGCTACAGCTTTATCCAGACTCCCCCAAATGCTTTTGTTTCCCTTCAGGGCCAGCGTTGACTCATACCATTCCTGGAAGTGCTCTGGCATAACATCATTTTGCATGACTGCCAGCTTGGACAGGGGCTCGATCAGATCTGTCCGGGCCCGCCGCAAGTCAGCGAGGTAGGGCTGGATTTTCCCGATATAAATACTGAAAAACATGCCCTGAACAATGTCAGATTGGTTATTAGGTTTGCCGTTCAGGCACAGCGGGCGGTTTTCTAAACGCTGACGAATAAGACGTGTCGCACCTTGAAGGCGGGTCGTAACGAGATGGGCGCTATTAATAAGCTGCCCTGCCCGATATTCTGCTTGCCAACGCTGATGCACCTTGCCCCAAAAGCCCAGTTCCCCGTCAAGATTCCGTTCCAGAAGCGCCGCCACGGCTTTGTTTAACTGGCGCGCATCACGGGCCAGATCCGAGAGCGGGTCTGCTGCCTCTACCGGGTACTCACCCTTGGCGAAGGTGAACAGCATTTCCACTTCCTCCACGCCCCAGGTTGCGTTCCAGATGGCAATAGGCAGGGATTCACGCTTGCTGGTAATGGCCTGCTGTAAGATATCTTTAAGCTCATCATCCTCTACCGTGTTCAGGCAATCGCCGGCAGTGCGGATAAAACGGACTTCGTAACGCAGGCGGTTAAGAGGCTGCATCACCTTGCCCATCACGGAGTTTTTCTCTCCGACCACGTATTGCAATTCACAGCTGTAGAGCGACAGGAAGTCCAGCATACCCAGCTCAAGATCAGGCATCGGAAGCACTCGATTACGACGCCTCGGTATCCGCGCTGAGGCTGGTATCGCAGAAAATACCGGTTCCACATCCAGAACCCGGCCAACCCGTTCTACGTATTCGTCCATCATCGGGCGAGCATCCGAGAAGGGGTTACAAGCCGCCAGCAAGCATGCCAACACAACCGGGACAAACAACTGGGCCGTTCGAACGCCTGTCATGTTCACCTCCAGCCGCTGTCCAACAAACCGCTACGGTCTTTTCAGCAAACCATCCACCTCGGCGAAATCTCTGGCGACAAACCGCCCTGTCTCCGGCAGTTCTGCGTCGCGAATTAGCCAAGCTGTTTTCATGCCGGCGGTTTCAGCAGCCTTCAGTTCAGTTTCAACATCCGAGAGGAACAGTATCGTCCCGGCGTCTACGCCAAGCTCTTTGACAATTGTGCGGTAGGCTTCTGGTGCCTTCTTGCTACCGACACGGGTGTCGAAATAACCGGAGAAAAACGGCGTCAGATCCCCTGCTTCCGAAAAGCCAAAAATCAGCTTCTGGGCTTTGACCGAACCGGATGAGTAGACATACAACCTCAACCCACGGTCGTGCCAATGCTGCAGATACTGTGCCGCATCGCCGTAAATATGGCCTTTAAGCTCACCTTGCTGATACCCCTGCTCCCAGATCATGCCTTGGAGCGTTTTGAGTGGCGTTGCCTTGCGGTCTTCACGAATCCACGATTGCAGCGTTTCAATCAGCGCCTCAATATCCTTTCGATCTACGCCGGACTCTTCTGCCACCAGGCCAAGCTGCTCTGTTACGTCAGAGCTGTACTGCTGCTCGCGGATAAACGCTGGCAGGTGCTCAGCCGCGTAGGGAAACAGCACATCGTGCACAAAGGATATTGAGCTGGTTGTGCCTTCAATATCCGTAAGAATCACCCGTATCATTGGGTTGCCCCTTCCAACGCCTCAAAACGTGGCAGGCTCCCGGCGATATCTTCGCCGGTAAAATCCGCAACCCAGCCTTCAGGATTGGTAAACAGACGAATGCATGTAAATGCAGGCTCCGGGCCCATATCAAACCAGTGCTTGGTGCCCTCAGGCACGCTGATCAGATCGTTTTTCTGACACTGAACCGCAAACACCTGACTACCAAGGTGCAGATAGAAGATGCCCTGCCCGCGCACAAAAAAGCGTACCTCGTCTTCGCTGTGGGTATGCTCATCCAGGAACTTTTGCCGGAAGGCTTCTTTCTGAGGATTATCCGGATTGAGACTCACCACATCGGCAGTTTGGAAACCGCTCTCCGACTTCAGCTTCGCAATCTCTCTGCTGTAGGCTTCCAAAATCTGTTCCGGAGCCGCATCTGCTGGCAGATCCTGGGTTGGCCACCGCTCAAAGCGGATACCTTTGCTTTCCAGCAGCTGGCCGATTTCTGCAGGCTCATCCGTTACTGTCAGAGCAGTGCCCGGGTTATGTGCATCAAAAACACTCAAAGTCGTCATGGGCGAACCCTCATGGTTGTAAGCTCACATTCAAACAAAAATTCAAACGCTTCCACATGCCGCAAACAGTCGGCCATGGTTTTACCCCAAGTGTATAGCCCATGCCCACGGATCAAGTAGCCAGGCTGTTTTGGGTGATTGAGAAACCATTCCCGGGTTTTATCGGCGAGCGCGCCAATGTTCTGTGTGTTCTCGAACACCGGAACCGTCACGGCGGACTCATGGGTTTCTATACCGTCGAAGGCTTTTTGCAGCTCATACCCTTCAAACACTAAAGGCTCACCTGCAGTCTGAAGTCGGCTCAGCACGGTCGCGTTGACGGAATGGGTGTGAAGAACCGCGCCAACACTCGGAAACACCTGATACAGCTTGGTGTGCAGTAATGTCTCCGCAGAAGCACGGCAGTCGCTCTGCACCGGCCTGCCCTCAAGGTCGACCACCATGACATCACCTGCACCCAGTTGGCCCTTGTGGCGGCCGGATACTGTAATGGCAATGTGCTCGTTATCTATGCGAGCAGAATAGTTACTGCTTGTGGCAGGAGACCAGCCGCGCTTATATAGGGAGCGCCCGGCATCCACAATGGATTCGGCAACGACGGCGTACTGGCTTACATCAAACACGGTTTACTTCCCCAAAAATGAAGAGCATGGCTCGTGGGTTGTTCGCAAATGATGCCGCGCCTCAATCAGATCAGCAACAACCGAGATGGCAATTTCTGCGGGAGTTTTGCTGGGAATGTTAATGCCAATGGGTGCTCGCAAACGCTTCACTGTTGCGGCCTCAAGACCCAGTGACTCCAAGCGTTCTCGCCGCGCCTCAGAGGTTTGCTTTGAACCCATGGCGCCCACATAGAACGCCGGTGACTGCAGCGCCGCCAGCAAGCCCATATCGTCTATTCTCGGGTCATGAGCCAGTGCCAGCACACCACACCAGGAGTCGCTAAAAGACTCGATAATCAGATCATCCGGCAGGCGCCGATCAAGGGGCAGGTGACCGTGTCCCCAGCCAGACGCAAACGTATCGCGGGGCTCGCACAGGGTAACGGTAAAATCAGCGGCGGTCGCAAATTCAGCCACGTAGCGCGCCACCTCGCCTGCTCCGATTAGCAGCAACCTGCATTCTGGCTGCAGCGTATGAAGCAGTTCTTCATCGTTAAATACGATACCTAAGCGGGCAGCTGGTACCGCAGGTTCCAAAGTGGCAGCACCTTTCAGGCTGACTCGGCGAGCCACCGGCACTCGATCATGGAGAGCTTCCGCCAGCCGCCTTACGTGCTCAATAGCCAGGCTATTGTGAGCGAAAGGCTCCACCACCAATCGGAGACGCCCACCGCATGGCAGGCGGAAATCGTCTCTATCGCCATCGGTAATGCCATAGTCGATAACAACCGGGTAATCCGATCCGTCTTCCGCAGTGCGGCGAAGGAGATCTTCCTCTAAGCAACCGCCTGAAACAGAACCACTCCACTGCCCGGAATCACTCACCGCCAGCCAAGAGCCCGCAGGCCTGGGAGATGAACCCCAGGTTTCCACAATGGTGCATAACCACACTCGCCTGCCCTGCTCCAGCCACAGCAGAACATCGCCAATCACTGACTCATGGCCGCCGGCCATCCGAGCGGGTGCGGTATTAGGCATCGGCTTTCAGGGGCAAGCTGCGCTGGCGTTTGCCTGTCAGGGCAAACAGCGCGTTACCCAGGGCAGGTATAACCGGTGGCACACCTGGCTCCCCAACACCTGTTGGGGCTATTGTGTTTTCTACAATATCTACCGTTACCTCAGGCAGCTCATATTGTCGCATCAGCTGATAATCGTGGAAGTTGCTTTGAGTCACTTGGCCGTTTTCAAAGGTTATCTCGCCGTATAGCGCGGCAGTCAAACCAAAGATAATCCCACCTTCAATCTGGTCTTCCACAATGCGTGGGTTAACCACCTGACCACAGTCCACAGCACACGCCACTTTATAAACCCGAATGGCGCCGTTCTCCACACCGGCTTCCACTACCTGCGCTACAAACGTTCCAAAGCTTTTGAACAGCGCGATACCTCGGCCGCGTCCTTGTGCAACTGGCTCGTCCCAACCAGCTATTTTCACCGCTCGGTCGAGGACTTCCAGGTGTCTAGGCTGGCCCGCCAGCAATTTACGGCGGAACTGGTACGGATCTTCTCTGGCTTCATAAGCCAGCTCATCCATAAAGGTTTCAACAGCGAAGCCATTGTGCGAGTAACCCACTGATCGCCAGAAGGTAACGGGCACGCCTGGATCCGTATGGGTGTGGCGAATATCAATATTGTCCACGTTGTAGGGGTACTCTATAGCCCCTTCGATGGCCGACATATCCTTCGGGGTCGCAATACCTTCGGCCAGCAAACCAACTTTACCCAAGGTGCCGTACATGAACTTGGGCGCCCAGGGGTACTGAGCGGGCGCAGCGTTGCGCACATACCAGTCCAACAGCTGCGGGCCGACGATCTGATGATGCCATCCAGTCAGCTGATTGCCTTCAAGGCCAGCCGACAGTCGGTGCAGCATGGCTGGGCGATACAAATCGTGCTGGGTGTCTTCTTCACGAGACCAGATCACCTTCACTGGCTTCTTCACTTGAAAGGCCACAGCTGCGGCTTCTTCAATGTAATCTTGGGTCAAACGACGACCAAACCCGCCGCCTAGAAAGGTGGTGTTGATCGTCACATCACTTGGGGACAGGTCGGTCACTCGCGCCGCTGCAATGCGACCAAGATCCGGAGCCTGGGTTGGTGCCCACACTTCGATGCTGTCGTTTTTGTACCAGGCCGTGGCGTTCATGGGTTCCAGGGTAGAGTGAGCGAGATAAGGCTGACGATACTCGGCCTCAACAATCTTCCCGGAGCCACCTTCTCGGGCTTTGCGAGCTGCTGATTCATAATCTCCTTCGCTGCGCTCAGATTCCCCGCTATCCTCATCAGCCGCACGGCGATACGAAGCAAAGATGTCTCCCGTGGAAAGCGACAAGGCATCGGTGTTGTCCCACTCAACGTTCAACGCATCCTGCGCCTTGCGGGCACGCCAGTATTTATCGGCAACAACCGCCACTCCGCGCTCAATTTCGAACACATCGAGAACACCGGGCATGGCGCGAACTTCATTTTCGTTGAACGCCTTAATCTGAGC
>JBQCZX010000092.1:7580-15439 GCA_052089485.1 Marinobacter sp. | reverse complement strand
CCTCCACAACACAGGCTAGGCTTTTATTTCGAGCGACTGTATCAGGTTATGCTGGAGGATTTGCTTGGCTGGCCCATCCTGCTGAAAAATCAACAAATCCAGTCAAGCGGGCGCACCATCGGAGAACTGGATTTCGTGGTACACAATCGGGCAGACGACCGTATTGAACACCACGAGATCGCGATCAAGTTTTATCTCGGTGTGCCCGAGCAACCCGGCTCGACCCTCTGGTATGGCCCCAACGCCCGTGACCGGCTGGATCTGAAAACATCCCGCCTTCTGGAGCAACAGAGCCGCCGGACACAGATCCCGGAAACCCTCGCATTGCTCGCTGAATCCAATATAACCGGCCCGCTGACGCCGCGTATCTTCATGCCAGGGTATCTGTTTTACCCAGACGACCCGCAAGCAGCCACACCGGATTATGTTCCAGCAGAGCATCTACGCGGGCGCTGGATGTATGCCCATGACGCGAAAGCACTGGACACTTCACATTGGGCTGTACTCAGCAAGCCGCACTGGATTGGCAACTGGTTTCAGGCTGAGCAACCAGATGCAGCGCATACTCAGGAGGCTTTGGAGCGTGTTGAGAGCAAGTCTATTCCGCAGCTATTCGCCATCATGCGGCAAGATTCTCAAACGGGGAGTTGGCTGGAAGCTGATCGGATATTTGTGGTGCAGGAAACTTGGCCGTGAGTGGCTTGTAGTGACTTTTACGCAACAGCTTCAGTCATTCAGCAAGTCCTGCGGCCTTCGCAGCCCCCACAAAGTCTATTTTCGAAGGATGAGAAAAAACGGTTTCAAAGCATAAACTCTGACGGTCCCGGAAAAAACGGAACCGCTCTTTCTCCGCAATCAGCGCAGCCTCATAGCTGTGTTTCTCAGGGAAATCGGGCCAAAACTCCACGCAATGTTATCTGCGTTAACTAAAGGAATGCTGCGCTGTCACGGCCACTCACAGCTTCAAAATGCCCGTTACGAAACTGACCTATCTCACGCGTACCACCGGGATAAATCGCTTCCAGGTATCCCGGTTTGTCTCCAGCTGCCTGGTAAACTGTCCGCCCCGGGCAATCGAACGGCTTAACTCACCAGATTCGCGAGCTAGGTCTACTTCTGCCCGCAAATCATCACTGGCGACAGCCTCCGCAACAACCGGCTCTACTTTAACGCGCCGGATGCCCTGAAGGATCGCAGTCAAATCCTCTGCACTCACCTCTCCCGCCACCGTTCGACCTATCTCCGCCCAATACTCGATCTGCTTGGGCGTAGAGCGCCGGTGTACCTGCCCTTCGGCAGATGCGTGACGAACCAGATTATCATCCAGACGGATGGCAGTAGTCATGGGAGCCTCCTGTCGCTTATATTGCATGTGTACAGATTACTACAGGTGTTGCGCCCTGCAACAAACATTGATTTTCGATCAAGCTGTTATCGACCCTTCAGCATTGACCTTCTCACCGACGAGTGCAGAACCTCTAGGTTAGGCTTGCCGGGGTTTCAAATTCCAGGGTGTATTTCTCGCCGATTTCAGGGTGATGGAAACCAATGCCGAAGCCAGAGAATACTGGCCGTCCCGAGTGCGGATGCCATGCCGACTTTTTCACCTGACCTCGCATTAAATCTGCCAGGCTTCCGCAGGCCTCTGTTTGCGGTACTCTTCCATTGAGACCTTGCCCAGTTACGGGGTTAGCCGGCAAATGCGTTTCCCCAAGGATACTCGGCTTGTCGCTTCAGCCACTCAGCTCCCTCACCCTGCTTCCAGGCCTCTATGTCCAGGTTGCGCCAAAAGCGGGGGTCACGCCCGATGCGTTTGTCATGCTCGACAGTTACCGTATCCAGGTGTCGAAAGGGTTCCAGCCTTGGCACATCAGGCAAAGGCTGGGACACATCCATGTAGCGTTGAAGCATATCCCATAGCGCCATCACCTCTTCCTTCGTCGGCTCGGCCCGGCTGAAGGATGTCTGACTAAATTGCTTGCCAGTGTAGCGATGCACGAACATCAGGCGATAGAAGATACCACCCGCTTCAATCACTCGTTCCACATAGGCATCGAATTCTTCAAAGGAGGCTGTCAGTTTCTTGCCCCCCCGATACGGCGAAGCTCACTTCGCCTGTCTCGCGACTGAAGAAGCTTTCGCCCGCCTCCAGGCCTTTGTCCAGAAGCTTGGCGAGGAGTTTGTCGAACGGCCTTAGCAATAGGGCAAAAGCGCCCATGACCCAGGGCATGGTTTTTATGAGGATATAAAAGGATGCGGCTATCCAACCAAAACCAAACCGCCCCACGTATAAGGAATTAGCAATAGTACAGCTGACATTCCAATGAATGCCTTTCCGTTAAGGAAGCGAATCCGACGATTATTCCACCACCAGTCGTCGGAGGTAAAAGCTCCTGGCTCGCTCTGCTCCTGATGCTGAACGTCACCAACGTCCTCGCACACCCGGTAATAGGGCTCGATCTCAGCATAATCGCCAACGGGCTGAAGATCTTGACCGAACTGCTTTCTGCTTTTACAGGCCCCGGGAGGTGCGCAACCTGCCCCTCACGGAACCCACTGTTTTCATGGCTGATATTTTCACCATTTTTGCTCACAAGGTGACCTCTTTCACGAGCCAATAAGGAACGGGATCATTTTTGAATGGATTGAATGGCTGCAACCACGGTCAGATCGGCGAGGCGCCCGCCGGTCGTTGCTTTCTGTATTCCTCCATAGAGATCTTACCCAGTTGCGGCGTGAGCTTGCAGACTCGGCTACCCCATGGGTAGTCACGCTGATGGAGCAGTACTTTCTGCCCCTCTCCGGCTTTCCATTCTTCCAAATTCAAGTCGCGCCAATAGCGGGGGTTGCGCCCGGTCTTTTTGTCGTGCTCATGAGTCATCGGATCCAAGTGGCGGAAAGGCTCCAGGCGCGGGACATCAGGTAACGGCTGACTCACATCCATGTAGCGCTGAAGCATGTCCCACAGGGCCAGAACCTCTGCCTTCTCTGCTTCGATGCTGCTGAGCCACGTTTTATTAAAGGTTTTCTGGGTGTAGCGGTGCACAAACATCAGTCGATAGAAAAAACCGCCCTTTTGAACAACTCGCTCCACGTAGGCGTCAAACTCAATAAAGGGCGCTTCAAAAAAACGCTTTCGCCCAAGCGCAAACCGAACCTGACCGGTGACACGGTTGAACTCGCTGCAACCATCTTCCAGGGTGCCGTCGAGCTTTTTGTTGATGATTTTCTCGAAAGGCTTCAAGAAAAACCCGATACCGGTACTCATAAGCCAGTTGGTGGTTGGGGGGATGATCCAAAAAGCGAGCACCAACCAACTAAGTGCAAGAACCAATACCAAAACCCCATACAAAAAACCTGGAAGCTCAAACAACTCGGATAGATGCACCACGCCCAAAACAATAGACGTTAAGCCACCCAATACCAACGCAAAAATCCATATGAACGGTATTATTAAAATCAAAAACTTAAGACTAAACTTCCCGTTCAAAAAGCGAATTCTTTGGTGATCCCACCACCAATCCTTATCCTTAAACTCTGGGTCTCTGGGTTCGTGTTCCTGAACGGCTTCAACATCCTGAACTGAACCATGGTATGGATTGGCATTTGCGTAACTGCCGAAAGGCTGCAGCTCATCACCTACATGGGCACGCTTCACGGGGCCCTCGGGCATTGGCTCTACGGTTGTTATCTTAAAGGCGGCATCCGAAAACAAGGAAACCTCCTGTTTATTTTTCATGTACTTACCTCAGTGAAAAACCAGTAGGGCGACACAGGTTGATCGTATGGACTGATCAATGTGCGATCCTTGGCCGGCGGATTACTGTGTTTCGCCACATCAAACGGCTCGTAGTCTTTATACACTGGCGCAGGAAAAACAAGTGGCCCCAACTCCGTATCTAGGGTAGCTTGCAGCCCGACCCGAACTCTGGTCGTTACCGTTTCCTGGTACAACTGGCTCTGATACTCACTGTCCTGAAACTCCCGTTTTACGAGAAATCGAACTGCAGACTGATGAGGTAAAGACTGCCTAGCGATGACCTTCGCTAACGGGGTCGCTTTAAGTAATTGAGTACTTGTAACCGGCGCCCCCGAGCTTGGTGCAGTGATATTCGTCGTCGATGATTTGTAAGCCAACTCCTGAACACTCAGCCTAAACGGCTTAGCCGGCAAGTCTGGCTGCTGTTCACCAAACAACTTCATACGGCTGACAAGGGGGAAGGTTACTGTAATGACGTAGTCATCTGGCTCTACTTGGTGCTCCGAATGAGATAAAGCTGAATCCGGCTCTATGTCTGCGTATTTCTGGGCACTTACCTGAATGGGCGACAACAGTGAGAGCAGTTGACTGTAATAGACCTTATCTTCTTGGCCTGTCAATAAATTGTTTGGACTGGTGCCCCAAGGGCCACGCTTGAGCAACTGCTCGAATGAATCGTCAGTAACCGAAACGGCATATAAACCGCCGCCAACCGCCAACTACATACCGAGAACTTCCCACCCCAAGCCGGGAATCGCCAGTAGCGTTGCCATCATAGGAGATGCAAGAAAAACCAAACCACCGGTCATCGCGATTGCGTGCCCGGTTGCGGCGTCAAAATCTTTGTTGGCCAGGCTTATCCGCATTTCCCAGAAACTCAGCCCGACTCCGATCCCCCCAGCCAAGAAGCTTGCAAGTCCCACCGTGCGAACCAAGGTTGCAGCTCTTAACGCACTTAGCCGACTCCCAATAAAGGTCCAACCTTTCATATCAAAAAGAGGGCGTGAAGCTAACGCATAGCCTCCAGCGTTCTTCCCTGCGCCTTCTCCCAATACAGTACTAAGCTTAAGAGACGCAGCAAAAAGATCAGCAGCACCACCAACGACTTTACTAGCTGCCAGCGTAAAACTTTCGGTTCCCTGTTGATAAGCATCGTTTAGATGATTCAGTTCCACAAAAACGTTAAATGCTGCCAACACGACCAACCCCCGAGAAACGGCAGGACCATCTACAACCTTTCCAACTCGCTTAGCAAAATCAACTTTTGCCAAGCTTAATTTTTCAACCTCCGGATGGCCCTTAGGCGAAAAGAACACCACAGCTCCGCCAGCGCTTTTGTGGATGGTTTCTTCCAATGCATCAGCTGCACGAACTGGACTCGTTGACGCCATCGCTTCATTGGAGTCGTCCAAAAAATCTGCACATAGGTAGTCCTTTGCTCGCGTTAGGACGCCGTCTGATCGGTCAAAGTCCGTTAATCCACGGTGAATGCCACCACCGGACACACCAAGGATAGAGCCCTTGGCAACAGCTCCGGCTCTATCCATTACTTCAATGCCCTTCAGGTCAGGGTCACTCAAGACAAAATTCGAGGCGGCTGCCTGCATAACTCGTTGAATCTCGATCTTCTGAATGGCACCTTCCTCGATCAGCCGTTTGCACACCGTTAATATTGCTGTGCTCCACCGCCCCAGCGAACCAGATACCAGACTACTAATCCTCCCTGCGCCAGCAACCTCTTTAAGAATATCGTTGCCGGATTCTTTTTCATTGATTTGTTTTTCAAGGTAAACCAGTGACTGCAGATTCAGACGCTCCAGCAACCCGTCATCAATTTCAGTCTGATTCCGAGCCAGTTGCGCAAGCTTGTTAAAAGGCGAATGTTCAGTAGTGTCTAAAGGGCCACTTTCGCCATCCTCCTCAGGCGCCCAAGCTATAAGAAACGCCTCATCCGTTACCCAAGCCTTTAGCACACTTAGAATACGATTCTTACTGGCTATGCCCTGCGCTTTTAAAACCCCAGGAATTTGTTGCAGCACATCCAAGGCATCGGAGATAAGTAAATAAGCTTCACAAATCGCAAGATCACTGCACTCTCGATAATCATCCAAAGTTGCGGTAAGCATGCTCCCTTTCATCAACGCGGATACCTTGGCCACATGATCATCAATAATTCGAACGGCGTGATCTTTCTCTGCAGCATCCAGCACCTCATCCAGTTTTTTCCGATCGATAGCATTCGCATAGCTTGACAACGCGGAAGCACTACCATCCGACGCTGGGTCAAACACCGCCTGCCGAATCAGCATAGCGGAGTGTGCCATCGGGTTGTGTTGAATCGAAACATCAACTGCATCAAGGTAATGCAGTGCCAAGTGCAGTTGTGCTAAAGAATGCCGTAACTGAAATAAGGGATCAGGCAAGGCCACACAAACCAAACCTTTCTGCTCTCGGAACCGTGCAAGCACATCCTCACTGGAGTCACACGTGAGCTCAAGGTCAACCGGATCATCTGAGTCCTCCTGGTTCTGGCGTATACGATTGGATAGCTTTACGTAAAGCTCAGTTTCTGCAAGATACTCAAAGCCCGGCAAAAAATCTGTCGGGCTTTCCAACATCAGTTCAATACCAAGATCCCGAACTCTTAATCCATTAACGTCAGCTATACGCGATGCTGGAAAGCCACTCTCAAAATTTAAGCTATCGACAGTAGTGGTTGCCCACGCATGACCAATCCCTGTCGTTCTTGCGTCGCGGCTGCTCGAATCCGATTCCAACCGCTGAATATAATTCCAATCCCACTGCACTTCACTGTAAGCCATTCGGGTTTCATGCATTACCGCACTACCCTGGAGGAAAACCGGGACAAGGATATCGGACAGCCATTCGCCTTCAGCATGTCGCCGGGTACTCGATGCGGAGGGAGTGCTAGCCCTTACCGACGCCAGGTCAACATCGCTCACCTGCCCTGCGGTATCCACTTCCAGCTCACGCCATAGTGCGTCGCCGCGAAACACATATAAGTACCCAGGTCTTAGCAGGGCAACACCTTTGCCTTGATAAACCGGGGCTCCGTATCCGGTTGATACCGGCAAGGTACTAGTTAGCTCCGCCAGAGGTTTGACTCTGAGCAGAGTGTTTTCCTGATGGTCTTCCCACTCAATGTTCGAACGGGCATTTTTTAGCAGAGGGATCGTCATCTGCCCTCCCCCACGCTTATCTAGAGTGAGGACTAGATCATGTAGGTTTTTATCATCGTATTCGGCTTTACGGCGAACGGAATGCTCTTTGGACTCGTCTGTAAATGTTACTGAACCTGTCATGCTCCACCCTCTTCTGACGAGCCTTTGACCACGTCAACTGAACCTTTGCTGGCATTCCCACCGATCACGTCAACAATGAGCTTTCGGTCAGTACCTGGTAGCCCCTCTATCTGAACAGGAACCGCAGCAGCATTCTGACGTGTACTTACATTCGCAAGATTCGCCGCGGGAGGTGAAACTGGTATGTCACCATCTAATACGTTTGGCATATCTGCACTTTGAAGACTCGTACCACTTCCACTCCCGGCACTCCCCCCAGAATTAATCTTAATCCCCGGCCCACTCAGCGTAACCCCACTAGGGTCCAGCTTAATAAAGCTACCGCCACCAGAAATGGTAATCTCGCCACCGGCATCCAGCACCACTTTGGCACCGGCCTTGTGGTGAACCTCGCTGCCGGCTTCACACAAGGTGGCACTGCCAGATTTCTGATGTAGGGTGCCGCCAATATTCTGGCTGCAATCAGCCCCGATGGATTGGCGCTTTTCGCCATCCACGGTGAGGTGGTCATTACTTTTTACCTGACTGAAGCGGTCATTCTCAACGGTTTGATGGCTGTCGTTGTTGATGACTTCGGTGCGGTTGTTTTCGGTGAGCAGGTCCAAGTCTTTCTGGGCGTGGACATAGATCTGCTCTTTGTCTGCTTCGTCCTCGAATCGTAATTCGTTGCTGCCTTCGCCCTTGTGGGTCTGGGTTTTCAGGGTGGTGCGGGTTTTATGTTCTGGCAACGCGTAAGGCGGCGTGTTGGTGGCGTGATAGGTGCGGCCAGTAATAAT
>JBQCZX010000092.1:0-7570 GCA_052089485.1 Marinobacter sp. | reverse complement strand
CACTTCGTTGCCGATTCTGGGCAGGGCCATAAAGCCATACTGTCCGCCAGCCCAGCCTTGGCTGACTCTTAACCAAGCGCTACTGTGTTCATCGTTCTTGCTGTATCTGTCCCAAGGGAACCGTACTTTTACTCGGCCAAATTTGTCACAGTGAATTTCTTCACCTTCCGGGCCGGTGACGATGGCTATCTGGGGGCCGTCCATCAGCGGGCGGTGGTCGTACAGAGGGCGCCAGGTTTTATCTGCAGGAATGGCACTAAACGTATTGTGGTAAGTGGTCGGGCCAGAACCGCCCTCTTCTTCCATGGCCTGGGGCTGTTTGCCAGTGTGGGTAACGGCAGTGAGCAACCAGTCGCGATTCAGGTTGGCATTGTCGTGTTCGGTCAGTTCGGCTTTGGCACCGCAGGTAAAGTCTGCGCGGTTGCTTTCGCCGCTAGCAGTGCTGGCGTCGTTTCTGAGCGCATCTAATCGCGCCTCGGTAAACGGCTGGCCGCTGGCGTCGGCTTTGAAGCGGCCGGGGTAGTCAAAGTGCTGATAGTCCTGGCGCTGGTTGGTACTGGCTGCACTGTGTTCGTGCATCAGGGCGTAGGCGGGGTTTTTGAAGGTATAGTCCTTTGTCGCTGCGGAAGCAACGCGAACGCGCTCTTCATACCGGAAGCGGAATACAGCCGATTGCCTGGAGCTTCCGCCGGCTTTACCGTTGTATTCCACAACCTCTAACCTGGGCGCATCGCCGTGGTGGTCGGCAAAAATCAGCCCTGGCTGTTCTTCTCCGTCCACACTGCCGTGCTGATAGCGGTAATGCCAGCCTTCTTCTGCGGCCATGCGTTCTAGAAAAGCCAAATCGCTCTCCCGGTGCTGAACGCAGTATTCCCGCTCCTGTGGAGTGCGCTTTAAATCAAACACGGAGTTCACAATGCCCCGCTCTTCCAGCAGGGTGCGCACGATGGTGTCTGTGGCTTGGGTTTGAAAAATGCGGCTATTGTGCATCAGCCCTAAGCGCCATAAAGGCGGCTGAATGACCAACTCATAAACGATACGGCGGTGGCCGCTATCCCCACGGGCAAACTCGTTTACCACGCCGGTAAAGCGCCGGAGAGGTGCACCGTCTTGCCAAACTACCAGATCTACCGGTTGTTCCAGCACCTCTGAAGCATCAATGCCCGAATCAGTACTAGCCAATTCAAGCCGGCCGTGAAATAGCTCGGATAATCGTTCGGTCAGCGTAAAGCCAACCACAGAAAATAGATCAGAGGGGAGTTCGCCAATACGGGCGGTAAACTGCAGTCCGCTTGCCTGGGGCATGTTCTTCTATCCCTGAAGATTGGTGCGTTATTCGTGCTCATCCTGAGCCGATTCCCGATTATAACCTCCAGGTTCAGGAATGTAACCCTACTGTTTATAACCATATAAAACATGAGAGGTTGACCACAACAGCATTCTGCTGCACGCTAATCTGGTTTCGTTACGCAACCTAAGGGGCTAGACTTCCCCACACCACCTCACTGTAGATAGAGAGGAACACCATGAGCAATTATCGAAATCGCGCCATTGTGCTGAAGCAACGCCCCAACGGAGAAATCCAGGAAGGCGATCTGGTTATGGAAGAGCGCCCGGTGCGCGAGCCCGCAGAGGGTGAAGTTGTTGCGCAGATACTGTGGCTGTCACTGGATCCGTACATGCGCCCGCGCATGAACGATGCAAAAAGCTATATGGACCCCATCGGCATTGATGAGCCCATCGCCGGCGAAACCGTCGCGCGGGTTGTAGAATCCCGGTCAGACAAACTAAAAGTTGGTGATCTGGTCACCTGTTATTCAGGCTGGCAGGAATACGTAACCTTCCCGGCAGACTCGCCGATGGTTTACAAAATCAACCAGAAAGACGGCGTTCCACTGCAGACGTACCTTGGCGTTGCCGGCATGCCAGGCCGCACCGGCTACTGCGGTTTAACCTACGTAGGCAAACCCAAAGCAGGTGAGACTGTTGTGGTGTCTGCCGCTTCAGGCCCCGTGGGCACGGTTGTAGGCCAAACCGCTAAAACCAACGGTTGCCGCGTAGTAGGCGTTGCAGGTGGCCCTGAGAAGTGCAGCTATGTAGTTGATGAACTTGGGTTTGATGCGTGCGTGGATTACAAGGCAGGTAATCTGGAGGCCGATTTAAAAGCCGCGTGCCCAGACGGAATCGACATCTACTATGAAAACGTCGGTGGCGACGTTACCCGAGCGGTTGCACCGCTATTGAACCCTGGTGCAAGGGTGCCCATTTGCGGCTACGTCTCGGTTTACAATGCTAAGAGTACAGACGAAGTAGAAACGCCGTTTGATATTCTCAAACGCCTCGACCCGGTTCCGGAGCACCGTTTTTTCTTGGTAACCGAGTGGCAGGACAAGCACCAAGAGATTACCGACATACTTGCCAGCCGCATTGCTTCAGGCCAGATCAAATACCGTGAAACGGTGGCTGAAGGCCTCGAAAACGCAGTTGAGGCCTTCAAGGGCATGCTAAAAGGCAAGAACTTCGGCAAGCAACTGGTGCATATCGCCGATTAAAGCAAAACAGTGCCTAACACTGGGAAGTGTTATTCCCCTACTTTTAGGAGAACCTTCCCGGTGTTTTTGTTATCCGCAACGTGTGCCATGGCTTCCTCAACCTGCTCAATGGGCCAGGTGCTGTCGATCGTAGGTTCAATCTGGCCCGCAACCAGTAACGGCCATACGTGACGATAAAGCGCCTGCATTACACGCCCTTTGTCCGCTACTGAGCGGGAGCGCAGTGTAGAACCGATCAGCCTATGGCGTTTCATCAACATAAGGCCCAGATCGACTTCTGCAGACCGGCCGCCCATAAGACCAATCAGAACAATCCTGCCATCGGCGCTGAGAACTTTCTGATCTTCTTTTATATAGCTTCCACCCACCGGGTCTAGCACCATATCCACGCCGCCCCAGCTCTTCACCGCGTCCACAAAAGAGCCGTCTTTGCGGTTCCAAGTGCCGGTTGCGCCCAGCTTGCGGCAGGCTTCCAGCTTTTCCTCACCACCGGCGGTTGCAAATACCGGGTTACCAAACGCTGTCGCAATTTGAATAACGGCGGTACCCAGGCCACTGGCCGCTGCGTGCAACAGCACTCTCTCGCCTGGCTGCAGATCAGCCTCCTGATAAAGGTTCAGCCAAGCTGTCGCGAACACTTCAGGAATAGCCGCCGCTTTTTCCAATGAATACCCCTTGGGAATCGGCAACACTTGAGTCGCAGGTACGGCTACTTTTGTTGCGTAACCGCCACCGGTAAGCAGAGCACACACTTCATCGCCGGGCTCAAAACCCGTCGCTGCCGAGCCAACCGCCGCAATACGGCCACTGACCTCCAAACCAAGAATGTCAGACGCACCCGGGGGCGGTGAATAAGCGCCAGCCCTCTGCATAAGGTCGGCACGATTCACGGCACTCCAGACAACATCAATTGCTACGTGATCTGCGGGCAATTCTTCATAGCTTGCGCAGTCTTCCCATGTGAGGGAGTCACCGGTTATTTTGATTGCTTTCATCATGAATCAAATCTCAGCACGTTCGAGTGTCCAACTAAGGTTATCCAATCAGGATACCGTATGTGGTCAGGTGGTTGTAATGAGGATGTTTTCATCTTACGCACAATTAGCAGTTCAACACTAAACTCAAAGGGATAACAAAGCGAGCGATCTGAAGGCACTGCGCTCTGGTAAGGTAGGTATCATCCACTGGGAAGTCAGCCGCAGGGCAGTTACGGTATTTGGAAAGAGCCTGAAAGGTGTTTAGAAAGCATTCAGAATTGGTATCAATTGGGAGCATAAACAATTTATGAGTAGCAACAGTTTTCGTGTAGAGCATCGCTACCTGGAACTCCCAGACAGCTTCTACACCCGCGTACAGCCTACACCACTTAAAGACGCCAAAATGGTTTGCTTCAACCACACGCTGGCGCAGGACATGGGGTTTCATGCGACCAACGAAGCCGACTGGACCGGCATTGGCGGTGGTACGGAATTGCTTGAAGGCATGGAGCCGGTTGCCATGAAATACACCGGCCATCAGTTTGGCGGCTACAACCCAGAACTGGGTGATGGGCGCGGCCTACTGTTGTGGGAAACCCTGGGCCCAGATGGTCGCCGCTGGGATTGGCACCTAAAAGGCGCCGGCATGACACCCTATTCCCGCTTTGGTGATGGCCGGGCGGTTCTGCGCTCAACCATTCGCGAGTACCTGTGCAGCGAGGCCATGAACGGGCTAGGCATTCCCACCACCCGAGCCCTATTTATGGTTAGCGCCCGGGACCCAATACGCAGGGAATCCATTGAAACCGCCGCCACACTGATGCGCGTTGCCCAGAGCCATATCCGCTTTGGCCATTTTGAGTTTGCTGCGCACCATGAAGGCCCAGAAACAGTAAAAACCCTGCTCGAGCATGTGATCGCACTTCATTTTCCTCACCTCATAAAATTGGAGAAGGAAGAGCGTCACACACGCTGGTTTGAGGAAGTGGTAGAACGCACCGCCCGCCTGATTGCCGACTGGCAGGCCGTGGGCTTCTGCCATGGCGTGATGAACAGCGACAACATGTCCATCGTCGGCGACACCTTTGATTACGGGCCTTTCGCATTTTTGGACGATTTTGATGCGGGATACATCTGCAACCATACCGACCAAGGCGGCCGCTACGCCTATAACCGCCAGCCCCAAGCAGGCTTTGCGAATTGCCAGTACCTCGGCAACGCTCTGCTACCGATAATGAACGAAGACACCATCCGCAACGGTTTGCAGCGTTATGAAGCGGCCTACAACGGGCGGTTTTTACAGAACATGCGAGACAAGCTCGGCCTGGCACAGGAAGACGCGGCCGACATGAGCTTTATTATGGATACCTTCAGCATGCTCAACGAACACCATACCGACTACACAGCATTCTTCCGCGCGCTTTCCAGCCTGTACGACCACGGCCATGCCCCAGTGCGGGATTTATTTGTAGATCGTGAAGTGGTGGATGAATGGCTGGCGCGCTATGGGAAGCGGCTGGAGCAAGAAACCCGCGCCCGTGATGAGCGTGAGTACGAGATGCGCAGGGTAAACCCCAAATACATTTTGCGGAACTATTTGGCACAACAGGTGATTATGGAAGCACAGAATGGCGATTACGAACCCATGAAGGAGCTGATCAAGGTTCTGGAACGGCCGTATGACGAACAGCCAGACTATGAAAAATACGCAGCACTGCCGCCAGACTGGGGCAAGCACCTGAACATCAGCTGCTCAAGCTAACGAAGAACAAATAGGAAGGATATAACGGGGGCTAGAGTTGAATCTTAGCCCCCGTTTTCACTACTTACTTAGCCTCAGAGAGCCTTGGCAGCAATGATCTTCTCATGCCACTCAGCCGGGCCAGTTTGGTGTACAGACGAACCACGGGAGTCCACGGCAACCGTTACCGGCATATCTTCCACATCAAACTCGTAAATGGCTTCCATACCCAGTTCTGGGAACGCGACCACTTCTGCCTTTTTAATGGCCTTCGAGACCAAGTACGCTGAACCGCCGACGGCCATCAAATACACCGCACCAAACTCTTTGATCGCGTCGATCGCTACCTGGCCACGCTCGGCTTTACCGATCATGCCGGTGAGACCCTTCTCCAGCATGGTGTTGGTGAACTTATCCATGCGCGTTGCAGTAGTGGGGCCTGCGGGGCCAACCACCTCTTCGCGCACCGGATCAACCGGGCCCACGTAATAGATGAAGCGGCCTTTCAGATCCACCGGCAGTTCTTCGCCGTTGCCGATCATATCGACCATCTTCTTATGTGCAGCGTCACGCCCTGTCAGCATCTTGCCAGACAGTAGAACCGTTTCACCTGGCAGCCAGTCTTTTACATCTTCCGGCGTAACCGTATTCAGGTTTACACGGCGTACACCCTCACCTACTTCCCAAGTAATTTCCGGCCAGTCTTCCAGGCTCGGCGGAGTTTGCAGAGATGGGCCAGTGCCATCCAGTACGAAGTGCGCATGGCGGGTAGCCGCGCAGTTCGGAATAATCGCCACCGGCTTGTTCGCTGCGTGGGTGGGATAATCTTTTACTTTCACATCCAACACGGTTGTGAGGCCGCCAAGGCCCTGAGCACCAATACCCAAATCGTTCACCTTGTCGAAAAGCTCAAGACGCAGCTCCTCAGAACGGTCGGAGGCACCGCGCTCCTGGAGATCGTGAATATCAATGGGGTCCATCAGCGATTCTTTCGCCAGCTGCATCGCCTTCTCGGCCGTGCCGCCGATGCCAATACCCAACATACCCGGCGGGCACCAACCCGCACCCATTTGCGGCACCATTTTCAGAACCCAATCCACCACAGAGTCAGAAGGATTCAACATGGCAAACTTGGATTTGGCTTCGGAACCGCCGCCCTTGGCTGCCACGTGTATTTCAACTGTGTCGCCCTGCACCATCTTGTAGTGGATGATCGCCGGCGTGTTGTCTCCGGTGTTCTGTCGCTTGCCATCGGGATCCGCCAAAATCGACGCACGCAACACGTTATCTGGCTGTTTATAGGCGCGACGCACACCTTCGTTGATCACGTCGTCTAGCGGCATCTCGCAATCCCACTGCACGTTCATACCAATATTCACGAATACGGTCACAATGCCGGTATCCTGACACAGCGGCCGGTGGCCCTCGGCACACATGCGCGAGTTGATCAGGATTTGCGCCATGGCATCCTTGGCCGCCTGCGACTCTTCCTTCTGGTAAGCCTTATAAACACCGTCGATAAAATCTTTCGGGTGATAGTAGGAAATGAACTGCAGCGCGTCGGCTACGCTTTCAATCAGATCATCCTGGCGGATTACAGTGGTCATAGGGGCCTCATCAGGTTGGTATCGTTATGAAGGTATCGTTCAAAAACAGGAGGCACAGTTTACCAGAAATTCCAAAGAACAAGGCACCCGACACAAGGCGAAGCTTTCCTTAACAAATGCTTGAAAACCGGTATCATCCTAACCAAATGATAAAAATGGGTTTAGGAGATACCGTGACAGACTTTGTTCATACCGAAATCAACAACCAGATTCTGACCGTTCGCATTAACCGCCCGGAACGCAAAAACGCCCTCACCCACGCCATGTACACGGCCTTGGGCGATGCGCTTGAGCATGCGGAAACGGATGCCAGCATACGCTGCGTACTTTTTACCGGCAGCGACGAGTGCTTTACCGCCGGCAACGACCTGAGCGATTTTGCCAGCGGCTTGCCCGGCGATTTCAAAGACACTCCCGTAGGTCGGTTTTTACTGCTTCTGGCGAATGCCACCAAACCGGTTGTGGCTGCTGTAAACGGCCCAGCCGTAGGCATTGGCACCACCATGCTGCTGCACTGCGACATGGTGTTTGCCGGCACCAACACCGGCTTCAAAATGCCGTTTGCAAGCCTGGGCCTTTGCCCGGAAGGCGGTTCCAGCCTGCTGCTACCCTCTTGGATTGGTCGGGTAAGGGCCGCAGAATTGCTGATGCTAGGCGACACCTTCAACGCAGACGATGCCTATCGCCTTGGGC
>JBQCZX010000091.1:0-15601 GCA_052089485.1 Marinobacter sp. | reverse complement strand
CCCCCAGTACTGTAAAAAGGGCGATGGTACCAAACTTTCCGGCCTGTGATTTTTTGGCCAGGTCCCAAACAATGAAACCCATCCAGCCAATAAGTGCTGTCAGAAACACCAGCATGGCGATCTGGGAAAATACTGCTTCATTCATGACTTGCTCCGAACTTACTCTGGGTTAGTGTCCTGCCTAACTAATGTTCATCCCGCAGGAAAACCCAGTTGTTCTTGTCGGACTGGTCTTCGCTGAAGTAGTAGCCATCAAGGTCGAAACCCTTCAGGTCGTTTACATTGGTAATGCGATTCAGGATGGCATAGCGACACATTAGGCCGCGTGCTTTTTTGGCGTAGAAACTGATTATCTTGTACTGACCGTTCTTCCAGTCCTTGAATTGGGGGGTAATAAGCCGCCCTTCAAGGTCTTTCTTCTTA
Organism: Marinobacter sp.; assembly: GCA_052089485.1. Taxonomy (GTDB): domain Bacteria; phylum Pseudomonadota; class Gammaproteobacteria; order Pseudomonadales; family Oleiphilaceae; genus Marinobacter. The sequence continues at coordinate 15,178 of JBQCZX010000091.1, read as the reverse complement.
ATGCTCTTGAAATACTCGTTCGAGGCCAGGTTCACCAGCACCCCGTCGTCTTTCTCGAGCTGGCTGTTGATCTCGCGGGTGAGTTGTTGGCCCCAGAACGCGTAGAGATCTTTGCCGCGCTTGTTCTCAAACTTGGTGCCCATTTCCAGCCGGTACGGCTGCATCAGATCAAGAGGTTTGAGAATGCCGTATAACCCGGACAGCATGCGTAGATGCTTCTGGGCGAAGCTGAAGTCCTGCTCGCTGAAGCTTCCTGCATCCAGCCCTGTGTACACGTCGCCTTTGAACGCCAGCACTGCTTGGCGAGCGTTCTTTGGAGAGAAGGGTGTGTGCCAGCTCTGAAAACGTTCGGCGTTCAACTCGCCTAGCTTGTCGCTGATGCTCATCAGGTTGCTAACCTGGTGCGGCTCAAGCTCTTTGAGCTGATCAATCAATTCGCAGGCTTCGTTTAGAAAGTCCGGCTTGGTAAAGGTTTCCGTTGCCAGTGGGCTCTCATAGTCGAGGGTTTTGGCGGGTGAGATAACCATCAACATGTCAGAAAATTCCTCATAGCAGAAACGTGAGTAACTGATCGCGGGTAAATGGCCAGTCGAGTTCCTGCCCAGTATCGCTACGCCGGAGTACAGGAATTCGCGTGCCGAAGCGCTCTACCAACTCTTCTGATTGCGCAATATCCACCACATCTACCGGTATCGGAGTTGGCATGGGCGTGCTCACGAGCAGAGCTTCGGCAAGCTCACATAGGTGGCATTGAGACGTGGTGTAAAAAAGCAGTTCCATTATTTCGGCTGGGCGTCCACTTTTTGACCGTTTACGCCTGCGCTGTCGCTGCCCATCAGGTACAGGTAGACCGGCATGAGCTCTTCCGGTGCCGGGTTCTGTTTTGGGTTTTCTGCTGGGTAGGCATGGGCTCGCATGTTGGTTCTGGTCCCACCTGGGTTCAAGCTGTTTACCCGAACGTTATTGCGCTCGTCATCCAGTTCTTCAGACAGAAGCTGGCTCAGCCCTTCAACGGCGAACTTGGATACGGCATAAGCACCCCAATAAGCTTTGGCTTGGCGGCCAACGCTGGAGGAGGTAAAAATAACCGACGCAGCATCTGACTTGCGCAGTAGCGGAATCATTGCCCGGCTCAGCAGGAATGGCGCAGTCGCATTCACGTGCATGACCTTGTTCCAGGTTTCGGGGTCGTACATTTCTACCGGGGTGCGGTCGCCTAGAATGCCGGCGTTGTGCAACAGGCCATCGAGTTTCCCGAAGTTGTCTTCGAGGGTCATGGCCAGTTCTTCGTAGTCTTTTACGGCAGCACCGTCAAAATTCATCGGCACAATGGCCGGCTTGGGGTGCCCGGCAGCCTCGATTTCATCGTACACCGATTCCAGCTTGCTTACGGTTCGCCCCACAAGAATGACAGTAGCCCCGTGAGCGGCGTAGGTTTTTGCGGCCGTACGGCCGATTCCGCTGCCCGCACCGGTCACCAGTATGATGCGGTCTTTCAGAAGATCAGCGGGCGCTTGGTAATCTTGCATAACCTGTCTCCGTGCCAGACTGAGAAGTGATCTATTTTGAACGCGCGTTATTGTAACAGCTTTGCGAGGTCGCTGACGGTGTCGGCGATGATGTCTGCTTGCCATAGATCAACGGATTCAGGCGCCTCAATATAGCCGTATCGCACCGCGATGGTTTTCATGTTGGCATTGCGCCCAGCCTCTATGTCGCGCTCATGATCGCCCACGTAGACCGCAAGGGCAGGATCTGCGCCGATTTGTTTGCAGGCGAGAAAGAGCGCTTCCGGGTGTGGTTTGCGATCGGTAACGTGGTCTGGGCAGACCAGCGACGCACAGCGCTGTGCCAAGCCCAAAGCCTGAACCAGCGGAGCGGCAAAGCGTACCGGTTTGTTGGTCACAATGCCCCAGGGAATCCCGCGCTGTTCCAGCGCCTGAAGCAGGGGGTTCATACCTTCAAACAGACAGGTCTCAACGGCGACACCTTCCTCGTAAAGATCCAGAAAGGCGGTGTGTTTGGCAAGATAATCCGGGTGGTCGGGCTCCAGCCCAAAACCTACCCGCACCATGGCCCGGGCGCCGTTGGAGACGGATCTACGTATGTCTTCCGCAGGCAATGCCGGAAGCCCATGTTGCTGGCGCAGTTGGTTCAGGCAGCGGATAAAATCCGGCGCCGTGTCGATCAGCGTGCCGTCTAGATCAAACAGAACGGTTGAGGGTTGTTCAGTCTTCACGGCTATCTCGGGCGTGCATCAGATAGTTAACATCTACATCCCGGCCCAGCTTGTAGGAGCGGGTAATGGGGTTATAGGTCATGCCCGTCAGTTCACGTACATCCAGCCCGGCATGGCGTAGATAATCAGACATTTCCGAGGGACGGATGAACTTCTTCCACTCGTGGGTGCCTTTTGGCACCAGGCTTAGAACGTATTCAGCACCAATAATGGCAAACAAAAAGGATTTTGGGTTGCGGTTGATGGTGGAGATAAACAAGCTCCCGCCGGGCTTGAGCAAGGCAGAGCAGGCGTTGACAACCGAAGCCGGATCCGGCACATGTTCGAGCATTTCCAGGCAGGTAACCGCATCGTATTGGCCGGCATGCTCTGGGTCGCGGGACAATTCTTCAACGGTGATTTTCCGGTAATCCACCTTTATTCCGCTTTCCAAACCGTGCAATCGTGCAACGGCCAGTGGCGCTTCTCCCATGTCTAGCCCGGTTACATGGGCGCCACGCAAAGCCATGCCCTCTGATAGCAACCCGCCGCCACAGCCCACATCTACAACTCGCTTACCCGCAAGGGATACGCGCTCGTCGATGTAGTTCAGGCGCAATGGGTTAATATCGTGTAGTGGCTTGAACTCGCTGGTAGGATCCCACCAACGGCTGGCGAGAGCTTCAAACTTGGCAATTTCGTTATGGTCAACGTTCTGATTTGTCATGATACGTTCTGCCTGATCCATCTGTCGGAATTCTGTTAGTCAGCCTGTTGCTGGCGGATTTTCTCAGCCCAGCCTTCAACGCGAAGCATAAGATCTGGAACGTCTATGCGCGTCAGTTTGCCCTCCTGTACCTGAGGTACGCCGTTAATCCAGCTATGGGTTACTGCCCGGCCATGGTTGCTATAAACGAGGTGCGAGGCGGGATCATAAACTGGTTGAATAAACGGATCGCTAAGGTCGACAGCAATAATATCGGCCAGTTTACCCGCTACCAGCGAGCCCAGCTCGTGCTCCCGGCCCAGTGCTTTGGCGCCATTGAGCGTGGCGATTTGAAGTGCTTCATGAGCCGAAAGCGCGGCTGCATCGTTGGCGACCACTTTCGCAACCATGGCGGCGGTGCGGGTTTCGCCGAACAAATCCAGATCGTTATTGCTGGCCGCACCATCCGTTCCAATCGCTAGGTTAACACCGCTCTTCATCAGCTTCTGAGCCGGGCACAGGCCGCTGGCAAGCTTGAGGTTGGATTCGGGACAGTGGATAACGTGGGCGCCTGTGTCTGCAAGTAGGGCAATGTCTGAGTCGCTAATCTGGGTCATGTGAACGCACTGGGTGCTGGCCCCAAGAACGCCAAGCTCCGCGAGCCGCTCAATCGGGCGTTTACCTTGTTTTTCTGCGGCTTCTGCAACTTCAAATTCGGTTTCATGCAGGTGTATCTGAATGCGTGCGCCTGTTCTTTTTGAGAGAGCAGCGGCATCTGCCAAGGGGCCATCGGATACAGTATAGGGCGCATGAGGGCCAATGGCGGGCATGATGTAATCGTCGCCTTTCCAGGCATCTATTAGCGCTTCGCCTTTGCTCAGGTAGTCATCTGGACCGGCGCCCCACACTGTGGGGAAATCCAGCAGCGGGAAGCATATCTGCGCGCGCATGCCGGCATCGTGAGCCATCTGGGCCACAATCTCCGGGAAGAAGTACATGTCCGAGAAGGTCGTTGTGCCAGTTCTCAGCATTTCTGCCATGGCCAGTTGCGTGCCGTCGGCAATAAATTGCTCGCTGACAAAGCGGCCTTCTGCCGGCCAGATGTGATCGTTTAGCCAGGTCATCAAGGGGAGGTCGTCTGCCATGCCTCTAAACAGCGACATGGCTGCATGGCCGTGCATGTTGATTAGCCCGGGCATAACCACATGGTGAGGCAGGTCTATGGTTTCCCGGGTGCGGAATTCGCGATCCGCCTGCGCCACGGGTAACACTGCCGCGATTCTGGTGCCCTGAATGATGACGGCCTGATGCTCAAGCACCACTTTGGATGGCTCAATGGGAATCAACCAACGAGCGTTGATGCGAATATCGGCTGCGGTGATGGTGTCTGCCGTCATTAACCCTGCCTTGCGGTGTCGGCCACGAATGAGGTTGAGCACAAAAAGTGCGCAAGCGTGCCGGACAATGAAATGTAGCCCGGAAGTATAACCGTTATACTGGCTGTTTTCAGCGTTATGAAACGAGAGCTAGGCAATGAATAATACTAAGGAATCTCCTTCTTCTCTTGCCACAGGTACGGTCGCTCTCAGGTGGCACGGCATTAGCCTGGAACTGCTTGATCAACGCCTGTTACCCGCTCAGGAGCACTGGATAACCTTGGAAGACGCTTCCGGCGTTGCCCAGTGCATTCAGAACATGGTGGTGCGCGGTGCGCCGGCTATTGGTATTAGCGCTGCTTACGGCGTGGCACTGGCGGCCCGACATGCTGGGGCTGGAGATTGGAAAGCTGAAATTACACAAGCTATTCGTGAATTATCCGCTTCCCGGCCAACCGCTGTTAACCTGTTTTGGGCCTTGCAGCGAATGGAGCGGATGTTTCGCGATTGTGACTCGCTAAGCGAAGCCCAGATGCGGCTAGCGGATGAGGCTGTCGCCATTCACCAGGAAGATCTTGCCGGCAATCTTGCCATGGCCGACCATGCCCTTGAAGCCATGGGGCTTTTTGCAGGCTCTGGCGGCTCCACGCCCATCTCCGTTCTAACCCATTGCAATACAGGGGCCCTCGCAACCGGTGGGTATGGCACGGCGCTGGGTGTTATTCGCCGGCTTCACGAACAAAAACTGCTGGCGCAGGTTTATGCGGACGAAACCCGGCCTTGGCTCCAGGGGAGCCGCCTTACGGCTTGGGAGCTGATGCGGGATGGTATTCCAGTGACTCTAAATGCCGATGGCGCTGCGGCAGCCATTCTTTCTGCGGGCGACGTGCAGTGGATCATTGTGGGTGCCGACCGAATTACCGCCAATGGCGATGTGGCCAACAAGATTGGCACCTACAGTCTCGCGGTACTGGCGCGTTACCACGAAGTTGGATTTATGGTGGTGGCACCTTCCAGCACCGTGGATATGTCGTTGGAGTCTGGTGTAAAGATTCCCATTGAAGAGCGAGACGGCACAGAGATTCGCGAGATGCGTGGTATTCAGTTAGCCCCAGAAGGTGTGTCTGTGTTTAATCCAGTATTCGATGTGACCCCCGCAAATCTGATTGACGTGATCGTTACAGAGAAGGGGGTCGTACGGAACCCGAACAAAACGGCAATGCAGGGGCTATTTGGTTGAGGGTTTAGTTCTGGTAAGAGCTTTGTCGCCCGGCGGTTCACTCTGTTGTGTCTCAAAGCTGGTGCGGATTTCCTCGACCTGTTTTTCTTGGTCTTCCACAAAGTGCAGTGACATCTCAAAACTCTGCCGGGTGAACTCCAGTACCTTGCGAAAACCTTCATCCGAGAGAGTGCGCGCAGAATCATGGCGGCGGAAGATATTGATAAACTCTCGCTCCCGCTCAAACTGTAATGGCACTCTGGCCACACCCCAGTCGTTCAGAACCTGCCACACTTCCGGGTTGTAGTTCCGGGTGGTGCGCATGATGAACGGGATAGGGTCGTTCCGCGCGATCAGGGCCGTAAGGCGAAGAATTAGTTCAAAGGAAAGCGTGGCCGTGCCATTCTCAATGGCTTCAAGAACGGACTTGTCGCTAAGGTTGAGCGCTTCGCTCATCTCCGAAAGGGTCAGCCCGGCCACTTCCCGTATGTCCTTTAAGGACTGACCTGCGGCCAGCATGGCGCGGAGCTGATCCTGAGAGTTGATCAATATCCGACCGACACGCAATGACGTGTCGGTAGCGCGAGCTCCGAAGCGGAATGCCGACCCAGCCAAGCTGGCCAGCCGGTCAATAATACCTTCTGGGGCCTTTTCTGAGGCAGCGGGCTTGCGGAGCTCATCCACTTTTTCTTGAGAGCGCATGGCGTGCAGCGCATCCAATAACATGTCCTGCAACACACGTGCTCGGTGCTGGTTCTCTTGCTCGCTCGCGTGTTGCCCGTCGGCTTTCTGAACCACTACCGAGCCTCGGCTTGAGCCGCAAATTGTTGCGGGGTTAGAATGGATGCCATCCGGCTATCCAATTCAAGCATATCTGCCATGATGTCTCCGCCTTCGCGAATCACAAAGTCCAGCTCTTCGTCAGTAGACCCGAGATCTGCCGCCTGCTGATCTTGCCAGTCTTCAAGCTCATCCAAAGACTCGAAAGCGTCCTCTCCACGTAGCTCACGGCGCGCGTTGGCGATAGTCAGTCTGGTGCGTTCAATTTGTTCTTGCTGGGTAGTGCGTTCGTCCAGATTAAGGCTCACGGTCTCTCGTTGGCGCTGCTCTTTTATGAAGTTGATCTCCTGTTGGAGAAGGCTGAACTCCGGGCTGCTGGCAAAACGAGCCTCGTGGCGCTCGCGGAGATTCTTGATGATGCCGCTAAAATCGAAATATTGGGTATGGGGAACTGCGTCGATCTGATCCCAAGGCAAGGCATGATCCAAGGCATCTTCACCGATACGGGTTTTGTCGATACGCGAGGGGATCTCGATATCCGGAATCACGCCTTTATGCTGGGTTGAGCCCCCGGATACGCGGTAGAACTTCGATTGGGTGATTTTGAGCTGGCCGTGGTTGAGCGGGCGCACGGCTTGCACCGTGCCTTTGCCAAACGTTTGCGAGCCAACAACCAGACCACGGCCATAATCTTGGATTGCGCCAGCAAAAATCTCGGAGGCCGAGGCGCTCATGCGGTTAGTGAGGACCACTAAGGGCCCTTCGTAGGAGACAGATGCATCTTCGTCATTAAGAACCTGAACTTCGTTACTCGAGTTGCGAATCTGTACCGTGGGGCCGGTGTCGATAAACAGGCCAACCAGGTCATTTGCCTCGTGTAGGGCTCCGCCTCCATTGTTGCGCAGATCTATTACCAGGCCGTTCACCCCATCTTGCTGCAGTTCCGCAATCAGTTTGCGCACATCACGGGTAGTGCTCTTGTAGTTTGGGTCTCCTGCCTGCATGGCTCGAAAATCGGCGTAGAACGTAGGAATGGTAATCACACCAACGGTATATGTTTCGCCATTGCGCTCAAGCTCGATGGTGTCTTTGCTGGCGCTTTGTTCTTCCAGTTTCACTTCATCACGGCTGATGGCAATGGTTTTTGTCAGGGTCTCATCGGTTGCGGTGGCGGGCACTACTTCAAGCGTAACCACGGAGTTGCGGGGCCCTCGAATAAGGTCGACCACCTCATCCAGGCGCCAGCCAATCACGTTAACCGGCTTCTCGCCTTCCTGCGTCACCGAGACAATTCTGTCTGCCGGCTTGAGTTGACCTTGTTTGGAGGCAGGGCCACCTGGAACCAGGCGGACAACTTTGGTGTACTCGTTGTCTGCCTGAAGAACCGCACCTATACCTTCCAGTGAAAGACTCATGTTGATGTTGAAGTTTTCGGAGGTGCGTGGCGAAAAGTAAGACGTGTGCGGATCCCACATGCCGGTAAATGCATTCATGTAGGCTTGAAAGGCATCTTCGCTGCGGGCCTGGTAAGCACGCTTGAGCTGGCCTTCGTAGCGCCGCGTTAGAGTCTCTATGATGGCTTCATCGTCGGTGCCGTTGAGGCGCTGGGCAAGCACTGCGTTTTTAATGCGCTTGTTCCACAGCTCGTCAAGCGCTTGTTTGTCTGGCTCCCACTCTGCTTCAGAACGATCAAGCAAAATGCTTTCGTTGGAGCTGAAGTCTAGGTTTTCAATGCCCGCGTCAAGGGTTTCAAGGGCAAACTGAAGGCGCTCTATAGTGCGTTTTTGCACTAGGTTGTAAATATCAAAACCTGGCTGCAGTTGGCCTGTTTTGAGGGCCGACCCTAAGCCGTTTCTGATTTTGTTGAGTGCCTGAATATCACTGCCGGTCAGATAAACTCGCTGGCCATCAAGGTAGTTCAGGTAGGCATCAAACACATCACCGGAAAGTTTGTTGCTGATACCCAGGTCGCGAAAGTGGGTAAACTGCAGTTGCCTGGCGATGAGGATATTGGCTCGTGCTTGGTCGATCGTTGGCGCAACCGGTGTATACGCTTCGGATTCGGCCGCTTTTGCCTGCACGCCAAATGGCGCTGACAGCAACAAGGCAATGGTGAGCGCTTTGCATACACCCATGTGGCCGGCTTTGAAGGGTGCGTGACGGGCAGATGCTTTTTCCGCGATGGTCATATAGACATACCTGACGATGCTGGGTGCCCGCCAGACAGATCTGGAGTCGGCTTACCCGTGGGCTTATGGATTTATTGTAGGCAAGGGCTACACCCGTTGCTATAGGCACAGCGGATAGGTACGTGACAATCTGTCCATGAATTCGCGGGGCTGACGTTAAAAACGTGATATATTTCAAAAGGTTTTGGCAAGTTTAGGCAAAATGAAGGGTGCGATAGCAGGCGTTGGGTCAAATCGGCTTTGCGTACTGCGGATAGAAAATGTGACGGAGGGGCTGGCCCTCCGCCACTTCATCACTTAGGTGAACAGTTTTTCCTGCTCTGCGTGCTCTAGCAGCAACGTCGGTGGAGCAAAGCGCTCGCCGTGAGCTGCAGCCAGCTCTTTGGCTCGCTCGGCGAATGCCCTCACCCCATATTGGTTAATAAACTGTATGGCGCCGCCAGTCCAGGGTGCGTACCCGATACCGAAGATACTGCCGATGTTGGCATCTTCTATGGTGCGCAACACGCCTTCTTCCAGGCAGCGAACGGTTTCAATCGCCTGAATGAACAAGATGCGGTCTTTTAGATCCTGCAGTTTCACCTGGCTGGCTTTGGCTTGATTCACATAGAGCGTTTCGAGCTCTGACCAGAAGTGTTTCTTACCCTTGGCTGGGTACTCATAGAAACCGGCACCGGCTGCTTTGCCTTTGCGACCGTGGTCGTTAACCATCTGGTCGATGATGGCTTCTGCGGGATGTGACGTCCAGGTACCGCCAGCTGCTTCCACATCCTTTTTGCTCTGATCACGAACGTGCTGCATCAGAGTCAGGCTGACTTCATCGCTGATCGTTAGAGGACCAACAGGCATACCTGCCAGCAAACCTGCGTTGTCGATACTGGCTGGGTGAATACCTTCGCCCAACATGCAGATGCCTTCATTAACGAAGGTGCCGAATACCCGGGAAGTGAAGAAGCCACGGCTGTCGTTCACAACCACTGGGATTTTGCCAATCTGCTGAACGTAATCGAACGCTCGGGCCAAAGTCTCATCCGAGGTTTGCTCGCCAACAATGATCTCCACTAGCATCATCTTGTCCACGGGTGAGAAAAAGTGCAGTCCAATGAAGTTTTCTGGTTTATCAGAAGCCTTCGCCAACTGGGTGATGGGAATAGTTGAGGTGTTGGACGCAAAGATGCCGTTCTTGGCCAGCTTTGGCTCGGCCTCTGCGGTTACTTTGGCTTTCAACTCACTGTCTTCAAACACAGCTTCGATAATCAGGTCACAACTTTCCAGATCAGCGGCAGAATCTGTGGCTTTGATGCGGCCCAACACGTCTGCCTTCTTCTCTTCGGTCATGCGACCATGGCTGACTTTGTTCGCCAGCAGGTTTTCAGAGTAACTCTTGCCTTTCTCGGCGCTCTTAAGAGAAACGTCCTTAAGAACCACTTCCATGCCACGGCTGGCGGTGGAGTAGGCGATGCCTGCGCCCATCATGCCGGCCCCCAGCACACCGACTTTTTTAAAGGATGCTTTTTCTACGCCTTTCGGCCGGCTGCCACCGCCATTGATGGTGTTGAGCTGGAACCAGAAGGTGCCAGTCATGTTCTTGGCGACTTGGCCAATAACCAGCTCGGCGAAATATCGGGTTTCGATTAGGCTGCCGTTATCGAAATCTACCTGTGCACCTTCAACAGCGGCAGACATAATGCGCTCTGGCGCTGGGTAACATCCCTTGGTTTTCTGTTTCAGCATGGCTGGTGCAATCGCCAACTTCTGCGCCATGGCTGGATGGTGAGGGGCGCCACCTGGCAGTTTGAAGCCTTTCTTGTCCCAAGGCTGCTGGCACTTAGGGTTGGCTTCAATGAAGGCCCTTGCCTTGGCCATCATGTCGTCTGCTGAATCTGCCAGTTCGTCAATCATTCCGGCTTTCAGAGCGGCCTTCGGCTGTAGCTTTTTGCCTTCCATCAACAGCGGGAAGGCCGCTTCCAGGCCGATCATTCTGGGCAGGCGCTGAGTACCACCGCCACCAGGCAAAAGACCAAGCGTTACTTCAGGAAGACCCAGCTGAATGCTGCTGTCGTTGAGAACCACGCGGTGATGGCAGGCTAGCGCAATTTCCAGGCCGCCGCCCAGCGCTGTGCCATTTATGGCTGCAACGACAGGCTTTCCGCAGGATTCTAGTGCCCGCATTTGGGCTTTCATACTGTTAACCATGTCTTCAAAGGCTTGAGCATCGTCGCGGGTGACTTTGTGAAGCTCTTTCAAGTCACCACCGGCAAAGAAGGTTTTCTTCCCAGAGGCAACGATAATGCCGCGAATGTTTTCCAGATCGCCCTGAACTTTGTTGACGGTTTCGTCGAGCGCTTCACGGAACGCCGCGTTCATGGTGTTCGCGGACTGTCCGGGCATGTCGATGGTGAGGGTCAGAATCTGATCTGAACCCAGTTCGTATCGAATGGCACTCATAATCGGTTCTCCTTACAGAAAAGTGTGGGATTCAGACCCGCTCAATGATGGTTGCAATGCCCATGCCGCCGCCGACGCACAATGTCGCCAGGCCGAAGCGCAAATCACGACGTTCCAGCTCATCCAGAAGCGTGCCGACAATCATCGCACCGGTAGCACCGAGAGGGTGGCCCATGGCGATGGCGCCGCCATTCACGTTCACTTTTTCATCGGGAACCGAGAGCTCCTTCTGGAAGCGCATCACCACAGAGGCAAAGGCTTCGTTTACTTCAAACAGATCAATCTGATCAACAGTCATGCCGGCTTTTTCCAAGGCCTTGCGGGTAGCCGGGGCAGGGCCGGTGAGCATGATGGTAGGGTCGGTGCTGGTAACCGCGGTGGCTACAATACGAGCACGGGGATTCAGGCCCAAGGCCTTACCTTTTTCTTCACTGCCGATCAACATGCAGGTTGCGCCGTCTACCATGCCGGAGGAGTTACCCGCGTGGTGAACGTGGTTGATGGTTTCCACGTAGTGGTATTTTTCACGGGCTACGCTGTTGAAGCCCATTTCGCCCATCATCTGGAAGGAGGGCTTCAGGCCGGAAAGAGACTCTATGGTGGTGTCGCCTCTAACATGCTCATCGCGATCCAGAATCACTACGCCATTCTGGTCGGTAACCGGTACGATTGATTTGGCAAAATAACCGTTCTTCCAAGCGTTGGCTGCTTTTTGCTGTGATTTCACCGCGAAACCATCGACATCTTTACGGCTGAAACCGTCCAGTGTGGCAATAAGATCCGCGCCAATGCCCTGGGGCATAAAGCCGGTGTGCAGGTTGGTTTGTGGGTCCATTGCCCAGGCGCCACCATCAGACGCCATAGGGACTCGGGACATGGACTCGACCCCGCCGGCAACAATCAAATCTTCCCAGCCAGAACGAACTTTCATAGCGGCCAGGTTAACTGCTTCCAGGCCGGAAGCGCAGAACCGGTTGAGGGTGACGCCGGATACTTTCTCATCCCAATCTGCAGCGAGCGCAGCTGTTTTGGCGATATCCGCGCCTTGGTCGCCAACGGCCGTAACGCAACCAAGAACAATGTCGTCTACCTGAGCGGTATCTAGGCTGTTTCGCTGCTGCAGAGCATTGAGCACGGTGGTCAGCAATGTAATTGGCTTCACACTATGCAGTGAGCCGTCTTTTTTTCCACGCCCTCTAGGAGTGCGAACCGCATCGAAGATATACGCCTCGGTGGTCATAGTTTGTCCTCTGATGGTTACTGCTTCGGAGTTTACTTACGAGAGGCATTACCATAGCCCTTCGAGGGCATTGCGGGTAATGACACGGCCTGCCAATCCGATTGGCAAAATTGTTCAGGGACAGTGACAGGCGAGGCTCCCGCTTCTATGTTAATAGACAAGCGCAGGACTTTTTAAAATGCTCTTAAATGGATTCAGGAGGCGCAAAGCTATGTCTTTCAGAGATGCCATTGACAACTTTTACGAGCGCTTGGTCGTGGACGCTATAGCTGCGACGAGAGAACCGGGGGACACTGCTGATTTTTTGACCGACGTTATGTGTGTCGCGCTGAACCGGTTACCTCCACGGTATTACCGGCATACCATTGATATGATGTTCTATCTGGCAGACGAAGAGCTTAGAGGTATGAAAGACAAATCCCTGGCCGCTGTGGAAAACGCCAGGGATTTTGTCAGAGAGCATCAACGAGAGTAACGCCCTGAATACTCAGCGTGCGATCAGGTTATCCAGAGTCTTGTTTAATCGGCTCGCCAATGACGGGTCTGCACCCTCGCCAGCAGCTTTGATGCACCAACTGGCCACAAGGCTCTCAACATTCTGGAGGGCGTTGTCAGTTTTTTCAGTGGATCCCATGCCTTCAGTCAGCCGTTGAACCTGTATTTCCATGCGTTTTGATTTGTCTGCTTCTGGTGAGGGCATTTCCGCCAAAATCTCTGCGCGAATCACGATTTCCTGGTCACTCAATTCGCCCACTTTTTCGCCGAGTGCAGGCCATTTTCCTGGCAACGCCTCTGTTGGCACATCGCCCTCCGTGCGGGCAAGCACAAGCGCCTGCCATTCGGCGATGCCTGCTTTAAGTTTTTGTGCAGCAGCAGCCAGAGTCAAACGCTGCTTCTCTTTGTGGATTTGCTCTCTTACGGTCGCTGAGGTTTGTGACGCGTCAAGGCCGCGTAGGATGTTTGCGGCTTGCTCCAGTGCTTGCTCGTCCTGGGTAGAGCTCAGGTCGGCAACCTGTTGAAGCACAGTTTCAGCGGCGGTATCGGCTTCTTTCGATGCTTGCTGTTGTTCCGAGCGTTCGGCGTCACGGCGGGCAAATATCTGGTCACAGGCTTTGCGAAATGCTTGCCATAGCTTCCGGTCTTCCCGGTGGCGGGTGATTCCAATGGCTTTCCAGTCGGTCTGCAGTGCTTTCGCCTTGCTCATGGCCTCATGTAGAGGGTCGTGCACCGTTAATGCTTGTGCCTGCTCAACAATTGACTGCTTCAATGCTTCGTTCTTTTCGCGCTCCTGGTCAATGGGTGCCTCGAGTTTTCTGAGCAGGTCATCAAACTGCTTCTGTACTTGGCGGTTATCCCGGAACTCTACCGGCCAAGCAGCTTTCCATTCCTGACGGGCGGTCTGAAGAATGTGTTCGACAGCCTTCCAGTCAATCGTGTTCCAGTCTGCGACGCCCACAAAATGCTCCAGCTCGGTGCAGATTGTTTTGCGTTTTTCCAGGTTTGCTTGCTTCAAACCAGATTTGGCTTTGAAGTAAGTTTTGCACGGTTCATAGGCTTTGTCAGACGCCTGCTTAAAGCGTGACCACAAAATGCGGTTGGATGAGCCACCCAACTCCCGCCATTCATTTTGAAGTTCTTTTATGCGCTCGGATTTTGCTTCAGGCTCTGTAGGTTGTTCCGCCAGATATTCCATTTGCTCACAAAGGGCGATTTGCTTGGGCTCGGTGGCGAAGCCCTGCCAGTCAGTCAGTTCCCTAAGCTGGCCTGTAAGCAGCTGCACTCGTGCTTGAAAACCTTTGCTATGGCGGTGATCCAGGGTCTTCAAATGTTGTTGCGCAGTTTTCAAAAGCTGCCGGGATTCCTTGAGCTGTTTCGCTTCAAGGGTTTCTTCCAATTTATCCAGAGCTGCTTTCAGGTCATCTGAAGATGCTTGTTGCAGCTTCTGATCGTCACTGCTTTTAGCCGGAGTTTTCGGTTTTCTAGCCAACTTTTGCGCAGGCTCTAGGCAATCTGGTGCGGGGAAGCCTTCTGGCCAGTTGATCTCTTTCAGCACAGCGGAGGCGCGCTCTTGATCTTCTGGGGTCGCGTCTTGTTCAGCCACGGCAGAGATAGTCAATAGAGACTCTTTTGCCTGACCGATATGGCGGACTGAATTAATATAGTTGCGCAGCCTGGTCATGGCTGTTTCGTAGGTCTTCTGCTGTGACTTTTCAACCTGGGTGTCGCGAGTTGCTTCCAACCACCGGTTTTCTTGGGTTTTTTGGAGAGCGTCCAGCGATGGTAAAGAGGCAAGTACCTCCGTAGGCTGATGTTGGAGATCGCTCAGAGTCTGGGCCATCAGTTCTAAGGTTTCTTCCCGCTGGAGTCGCTGTTCTCGTTGGCGTTTTTCTGTATCTTGGGCGGCTTGTATGTCGGCTAGACGCTCTCGGCAGCGGTGTGTGGATTCAAGAAATTCACTTATTTGGTCTGGCGTTGCACTGGCTTCTACGATAGCCCATTGGCTGAACAGCGTGTCCAGGCGAGCCCCGTAGAGTTTGGTGTCATCGCTTTTCGCTTGGTCACGGGCGTTACCGATTAGCGAGGTAATGTTTCCGGCCACAACCTCCTGTCTTGCCTGTGCTTCGCGGATAACCAGCAGCTTTTGCCGCACCACTTGATAGACACCTTTGTCACGACTTTTTGCCTGCTTTTGTACGCGCTGAAGGAGTTCTGCATCCTGCAGCAGGTCGGCGGCTCTGAGCCGGATGTCTGCAGTTAAACCTTCAACGCAAAGGCTCGCTGCGACGTCCTGAGTTGGGGTCGCCTGTAGGGCCTGAAGCTGTTCTTCCCTTAGCTCTTTTTTTAGCTCTGCCCGTTTGTCTTCCGCCGGCTCAGCCGTTGGTTGCGGGCTGGCCGGCGATTTGCGGCGATGTGCGGCGGGTTTACGGGATTTGAACAGTTTCTGGAGGAATGCAGCCATGAAGATATCCTTAGGGATTGAAACCAGTCTACGGTGTCGGGCA
>JBQCZX010000090.1:0-15975 GCA_052089485.1 Marinobacter sp. | reverse complement strand
GCATTCAGGTATTTCGTGCCGGGCATCAGGCATGCCTGACAATTGCAGACGACGGTGCCGGTATAGATCCAGACGAGCTGCCCAACCTGTTTGACCGTTTCCGTCGCCAGAGGAGCAGTGAGCTGGCGGGCGTTCACGGTACCGGGCTCGGGCTTTCGTTCGTGAAAACGGTGGTAGAAAAGCACCGGGGTGAGATCTATGTAGTCTCCAACCCCGGGGAAGGCTCATCGTTTACACTTAAACTTCCGATTGCAGATCCGATGGTGTGATTGCTTAGGACTTAAAAGTCTTTTGAACCATAGCGGAGGGGTCACTTTCCAAGCCTTCAATATCCTTTACTGAAATGCTGAAATACCAAGTGCCGGCACTGAGATCACTGATCTTGTGAGCCATATCCATCACGCCCTCGCCAGGAACGATAACTTCCCGATCCAAGTATTCAGCATCTTGGCCATAACTAATAATATACTCGCTGAGTTCAGCTGGCTTCATGCTTTCATCATTTGCCCTAGTCAAAGGGGCACTCCAGCTAAGAACGGCGGTTCTTTTTGCCTCGGGGCGGGTCGATTCACCAGCTGGATCTTCTATTCCTGGCACCACAACCCCGGTTTCTGGTGCTTTGTCTACGTCCACATCCTCAGTTCCAATATTTATTCCTGGCGCTTTGCCTACGTCCGCACTCTCGGTTCCAACGCTTGTTCCTGGCGCTTTGCCTACATCCGCGCTCTCAGTTTCCACATCGCACCCAGTAAGCAAAACCCCAAAAGTAAACGCGGCGACCCATGCTTTTGACATTTTAATGACGTTTTTCATATCGCTTTCACACCAATTATCCGTCGAAGTTGGTGAATTATACAAACCAAGGCGGGTCGTCGATGTGAGATTCGTCATCAATCAAGTTAAAAAAACGTCAATATTACGTCATTAAACGGTAATAAAAGAGGTATTTTTACGTAAGATACTAATAAAAAAGAAAATTTATTTAATATCCGTAAAGATTTACGCTATTGGCGGGGGTAAAAAAGAATAGATGTTTCTTCGGGGTTGTACTTGGGAGATGAAGATACGCCTTTCAGACTTGGGCTCTGCGCATCAACCAGCCATCAAAAACAGTGCCGTTAGGGGGACATGCCGCAGAACCATGTGTTCTTGCATCACCGCCAATTCTTCGCTTGCCATGTGTTCAGCGATGGCAAGAAGTTCATCAGAGGCTCGCCCTTTCAGTCTTTTCAGGGCTGCCGACTGGTTGCGATGAGTCTTTGGTTGGTTAAACGGTGTATGCCTGCCGAACTCACGCCATTTTTCGGGCACAAGGGTGCTCCCTCTGGCTTGATCGAGTGCAAGAGCTTGACCAGCCGGGTCAAAATCGTAGAACCAGGCCAACTTCTTTGCGGGTTGGTTGCGGGCGATCTCTGCAACGGGACGGACATTCTCTCGGTGGCCACGATACAGAATCACTGAATCCTTCCAGGATTCCGGTAGCTGAAGGTCGGCCCAATAGGGCATTAAACCGCCGTTTTCGATGATGACCAGCTTCTGGGACTGAAGATGATCGATATTCAGGTATTCGGGTAGCACGCTCAGCACACTGCCTTTGGGAGTGGCGACATATTCGCCGCTGACCCTGACCTTCGCGTTGCCGGCAGTTGCCAGCACGATCAGTTGGCCGAAGACTGAATCCCTGCTGAGCTTTTCGCTGGAGTCCTTCCGGGCCATGGCCATGCGGCCACCGGCGCGGACGTCGTACTGAGGGTCTAGGCCGTGTTCGGCCACAACGTATTCTCTCAGGCGCTGCCTGTCTGCGGGTGTGAAGTGAATCTCTCTGCCAATGGACTGCCCTACTCCATTTTCCGCACAAATCTGCTCCCAAATCCGGTTACGCCGAACCTTCGACTTACCTGCCTTTAGCAGTCGCTCGATGGCGGCGATTTCAGCCAACATTGTTGTGCCTCAGGGTAAGGTCAGACACCATAACGTTATCTGGATAAATCCGGTGCGCAATCTGGTGGTAGATCACTTCAATGTGCCTCTGGTCACCATCTGGCAAAGACTCTATCTCGGAGACAATCGCCTGCAGCCAGTCGGCTTTGTCTATCCCCAGGCCGGTACTTGCAAGTGCCTCGGAAGCAAGAATCGTTCGCTCGCCAAGGGCGCCGTCTACAACCAGCTGAATCAGCTCCTCAATGGCTTCTTCTACTGGGTCGTCTTCGTCAGCCTCGGTTTCACCTGCAATATCAAAATTAACAGTATCCACACCATCCGGCGCTGGCTTGTCTTCAAGCCCCCCGGGAACCGTTCGGGCCTTTGCGGCAATCTCTATTAGCTCTAGATCATCCGCGGAATCGTAGATATCTCCAAAGCCGCGTATCTGGAATGGAGCCACCGTATTGAGGAATTCTGGAACCTGCCTCAGATCCAGGTGATCGATAGATGGCTCAAACCCACGGTTATTTACAAAGTGGGCCTCAAAGGCACCGACCAGGCGGCTCAATCGCTGATCTTCACGCATACGCACCAGCATCTTACGTAGCTGGTTAAGTGCGTATGAAAGGTTCTTTTGGGAAGACTCCAGGGTGGCAGGTAGGTGCCGTAGCAACAGGCGTTTTAGAAAAGCATCCGAACCCGCCTGCTCCGCCAGCTCCCGTATACGAAAGCTCTCGAACAAGGTAATCAAGCGACCGGCGCGCTCGATAACCCGCTCGTTCTCACGGATGCGCAGGTTCAAATCTGTGATGTAGGCGAAGCCGGTGTTTATATAGGTGGCAAACGCTTCCGTTGCATTGCGAATGTCTTCGATCACGTCCGCAAGGCACTCTTTGATTTCGCCTTCCAGCCGGTCGATGTCACTCAGGGCGGATCGTTTCTTGGCCTCTTTGTATTCCTGAAACAGCTCACTTAGCTGCTGCCACAGAATATGCACCTGGGCACTGGCGTAGCGACGCCTTTCTGACTCGGTTATGTGGTCGAGAAACTGAACCAACACCTTTTTCAGCTGAAGATCTTCCGCTTCACCAATGCGCCACACCAGCCGATGGTGCTCCAGGGTTTCAATCAGCCCGAGGTTGTCATCAGAATCGGGAATGCGGTTTCCGTTTCGCAGATGCGCTTCCAGAATCGCCTCGCCATATTTGGCCAGGGCCCGGAGTGTGCCGTGTGCGTCTTGAGCGCGAGCCATTAGTGAAGCCTCATCTGCTCAGAATCCGTATCTTCAGAGCCTTGAATGCCCTCGTGGGTCTGAATAAACGTCATCGCATCGTACAGCCAACTCCAACGGCCGGTGGCGCGAAAGAGACTGCCGCTGGTACCAATGGGTTTCAGATAACCCATCTTCTCCAGGCTCGAGAGCACGGCGCGAATCTGGCCCGCTGAATCCGCACGCTTGGTGTGGAATACCTTTTTCTCTGCCAGTGATCTTAGCTTTGATTCCAGCGCCGGTGCCGCTGCAATACGCTCCAGTATGGCGCCTTCAGACAACTTATCGCCGGGCAGAACCGGGCGATCGTTTGCTTCCAACATCATCACCAGACGCAGGAACTGTACAAATGCTTCAAGGTTGTTGGCAACGTCCCGAAACTGATGGCGAATTGCGTCTTTGGTGTCGGCATCCGAGATATCCAGATACGCACACACAAAGGCATCGTGGGCGCTGGTTTGGCGAAGCGTTCGGTTGATCTGCCCTAAAAAGCGGTTCACCGCATCTTGGTTGCCCGGCATGAGCAGGTAGTTGTATAGCTCATCGTCACTGACTTCACAGATCACCCGCTCTTGCAGCAAGGCTGTAACGGTGCGCTCGAACAGTGGACTACTCATGGTTTAGCCCCTCCTCTGCAGTTACTGGCTGCTCGCCGTGGCTCACGCTGGCGAACAGCTCTGTGTGCTTTCCATGATGGGCAGTGGTTTCATAGGTATGAATCCGCCCCTGCTTGAGTGAGATTTTGCTCTCAAAGAACTTGCGCAGGCTTCTGTCCAACTTGGGACACGCGGAGATCATGGTCAGGTTGTTCGCCTCCAACATGTCAGCCAAGTGAGAGATGTTGTTGGGGCTGAGCGTGGCCAATTCATCAATGGGCCAGGTAATACGAGTATTCAGATCCGGGCACAGGTAGCGTGTGAGGCCCATGAACACGGTCATAATCGCCAGATACGTAAGGCCAGTGGAGCTGGCAGACAGGAAGTCTGCATCTGTACGAATCACCACTTGCCGGTCGTTTTCTTTCATTTCCAGACGCATGTCGATCATCGACTCGACACTCTCTTTCACCTTGGCGTCACTGAGCGTATCGGTAACCAGCTTGAAGCGCCTCAGAATCCCATCATTCGGCAGTGAGCGGCGATTCATGGGAATCCATGCTTGCCACTGATCCACAAACTCCTTCAAAGGCTGCCAGGTCTCGTCTTCATAGATTCGAGGCTCAAGCACAACCTGAATATCGCTAAGGCTTTCGATCTGTTGATCGGTGTTGATCTTTCGTTTCAGAAGGCCGGACACCGTTTTCACCTCACGGGCCATCACCTCCAGGCTGTCGAAATACTTCACCAAACTGCCAGCTTCAGAGACAAACTGATCAATCAGCGCATCCCGCAGCTGGGGAATGTCGGTATCCAACAGCTCACGCAAATCCGGAACCCGCGCCAGCTTGAAGCTTTCCTCATGATCCAGCACCTCGCCGGTCATCTGGCCGCGCCGGTGGGCAGACAGTTTGTGCCAGGCTTGTTGGATCTGAGTGTTGTCATACCGGTTCAGAATAGATGTGGCCTGATCGAAGGTTCCCACCACCTCTTTACGCAGCTGTTCCAGCTTTTGATAAGCACCCTGAAGTTCTTGGGTGAGATCTACAAGGTTACCCGGAAACCCTTCCGTTAGAGTTCTTCCGTGGAAGTGCTTGAGCACACCTTCTGCGGCTTCCGTCTGATCCCGCAGGGATTTGATGGCGCCATGGTGCTCGGCAATAGAAACCTTCAGCTTGCCATCCTGCTCCTTCCAGGTACGCTCTGCGTCGTCGCGCTTACGAACCGCCGCCTCGCGCTGTGCTTTGGCTTGGTTGGCTTGCTCCGTGAGCGCCTCAACCTTGCGCCATTCCTGTTCGCGCCACTTTCGGTAGCCGCGCACAAGGTCTTCAGACGCTACGATCTTTTCGACCGCCTCTTTGAGTTTGGCCAGCGCTTCCCTCGCCTCCTGAACCACCTTCGGATCAATGCCTTCTTCAGAGAGCCGCTGATCGTGGATCTCACGCTTTTTCTTAAGGCGTGTTTTGTGATCCTGCTCTGCTGAAGCAATAAGTTCAGACTGCTGATCTTTACTGGTTTGAAGCTCAGATTCCTGCTCTGCCCAATGGCCTCGCATATCCAGCATTTGTTGCTGAAAGCCGGATTCGACGTCTCGAATACCTTCCCCGGTTTGCTCATCGAAGGCTTTAACCTTGAGCTGAACCGCCTCAAGATCTTTGCTGATTTTTGCCGCCCGGGCTGCCTGTGCTTCTTTAACCCGCAGGCGCACATTGCCAAGCTTGGTTTGGGCGTTATTGCGAGTGCGCTCGAACAGCGAGAATTCAGTTTCCAGGCGGTCGGCGGCTTCGGCACGGGTTTTGTAGGTTTCATGCCGGCGCTTGGCTTCACGCTCGGTTTCTGCCCGCTGTTTAATCGCGGCCTGGCGTTCGGCGTCTATGCTTCGGCTACGCTCTTGCAATGCTTCTTCAGAGGCGGCGAAGTCCGGTATTGGCAGGGAGTCCAGTGCAAGCTGCCAGCCCATCACGGCCGTGCCGCTGGCATTTAGATCACGGGTTGGCGTCAGATCCTTTCTATGCAATAGAGAAGGATTAACCACCTTCGCCAGGCGGTTGCCCCACTCCGAGTCTTGGGCGCGTAGCTGTGACAACCAGGTGCCATCTTCCGGCGCAATCTGCCTCTGCAGCTCGTTAAACCTGTCTTCCAGCGCTTGGACGCTTACATCCATGTGCTGAACTTGTTCCTGAGCGGCTTTCCAGTCGCGGTCTGCTTGGTCGCGCTTGCGTCCAGCTTCCAAACGGTTTTCATGTGCCAGGGAGACCTGCTCGGAAGCTTCCTCGGAGGCCTGCTCTGCGACGGCAATCTCTTGTTGCTCAGCTTCCGTTTGGCCAGGGTTTTCCCTAAGCGCGGACAAACGGGCTTGCTCACTGGTCAGCTCCGACCGCTCGAGTGAGCGGGTATCTTTGTATTCAGCTACCGCCGCTACCTTGTCCGTTTGGATCGAGTTCAGTTTCAGATCATAAGTGTGCTTCGCAGAGGTAAGCGCATCGCTGGCCTCTCGCAAACGCTGCTGGCGCTGGGCCTGATGCTTCTCGTGCTCGCGCTGAATGCTCTGCTTCTCAAGGTCGTACTCGCCCTCAATGGCAGACGCTTTACCGGTCAGGCTGTCGTAGTCGGCTTGCGCTGTCGCCAGGCGCTGTCGGTAATCGGTCAGGTTATCAAAGTTCTGGGCCAAGTCTGGCAGGTTATCGGCTTCGTACTTATCGTTCTGCTGGTGCAGGGCCGCTACTCGCCCATCCAAAGTTTCAAAATCGGCGTTGTGATCGGTCACCTGGCGGGCCAGCTGGTGATCTGTGCCCTCGAACTCCGCTCGTTGCTCGGTTCTTTGAGTTTCAAGCCGCTCTTTGCCTTGGCTCAGCTCACTGGCTTTTTCCCGCGCTTCCTCAACAGTTACGAACAAATTGGCGACGGTTTTATCGGTTTGTTCAAGTATCGCCCGGCGTTCAGCATCTTTTCTCAAGCATTCACGGATTTTTTCTTCCTCGCCCGCGAAGGCAGAAAGACTCTGTATATCCGCAATCAAATCTTTGCGATCAATGGCTCGGGGCTTGGCGTGCTGGTGGATGTTTTCAAACTGGGTTTCACAGATCATCGTCTTGAAACTGCTCAGAAGCCTATGCTTGTTCAACACCACGTGGGTGAGCCGTTCAATGTTGGTCATCTGGGTGTCGCTGTCACCCAAGCCAAATTCTGCCGCCAGTGCGCGTAGTGACCGGGCATCCGCAGGCAGCCGTTTCAGCAGTTTTTGATTACGCTGAATGATGGCCCGGTAATTGGTAATAGTATCGACCATTTTTGAAACGGTTACGCCTCGCTTGCGAAGCGCCGCAAACACATCGTCTGCACTGGCCCCACTCTGAAGCAGCTCTTTAACTTCTGACGCGAAGAAGGTTTCTTCGGCAGACCCAGCCACAAAGCGGTAACAGGGTTTTCCCTGGGAGTGACGATACATCACGGCGCAATGAAGGCCCGTGTGTCGACGGTACTCAAAAATAATGAGGCTCTGAAAACTGGGCAGGTAATAGTCCAGGAAGGACAACTTGCCCGATGCCTTGGTTACTATCCGCTCAGGCTCCTCGCCAAAGAAGGCCGGCACCAGCGCCAAAACAGAGGTTTTACCGGCCCCGTTCACACCCCCCAGGTGCGTTCGTTCACGGCAATCGATCTTGATGGTTCGTCCCTTCACTTGCTTGAAGGAGTGGTGCAGGACGATGCTTTCTAATCCGTAGCTTACAGTCTCGCCAGACAAACTGATTTCCCCGTAACGGCAGGTCATTCTTGATCCGGGCAGTATACAGTGAATAGTTCATGGGCGAAGCCGTCGGACTAATTCATCGCTTGAGTCTATTGTTGTCACGCCACGTGCCGGGAAAACTTCCGAGGGAAAGATAGCTAACGGCCACCTAACCGGGCGTAGTCTGCCCACGCCTGCTGCCAGGAAATTTTGCCTTGAGCATCAAGCATGCCGCGCTGATACAGACTGGCATACTGACCCAGAATCTGACCGTAGGCACCCAGTAGCTGTTCCAGTGAGTTTAGAACGCAGCCAGTTGGCGCAGCTCCCGTGCCAAGCACGAAAGGCATCGCCGGTTGCATGCACATAGGCGGTTTCAGCGGCTGGAAAACCGGAGGTTGAAATGGCTGAACAGGAGCGGTCGAACAGGAGATATCCGAGCCGATGGTGCTTCTCGGCCCGTCGAGGCAGGCTTGCATGCGCGAGATCTGCCCCTCGGTAAACATGACCATGGTATCGTCGTCGACATAGTCCATATAGTTCATGAACATGTCGCCGCTGGGCCCGTTGGCGCAAGATACTGAGGGAAATGTCGGTTTACCGACATTGGGGCCACCTTGATTCGGGGTATCTGCGACGAAATCAGAGCCGGAACACCCTGTGCCGTCATCACCCCAAATATGCCTAAGGTTGAGCCAGTGACCGACCTCGTGGGTCGTGGTGCGCCCTTTGTCGAACGGCGTGGCGGCTGTTCCTGTGTTGCCGAAACCCGTATACGTAACAACAATGCCGTCGGTAAGAGCCGGCCCACCCGGGAACTGGGCATAGCCCAGAAGGCCGCCGGTCAGCTGGCATACCCAGATATTGAGGTATTCGTCCGCCGGCCAGGCGTCCGTGCCTCCCGTGGCACTTGATTTCACCGCGTCGTCGCTGCTAAAACCGCTGCGATTTGTCTCGTGACGGGTCACACCGTCTGTCGGATTGCCCTCCGGATCAGATGTCGCCAGTTCAAACTGAATACGGGCATCTCCTGTCAGGGGCGCGAATGGGGCGGGAACATCGGATACGTCTACGTTGCTTTTGCGAAAATCCTGATTGAGAACCTCAATCTGACTGTCGATCTGCGCCTGTGAAATATTTTGTGCGGCCGTTTTCCAAACGACGTGCACCACCACTGGGATTTTTGTGCAGCCGGAACGGGCCGCCATCATGCCTGTCTGGGCGCGGAACGTGAGGTCTTCTATCCGCTGCAGCCTTTCAGCATACCGCGGCACAGTATCCAGCAGGCGGCGATGCACTTGCATCGTGCCGCAGCCTCTTTTTTTTGGGGTATCATCACCAACCATGGTGCGTTCTCCTGTTTTCCTCAACATTTGACTCCAAAGGCGTTCGCCACCCAAACAGCTGCTCTTTATGGCACCGATAGGGCTGACGGATTACATCTTTATTCTGATAACCAATCGCTCCGCAGTAAGTTCTTCAATTTGGTAATCGCCATCCCAGCCTGGGGCCTTGAGGGATAACCCGTTGTCGGTGAGTGTCCAGACGCCGGGTTTGCCAACCATCCTGTCGTCCGGACCGGCGGATTGCGCCTCCGCCTTGCCGGCAATGCTCAAGTCGAGACCACACCGCCCCCGGGCTGGGGGGATTTCAGATGTAGCGGGCTTAAGGACAATCCTACTTCCAGAATTTTCCTCCCTAATTTCTACCCACTCCCGGCACAGAAGATTGGGATCGCACAGGACACGTTTCACGTCTTTATCTGGGGCATTGTCATTATCGGTCAATTTGTATTCCTCCGGCTGATGCTGGTATCGCCCGAACACAGGTACGGGATTAGGTGGTCAGCATTCCTCACATGCCCTTTGTCATGGAACCATTACAGTCATCAAAACGTGCAAGACTCTTGAGTGTTGCCAGGCAGAATAGTCTTCGGGCTGCAACTGGCCCTCGCGATGAAGCCGGGCGTACTGGGCAAACAGCTTTTGATAGTGAGAAGACAGGTCAAAGCGATTCTCCGCGGCTGCTGGATAGAGACCGGCTACCGTTGAATCATTGCAATCACAACCGGGCTGAACATCGGAAGCCAGTACGGCCATGCGCGCAACGACAGCTGTGTTCATTTTCACAGTTTCGGTGGCAAATGCCGGATCGACCCTGTCGAGCGTATCATTTGCGGTGTGGATGGCATCGTTGGCGCTATCCGCGCCTTCGATCGTCAGCACAGCCGGAATGTTGGCGTCGATAAACGGCACATGATCGCTGGCGAACGGGTTAAGGGACACCTGCACATCGAGGCTGGTATAAATTGCAGCTGCCGCCGTCAAATCGTCGATAAGGGGCTGGCTGAGGGTGGCACCCTCCAGCATCACCGTCGGGCTCGCCGTGTTGACCGAACCGATCATGTCCATGTTTACCACCGCGCGAATCCGGCCTTTTTCAGCAGTAGAAAGCGAGGCGACATACTGAGTACTGCCGTGCAGCCCTTGTTCCTCGCCACCAAACAACACAAATGTCAGGTCGTGGTCAAAACGAAACGCGGCGAGCGCCGATGCCATCGCGAGCAGCCCGGCAGAGCCGCTACCATTGTCGTCTGCGCCAGGTGCATTGGCTAATGGGCCATCCGTGTGATTGATCGAATCGAGATGAGCAACGACAAGAATACGATGTCTGGGCTCGGATCCGCTGCCGCTTCGGGTGGCGATCACGTTTGCACTCTCGCCGGATGCTCCGAGTGTCACAGGTTCGAGTGTGGTCGAGTAACCCATGACCGAAAGCTGTGCAGATGCCCACTTGGCTGCTTCTTTATAGCCGGGGCTGGTTGAAAGGCGAGTCGGGTAGGACACCAACTGCGCGAGATTAGCTTCGAATGCTGCCTGATTTACTTCGCCGA
Organism: Marinobacter sp.; assembly: GCA_052089485.1. Lineage (GTDB taxonomy): Bacteria > Pseudomonadota > Gammaproteobacteria > Pseudomonadales > Oleiphilaceae > Marinobacter. The sequence continues at coordinate 5,563 of JBQCZX010000090.1, read as the reverse complement.
GAACGGCGTCAATGCCCGCGTCCCGCGCTTGAGGTATTGCTGCCGTGTGCCGGGTTTCGAAAACAACAGAGTTCTCTTTCAGTGGCTCAATATGGAAGCAGGGTTGCTTTCGGCTCGTTAATTTACGGGCATCGGCTTTGTCCATTTCGACAACAAGATAACGGCCTTTGTCGAGGATAATTCGAACATCGGGATGTTCCTGCTGAAACAGACGCCCCTTTTGCCTGACCAGGTGCATCTTACCCTTGATGACTTTCCCGGTTTCTTCCCCTGTTGCCGCGCCGATATTCTTGAGTTTCTCGCTGACAGCTTCCCATTTAGCATCGGCGGCATAGACGAGAATATCGTCCCCAAACTGCACCCACCAGCCTTCTGGCGCCACGCTGGTATCGACCGCACCCCGTAGCTTAGTGTCGAAGATCGAAAAGAGTGAAAATATCATGCCGCTCCTCCTCGACTACAAAATTTCACGGTTTATTTTTGCACAACTCTATTGTTACCACGCTAGGGGTAAAAGAATATCCCCTGTGGTGCTACATTTTGGCAAAAATATCAGGCCCACAGCTTGATTATTTTTCGTCTCAGGTCAGTTACTGAAGGACCATCTGACTCATCCGTTACCTCAATATTTGCAAGGGGCGCATAATGATGTTCGACACCTTGTGGCAGTAGCGAATGCGGATCCTCTACCGTACCCGGCCATTCCACATCCCCGGTTGCAGTGCGTACCGGGATTAACCAGAAATCTCCGGTCTGATATATATGACCGGTTTCGTTGGTGTCCGATTCAGGCGCAGGGAACTGGATTTCCACGCCGCCCTCAAGAGCGATCCAGTCGGAGTCTTCCATGCCTTCTTTGACAGGCACGCCGTTAACGCCACCCGTGGTCTGATCCCAGCGTCGCAGATACGGATGTTTGCCCGGGCCGGTGGCCACTGATGTATTCGGTGCACTTTGAAGGCTCACTTGCGAGTTTGCCGTGTCCACGTCCTTGATTTTCAGCAACGCCGCTGCCCGGTTTCGCAGAATGTAGTCGTCATCGACTAACTCAACCCAATCGTTTGGTTTCAATCCAAAACGACAATCACGGCCCAGGTGCTCAAGGGTTATAACGTCGCCACCACTGAATTCGGTTATCGGAAAAATAGCGGAACCGTTCTCTCGTGACCACTTGAAGGTAGGGCCAGATTCGGCTTCACTATTGTTGTGTATTTCCACCCGATAGAGTTGGTTCTCGGCGCCGCGATAACTCGCTTCCGGGGCGGTCAGGCAAGGGTCATCATTGTCGTCTGCACTGGTTCTGGCTCTGGCTTTCAGCTTACCGGATCCTGGCTTGACCACTGCTCCCAACTGCGCCAGAAATTCTTCGTGATTCTTCTTGAAATCGATAGCTGCGTCATCGGCCGTAAGTTTTTGCAGTTTCACCTGCCACACAACTTTCGCTCTGGTGGCAGTGTCTGGTCCGCCCAAGGCTTTTTCACGCATGTAATCATCTTCTACGTAGCTTAGGTGGCGTTCCCAGACATCGAGGTAGACAAGATACTGACCTTCGGGCAGCGTTGACGGTGTATCTTCTGTGGTTAGCGGGTAATCCGTCTGTTCGGTATAAAGCAGCCCTCCATCAGGCTCATCTTCGCTGACAATGTTCTGGCACAGAATGCCGTCGACATAGTAATGGCCGTGATGAATCCGAAAGAAGTTTCCAGACGCCGATATTCTAAAGCCCTCTCCCACTGTGCCATCGTTTTGCCGGGGGGCACCGTGCGGCCCGATCAGGTCGGAGGTCAACGTGCGCAAGTAATGGGTGGTGATGGAAACCTGCTCATTCCAGTCCGAGTCGAGTTGTACCCGCCCTTGCTGCATCAATACGCGGCTGAAATGCCGGTAGGGGTCGAAGGTGTCCCGGGTAAAATCCCCCCTGAACTCTCCACGTGCACCCTTGTGAAAGTCATCGCTGTGCATGTCATCCTCCTAGCTCGATACGATAACGCCAACATCCATTCGAGCGGGTAAATATTCGTCCAGGCGAACGTTCAAATTTGCCATTCGTTGCGGTTGATACAAGTCGTGAAACACGCCCATTTCGGATTCATCATCAGCGCCGTTTTTGATTTCTTCCGCACAGCATTCAGACAACTGGCAGTATGCTGGCGTGCCATAACGCACACTGGTGAATTGCGGGCGAACCCGTAGACGTTCGATGGGTTTTTCCGCCTCCAGAGCTTCCTTTTCCACCAAGTCAGGTTGGCAGCGGTAGCGGCGCGGAGTGCGGGAGCCCGGTGTCACATAACAAAAGCGCAAACACCCTTTCTGGCGCCGGGCAACGGTGATACGGCCATCAAAAATACAGTTTTCACCCAATTCAATGGCGTGCACCTGAACTTGTCCGAACACGGTACTGCGCACAATGTTCAGGCAGATGTGAGCAACGGCACAACCTGGCTCGCCTATCGCTTCCCGCTCTGGATCGGTGGCGTCCACAACGCTGTCGCTGATACAGATTCTTATGGGGTCGAGGCGGCCTCCAGGTATCACGCCCTGACATCTGGCCAGTGCCAGCTCATCATCCGCAAGGCCCGGAACCTCTTGATTTTCTTCAAGGTCTTGTTCTGTCTCCTCTTCCGGTTCAGGAACTAGCGGGGTTGCCTGAATAGCCCCCAAAATACTGTGCTCGATTTTGACACATACGGCCGGGCTGAAAATTTCGAGACTGGGCTCTGTGGCATGCTCTGGTTCGCAACCACCGTCCAGCGTCCAGCCAGGAACCAGAGTGGTGTGGCGCACCGTCAATTCGCTTAAATCACCGGCAACCTGGACACCACGACCCGAAATTAGCAGGCCATCCAGGGTGAAGTAACTGCCCGCCTCGCCGGTTACCGTTAGCGCATCGGGCTGATCGACTTGCCAGTCCAGCAACCGGATTAATGGGCGCTGACGGTTGCCGGCCCGCAATTGCAGGCTGGTGTGGCCGGTTTTGAATTCGATATAAATGGGTTCGACATAGACGCCGCTGTCGGTGATTTCGATAACGGCATGCGCCGGACATTGTTCATCCCAGACCTCTAGTGCGGCGCTAATGGTGGGGTATATTGCCCCTTTGCCCACCTGATAAACCTCGGGTGCCCCGGGCTGCACAATGGGTCGCTCATACTCACCACCGCCAAGATCCATACTGAACCCGTAGTGATAACTCACCCACACGCCGTGCTTGGGGAAGTAACGCAACGGGAAGGCAATGCGCCCCAACTGAGGATCAACCGCAACTTTGCCCCGGCGCGGCACATAGCGCCAATCCGTCAGGTCAGAGACTACAATCTGCTCCACCGGTACCAGCTCCCTGATAATGTTTTTGCCCCGTTTTTTCCCGACCCGGACTTGCAGACTTTTGCCATGGCCGTATAGCTGGGGACGACTTCCTTCTAAAGCATGGCCCAGTGCATGATCGTTAACGTCTGCCTCCAACCAGCGGCGCCGAATGGGCACCGGCAAGTTTATTTCTTCGGCGATACGGGTTGGGTCGGTTTCAGGCTGAGGCCGTATATAGAGGGGGTTGTCGTTGCCAAGGGCACTAAACGTAAAGCAATGCTGGCCGGTGGATTCCTGTCGATAAGCCGGTGTTTCCGTCACGCTATAGGCTTTAAGTCGCCAGATAAACACCCCCACACCCGAAATACTGTGGCGCCCGCGGGTATGTCGCGAATTGGTTCGACGCACATCGACGCTGTGGGCAAAGGTATCAAACGGGCTGCCCAACAAATCCAGCGCTGAACCCTTGCGTATATCCACAGTTTGTCCGCGCTCGAGCTGCAGGTGGTTAATGGCTTGGGTCCGAGCCATTAATTTGTAGAACTCAACCGCCCGGGCCGGCCAGCCGGCGGTGTCCTGGCTTAATAGCTCCAGCAGGGCGAGCGCGCCTTTACGACGCCGGTTGCGAACGCTATTGGCGACCTCTCTGCGCGGGATCAGGATATTGTTGCGCTGCTGTCCGTGTGCAGTGTCCAAGCTGGACGGTTCCCCGGCTTCATGCACGGGCTCATAGCCAACCAGATCCCCGAGATAGGGCACCACCCAATCGTCGCAGGTTTCGATAAACCAGTTTTCATAGAGTTGCGCGATATCGTCTTCCACCAGGTTGGCCTGCTCGGTGATCACCCGCAGCAACGCCCTTAGCGGTTCGCCCTGCTCGGCATCGCGCATCCGGTACACAACCGGTAACAGCTCATATAAACGATCTTCTCTGGTGCTGGCCATGATGACCTCACTCGATACGGTTCAGAATTAACGTTTCCGGGACATCCGGCGTCAGAAAGGCGATCTGGGCGGGCCTGATCACGCCATCTTGCCGTGCGGCCAGGTTCATTCTGATTGCTTGTTTGGGTCGGTTGAATTCCGTGCTCTCGCCCACCAGATGTCGTACGGTTTCAGCAATTTCCTGCGGGGTTAACAAGCGCCGCTCGAAAACATTGTTACCATCTACACCGACCACGAGCTTGTTCGCTTTCTCCGGAATGCCACCCAAAACGTCGACATCCACGTAAGCGACCCCGGGCACTGATTGCATCACGCTGATCACTTCACTGAGGTGCACTGGCTGCCCCAATTCACGGCGCTCGAAGCTGAAGGTGTCCAGCAACACAGTGCGCAACGAGCTGACAACGGTTTCCCAGTGATAATCAGGCAGAATGCGAATGCGCGCACTGATCACCATCAGCATCAGCTCGCGGACTGCCAACACAATCGCCTGGTGCGGGTCACCGAAATCATGCAGGGCCAGGCGCAAGTTCCGGAACAAGTCTGAGTTTTCATCGATGGGAATATCTTCAGCACCGGCAATAGTCACGTGCACCAGTTGGCGACGACCGTCGCTAAGCTCGACGGCCCGTGCCTTGCCGATGCCGGCGTAGATTCGGGAAAAATCTTCGTAGTCTTGCACTGAGACCAGTCGGTCCAATGCCTTTATGGCCAGCGGCGTGTTGTGCCGTGCCTGATCACGTCCTTCCCGGTTGGCGCCACCGGAGGCTCGCAGCGGGTTGATCACCGCTTTTACCCCCAAGGGTTTGGATTGCAACAGCGATATCTGCTCAGCTTGCACGTTGCCCGGCTTACCGATGCCCGAACGGTATTGCGCTTCGACGTTTTCGACCCCGGTGGGCAAGCGGGCGCCTTTTTCACCATTGCCGAAAACAAGGGTGGTTTTGTCGTCGTTATCGGTGCGGGTGATGAAATTGCGATCGGTTGGCCGCCGGTCAGCCAGGGTATCAACTTGATGCCAGCGAATACCGTTAACCATCACCTCAAGGGTGCTGTCCACACCGGAGGGGTTGGATGCAGCAACAAAGGTCAGTGGTTTTTGCTTGAGCTCAAATGATTGCAGCGCCTTGCTGCCGTTGCCGCTACCAAGAACTTCGTGGCGGGTCTCGCCGTGGGTCGCTTTAACCACATTGCCATGGAGGGTGACGGTACCGCGTTTGAAGCAATAGGCGAGTTGCTCCGCCAGCTTGATGAAGGTATGAATCTTTTCACCGGGACGCGCCTCGTTGCTGCTGTTGCTGTTGGTGCTGAT
>JBQCZX010000089.1:0-16203 GCA_052089485.1 Marinobacter sp. | reverse complement strand
GACATGTATTCCACCAAACCGTAGGTCTGAATTTACTGTTTCTATGTTTTCGGGCCGGAAGCGGCCTGGGCCAGCTTCCATTGAACCGCTACACCATTGGTATAACGGGCATCTACCCGGCTAACTTCGTCCGACCGTGATATCAGCCGGTTTTCATACACCGTGATAAAGCGCTCAAAGCGCTTCGCGACCTGATCTCGCCCGAGCACCACTTCAATTCCATTTGAGAGACGAAGGGTCCAGGCCCCACGCCGCTCCAGTGAAAGCCCTGAAAATCCCAAGCCATGCCCCACCAACTTGTCACTCATGGTGCGGGCCATACCGATAACATCACGCACCCGCTCATCAGGCCCCGAGAGCCGTGGCAAACGCCCCGCCACCTCCGGATTCGGCGGCATAAAAAGCTCGCCGGTGCGGCTGACCAAACGACCATCGTTCCAGTAAGCTAGAGGCTTCTTCTCCCGGATATTGACCTCCAGGCGATCAGGCCATACCCGGCGCACTGCGACTGTCTCAACCCAGGGACGCTTCTCGAGATCAGCCTTTATGTCCGAAAGATCCGTCGAGAAGTAACTTTTTCCAACCCAGTTTCCCGCCTGACGCTCAATGGCAACGCGGCTGTCGCCGATGAAATCGCCATTCACATCAATGGCCAGAATTTGCTGATCCATGGCGCCCAGCACCTTGCCAGTTGCCCAAGGCATCAGGCCGGCCGCCAGCAAAATCGCGACACCCATACCCGCCTGTAGCCAGGGCACCGCGGCCAACACTGCCTTTAACACGCCAAACCGGTCTCTCTCCGGCCCAAGAGAGGTTGCTCCCCGGCGCCCAGGAGGGTCGGACGGTATCGCCCCACTCCGGATTAGCAGTGTCTCAAGCATTGGCGCCCTCCAAAGTGTCCTGAAGAATACGCACCACAAGTTCTTCAAAACTCATTCCAGCCGCTTTCGCAGACATGGGCACCAGGCTGTGATCGGTCATGCCAGGCACGGTATTCACTTCCAACAGCCAAAACTCACCTGCTGTATCCTGCATGATGTCTACCCGGCCCCAAGTACGGCAGCCCACTACCCGAAAAGCTTCCAGCGCCAGATTCTGCAACTTCACTTCATCCTGGTGCGCAAGACCGCAAGGAATCCGGTAGCGGGTGTCGTCTGCCAGATATTTCGCGTCATAGTCGTAGAACACATGATCGGTGCTCAGTCCGATGGCCGGCAGAGCATTGTCCTGCAGCAAGCTGACGGTAAATTCCGGCCCCTCCACCCACTCTTCAACCAGCACCAGGTTATCCAGCGCTGCTGCAGCCTCGTAGGCCTCAGCCAGTTCAGCGGCGTCATTTACCTTGCGGATTCCGATGCTGGAGCCTTCACGGGACGGCTTAACACTCAGGGGCGGACGCAACTCCTGAACAATCTGCTCAGCCTCATCCACTGCAGACATGGTTCTGAATTTCGGTGTTGGTAGGCCACAGCCAGCAAACACATATTTTGTGCGCAATTTGTCCATCGCCAGTGCCGACGCCATGACTTCGCTGCCGGTATAGGGAATACCCGCCTGGGATAGAATGGCCTGCAGCGTTCCGTCTTCGCCGCCACGACCGTGCAAGGCTATAAAAACCCGATCAAACTGAGGCTTCTCTACTGTCTTTAGGAGACAGCCCTGAACATCCATGGCAAAGGCATCCACGCCTGCAGATACCAAAGCCGCAAGAACCGCCCTACCGCTGCTGAGAGAAACCTCGCGCTCGGCGGAGTCTCCCCCCATAAACACAGCCACACGCCCTAGCGCCCGAACCACCTCTGGCTCAGCCTGATACGCTGGGATTTGGGGATGCTGCATATCACTCACCTGCAATTACTCTTGCTGCTGCCAACCGAGTCGCCACGCCGCCAATGTCACCTGCGCCCTGTGTCATCAGGAGATCACCGTCCTGTAGCACGTTCTTCAGCAAGCTCTCGATTTCGCGATTGTCTTCTACAAATATCGGCTCCACCTTGCCGCGCTGGCGTATGCTACGGCACAACGCCCGACCATCAGCGCCCGGAATAGCGGCCTCTCCAGCGGAGTACACGTCCATCAATAACAGGCCATCGACTTCCGACAGAACCCGTACAAAGTCTTCATACAGGTCACGGGTTCGGGAAAACCTATGAGGCTGATACAGCATCACCAGCCGCCGTCCCGGCCAGGCATCATGGGCTGCACGAATCACCGCCTCAACCTCTGTGGGGTGATGCCCGTAATCATCAACAAGCGTGATCGTGCCCTTCGGCGTTTGATAATCGCCGTAAACCTGGAAACGACGCCCAACCCCTGCAAAAACGGCTAAGCCCTTACAAATCGCTTCATCGGCAACACCCTCATCGGTCGCTACCGCAATAACAGCGAGCGCATTCAGCACGTTGTGACGACCAGGCATTTTCAGCTCCACGGTCAGATCACTGCGCCCACCAGGGCGTTTCACCAGAAAATGGGTTCTCAGACCATCGGTGACGATGTTCTCGGCCCGGTAATCCGCATCTGGGTTGCTGATGCCATAGGTGATAATGGCTCGAGAAATCCGCGGGATAATCTCTTGCACATAGGCATCATCGACACACATAACAGCCAGACCGTAGAACGGCAGATTGTGGAGAAAATCCACAAACGTTTGCTTCAACTTTTCAATGTCGCCTTCGTAGGTATCCATATGATCGGCTTCGATGTTCGTCACCACCGAAATCACCGGAGTCAGATGCAGGAAGGAGGCATCACTCTCATCCGCCTCGGCTACCAGATAGCGAGAGCCGCCCAGTTTGGCGTTGGTGCCTGCACTATTGAGCTTGCCGCCGATCACAAAAGTAGGATCGAGCCCCGCTTCACCTAGCACCGAAGCAATCAGACTGGTGGTAGTGGTTTTGCCATGGGTGCCGGCTACGGCAATGCCGTGGCGGTAACGCATGATCTCAGCCAACATTTCGGCCCGGGGTACAATGGGCACCCTACGGTTGCGAGCTGCAGCCACCTCGGGGTTATCAGAAGTCACTGCAGAAGACACCACGACCACGTCGGCTTTCGCGCTGTTGTCTTCTCGGTGTCCAATCTGAACCTCAACACCCATAGCCTTGAGGCGGTCTGTGACCACGCCTTCTCTCAGGTCTGAGCCAGAAACGTCATAGCCCTGGTTCTTCAGTACTTCCGCAATGCCGCTCATGCCGGCGCCACCGATACCCACGAAGTGAATGTGGCGAATCCGGCGCATTTCCGGTACTTGAAAAACAAGCGGTGTATTGGTTGCATCAGCCATTAGCGGCCTCCAGACAATAATTCACGACTCGCTCCGTTGCATCGGGGCGAGCCAAAGTACGTGCAGCCTTGGCCATATCCATAACATGGGCGCGATCCTTGGCGAGATCGCCCAGAGTTTCTGCCAGCACAGCAGGTGTCAGCTGTGACTGTGGTATGAGCAGGGCCGCCTTGGCGTTTACCATTTGCTGACCGTTTTTCGTTTGATGGTCATCCACCGCGTGAGGGAATGGCACTAGCACCGCCCCAATACCTGCGGCACATAACTCAGAGACCGTTAGAGCGCCGGCGCGGCATAACACAATATCGGCCCAGCTATAGGCTTCTGCCATGTCTTTTATAAACGGCTCAACGTCGGCCTCAATTCCGTTCTGCTCATAAGATGCCCGCGCATCTTCAAGGTGCTTTTCGCCACATTGGTGGCGAACCAGCGGCCGCTCCTGTTCAGACAGCATCGCCAGGGCTTCTGGCAACTGCTGATTGAATACCTGGGCGCCCAAGCTGCCCCCTACAACCAGAACACGCAGCGCACCTTTCTGTTCGTCCTGCCCGCCGTTACGGCCGGCCATTCTTTGCTCCGGCTCTGGCAGGCTTGCTAAATCTTCGCGCACTGGATTGCCGGTGCATCGAGTAATCACTTCCGCGCCGAAGCTGTCCGGGAACGCCTCCAACACCGCTTTCGCAAAGCGCACCAAAATGCGGTTGGTCATGCCAGCGATGGCATTCTGTTCATGAATCACCAGAGGTGTTTTTGTGAGCCATGCGGCCAAACCGCCAGGGCCAGTCACAAACCCGCCCATGCCAACCACGCAATCCGGGCGAATCCGGCGCATAACGGTGAAGGCTTCGCCCAGCGCGCGCATCAGTCGGAACGGCGCCAGGATCAGTGCCAGTTTGTTTTTGCCCCGAAGCCCGGAGATATGTATCAGTGACAGCGGAATGCCGGTGTCACTAATCAACCGCTCCTCCATGCCCCCGATGGCACCCAACCAATGCACTTCGTGCCCCTTGGCCTCAAGCGCCCGAGCAGTGGCCAGTGCGGGAAACACATGACCTCCGGTACCTCCGGCCATCATCAAGAATCGGCGCGACTCAGTCATAACGCGCGCCTCCCCGTTTGCGGCGGGTAGGCTGTTCTGCCTTTTGCCTTTCTTTGTCCAGCCGCTCCATTTCAATCCTGGCCAAAATCCCGATACACACACAACTAATCATCAAGCTGGAACCGCCGTAGCTCACGAGTGGCAAGGTCAATCCTTTGGTGGGCAGCAATCCGGTGCTGACCGCCATATTGATGCCTGCTTGCAGGCCAATCAGCAGCGTAATGCCGTAGGCAAAGCAGGCACCAAACGGCATATCGGCCTTCTCTGCGCGACGGGCAATCACAAAGCCAGTAACAACCAAAACCGTAAATAGCCCGAGCACCAGAAGTGAGCCCAACAAGCCGAACTCTTCAGCGATAATCGCGAAAATAAAATCTGTATGGGCCTCAGGTAGAAAGAACAATTTCTGTATCGAGTTGCCCAAGCCAACGCCGGCCCATTCGCCACGCCCAAATGCGATCAGCGATTGGGTTAATTGGTAACCGCTGTCGAACTGATCTTTCCAAGGATCGAGATAGCTCACTACGCGCTTTAGGCGGTAAGGCTGAGTCAGGATTAGGACCGCCCCGAGCCCCACCAAAATTGCGATCAACGGCACAAACCGACTCAGGCGCACGCCACTCAGAAAAATCATGCCTGCGGCTGCTGAAACCAAAACCACCGTGGCCCCGAAATCGGGCTGAATAACCAGCAGTGCGGATGCCACACCCAGAACCACCAAGGGCTTCAAAAATCCCGGCCAGGTGTTCAGTAACTCATCACGCCGACGCACAACGTATCCGGCCAGATAAGCTATCAGGCACAACTTTGCAACTTCTGACACCTGCACGTTGAACAGGCCAAACGGAATCCAACGGGTTGAACCATTCACTGTGCGACCCAGCGGTGTAAGAACCAGAATCAGTGCTAGCATGCCTATGCCAAGCAGCAACCAGCCGCTGCGCTCCCACCAGGCCATAGGTACATTGACCGATACCAACGCAAGCATGCACCCCATGGCAGCGAACAGAAGCTGGCGAATCACATAGTGATAACCGTTGCCCATGGTTTCTATCGCCATATCCATAGAGGCTGAAGAGATCATCACAATCCCGACAATCAGCAGGGCTACCGAGCTGAGTATCAGAGCCGCCAAGGGCTGAATTTCACCCAGCCGCTGTGTCCGTGCGGGTGCTGCCAATCCTGCCTGCATCACAGCACCTCCCCTAACGATTGAACCAGGCCACGGAACTGGTCACCACGGTCACCATAATCACGGAACATATCGAAACTTGCGCAAGCCGGAGAAAACAAAACCCGATCCCCTTCCAACGACAACTCTGCGGACTTCTTCACAGCATCAGCCAGGGTTGTGGCTCGATAGACCGGGACGCCGGAACCTAGCGCTGCGGCGATGCGGTTTGCATCATGGCCAATCAATACCACTGCCCGGCAACAGGTTGTGATTGGCGCCACCAGCTCAGAAAACTCAGCACCTTTACCTTCTCCACCGGCAATCAACACTATTTTGCCGTCACCTTCTGGCGCCAGGCTCTTTATGGCTGCAACGGTGGCTCCGACATTGGTGCCTTTGGAGTCATTTATATAGTCAACATTGGCTCGGCTTCGAACGAACTCACAGCGGTGCGGCAGACCGTTGAACTGCCGCGCAGCGGCCAGCATGGCTTCCATTGGCAGCCCGGCTGCGTGGCCTAACGCCAACGCGGCCATTGCATTGCTGAGGTTGTGCCAACCCACCAGCTTCAGCTCACGGGCATTCAAAAGGTTATCGAACCCAAACGTCAGCCAGAGACCTTGATCATCTTCTCGGGTACTAAAGGTGTCCGGGTTGATGCGATGAAGCCCAAAGCAGAGAAACCGCAGGTTATCCCGCGCCATGGGCGTGCTCAGTGCGTCGTCCAGGTTCACGATGGCGTTCTGGCAGCCACGGAAAATCCGCTGCTTGGCTTGGAAATAAGCCATTTTGTTCGGGTAACGATCCAAGTGGTCGTCACTGACGTTCAGTACAGTGGCCGCCAGCGCATTCAACTCCGAGGTGGTTTCCAGCTGAAAGCTGGAGAGTTCAAGCACGTACAGTTCGGCACCTCGACCCAACAAATCCAACGCTGGGGTGCCAATGTTCCCACCAACTTCAACTCGGCGACCGGCGGCGCGAGCCATGTCGCCCACCAATGTGGTGACGGTGGTTTTGCCGTTGGAGCCGGTTATGGCTAGAACGGGCGCATCGGCAGCTTCGGCAAACAAATCGATATCGCCCCGGATGCGCGCGCCCAGTTCGGCGGCATGAGCAATTGCCGGCTCAGCGATACTGATACCCGGGCTTACGACCAACTCGTTGAAGCCAGCAAACCGGTCTGGATCAAACGGACCCAGATAAACAGGCATATCTGGCCACTCGGCACGCAGGTCATCCAGACACGGCGGCGCTTCGCGGCTATCGGCCACGGCGATTTCCCGACCTTGTGCAAGCAGATAGCGCACGCAGGAAAGCCCGGTTTTACCGAGTCCCACTACCAATGTGCGACGATCTGACGTGATGACACTCATAATTCGTCCGGTTTCCTATCGTATCTTCAGACTGGCCAGGCCAATCAGAACGAGAACCACGGTGATGACCCAGAAACGCACAATCACGCGCGGCTCGGGCCAGCCTTTGAGTTCAAAGTGGTGGTGCAGTGGCGCCATCCGGAATATCCGGCGGCCAGTCAGCTTGAATGAAGCCACTTGCAAAATGACAGAGACGGTCTCCATCACGAACACGCCGCCCATGATGAAAAGAATAATTTCTTGGCGCACGATTACTGCGACCACCCCCAGTGCGGCACCCAGGGCCAAGGCACCCACGTCGCCCATAAAAACCTGAGCGGGATAGGTGTTAAACCACAGAAAGCCGAGCCCGGCGCCAACCAAAGCTCCGCAGAAAATAATGAGCTCGCCGGTTCCCGGCAAATGTGGAATCAGCAAGTAGTTTGCAAACTGAACGTTGCCAGACACATAGGCAAAGATGCCCAGAGCGCCGGCGACCATAACTGTAGGCATGACCGCCAAGCCGTCTAGGCCGTCTGTCAGGTTGACCGCATTACTACTACCGACGATCACAAAATACGTCAGCAGAATGAAAAACACCGGCCCGAGGGTCAGCGACACGTTTTTCAAAAATGGCAGATACAGAGATGTTTCCTGAGGCAGCGCCGAACTGAAATACAGCACTATGGCCGCAACAGCACCAATCAGCGATTGCCAGAAATACTTCCAGCGCCCAGGCAATCCGCGAGGGTTGCGCTCAACTACCTTACGGTAGTCATCCACCCAACCAATGGCCCCAAACAAAAGGGTCACCAGCAGGGTCACCCATATGTAGCGATTGCTCAGGTCTGCCCACAACACGGTGCTGATGCCGATCGCTACCAAAATCAACGCGCCGCCCATGGTAGGCGTGCCCGCTTTGCTAAGATGCGTTTGAGGTCCATCGTCCCGAACCGCCTGGCCAATCTGGTACTGGCCCAGCTTTCGGATCATCACCGGGCCAATAAATAGCGAAATCAACAAGGCCGTGAGTATTCCCAAAATCCCACGCAGGGTAAGGTACTGAAACACCGTCAGCGCTGAAAAATATTCTGATAAAACCCCTGTTAGCCAGAGAAGCATGCGCTATTCACCTTGTTTTTAATCTCTTCCACCACGAGATCCATGGCTGAGCTTCTGGACCCTTTCACCAGCACGGTCATCGGCGGTTCGTTGGTACGAACGATAGCCTCGGCGGCCTCATCGTGTGTTTGATACATTTCTGTTGCCTCACCAAATCCGTCGGCATAGCCCTCGCAGCCAACGCCTACCGTCAGTAGGCGATCAATTCTAAGTTCAGAGGCAAGGACTCCGACTTCACGGTGCAATTCATAGGCAGTCGGCCCAAGTTCGCCCATGGCGCCGAAGACGGCAATGCGTTTACCCTCACGTTTCACCAGAACTCTCAGTGCCGCTTCCATAGAGGCGGGATTGGCGTTATAGCTGTCATCAATAACCGACAAGTCCCCTGGCAGATTGATTTCCTGCAGGCGTCCGGGAATGGACTCCATACAGGCCAACCCGTCTGTAATGGCGATATCTGTCGCGCCCAATTCCCGGGTTGCAGCAATAGCAAGCAGGGTATTGGTTACATTGTGCTCGCCTTCCAGTAGAAGCGTGATCGCACAAGACCAACCGCCAGGCCCAGTTACCACAATGTCTGAATTTAGAGCGTGCGATTGCTCTATCGCAGCTCTGTAGTCAGCTGCTGGGTGACCACAACGGCTTACGCTAACAACCCGGCGGTCGCCTGCACGGGCAAGCCACTGATCAAACGCTGGATCATCCCGGTTCAGAACCACTAAGCCGTCTTCGGTAACACCCTCAATGATTTCGCCCTTGGCATGCACAATGTTTTCATAGCTGCCAAAGCCTTCAAGATGCGCTTGGCCTGCATTCGTAAGCACCACAACCTGCGGCCTTGTAATCGCGACCGTATGAGCAATTTCGCCCACCCCGCTGGCACCCAATTCAATCACGCCATACTGGTGTGTTGGCTCCAGGCCGAACAGCGTTAGCGGAACACCAATGTGATTATTCAGGTTGCCTTGAGTCGCTAGGGTATTACCCATGCGAACCAAGATCGCTGCGCTTATTTCCTTAACGGTGGTTTTGCCACTGCTGCCTGTTATCGCAATCAGCTTCACGTCACTTTGCCCGCGGTTACCGGCCGCAAGGCCCGCCAACGCCTCGTCAGTATCGGCTACAACCAACTGAGGCATATCTATAGAACGATCGAAGGCGTCAACCACGGCAGCGCAAGCGCCAAGCTCTTGGGCAGTATGCAAAAAACCGTGGCCATCAAAATTTTCGCCACGCAGGGCAACGAACAGATCACCCGGTCTCAACGCACGTGTGTCTGTGGACACGCTTGCGTAGTCGACAGCATCAAGCTCTTGAGAAGCACAGGTGGCGCCGGTAAATTGCACAGCTTGGGCGAGTGAGAAGGTGCCCATCATGCTTCACCTCCTTCAATTTCCAGCATCTTGCGAACCTGAGCGGCGTCGCTGAATGGAAGCTTGCTACCAGCAACTTCCTGCCAGGACTCATGGCCCTTTCCCGCTATAAGCACTAGATCTTCTGGCGCTGCCATACTGATGGCAAAACGGATTGCTTCAGCCCGATCATGAATGACTGTTGCCAAGTCCGGGTTGGAGAAGCCAGCCAAAATATCCTCCACAATCGCCTCAGGGGACTCAGTGCGGGGATTATCATCTGTAACGACGATGACATCGGCGCACTGCTCTGCCTCTTTGGCCATTTCCGGGCGTTTACCGCTGTCGCGATCACCGCCGCAGCCAAACACACAAATCAGCCGCCCTGTTAAGTGGGGCCGCAATGCCGCCAGCGCATTAGCCAAGGCATCCGGTGTGTGGGCATAGTCCACAACCGCACGAACGCCATTGACGCCACAAAACCGTTCAAGCCGGCCTGGAGGCGGAACCAATTGCTTCGCGGCTTGCTGAACCTGCTCTATAGACGTACCCAGTGTCATAACCGTGGCAACGGCTGCAAGTATGTTGCTGGCATTAAAGCTGCCCATAAGGGGCACAGACAACTCAAAAACACCCCATTCACCATCGACCACTGCATCAAAACCATCATCCGTAGGCCGGAAGTCTTTCAGCCACAACTCTGTCTGGGGCTCATGGAGGCTGTATCGAATGCGGTCGCATTTGCCATCAAGGGTTTCGTACAATTGACGGCCAAAAGGGTCGTCAAAATTAAGCACAGAGAAGTGCACGTCTTCACGTTCGAATAAGCTTGCTTTGGCTGCCCCGTAGGCCTCCATGGAACCGTGATAGTCCAGGTGATCTCGTGTCAGGTTGGTAAAAATCGCACCGGTTATGGTCAAGCCATCCACACGCCCCTGATCCAAGCCATGGGAAGACACTTCCATGGCCGCTGCCCGGCCACCACTGGCAAGAATATCCGACAGCACCCGGTTGACCTGAACCACATCGGGCGTGGTATGGGACGCAGCCTGCAGGGCTTCCGGCATGCCATAACCCAGAGTTCCCAGCACACCGCAAGGCGTTCCCGTATGGCCTAGCAACTGGGCGACGTAATGGCTAACGGACGTTTTACCGTTGGTACCAGTCACGCCTATTAATCGGAGCCTGCGCGATGGATGTTCATAAAAACGCGCAGCAATCTTGCCCAGACGCTGCCGAAGCTTCGCAACAGGCACAACCAGTACCCCTTGATGTTCCCAGCACTCTAATTCGCCTTCTGACTCCAGAAGCACAACCGTTGCGCCCGCGGCTATGGCGTTATCCATGTAATAATCAGCCGAGGTGGCGGCGCCAGCCAGCGCAACAAAGGCATCGCCAGAGCCAATTTCACGGCTGTCGGTTTGCAGTCCATGGATGGTCACATCAAAAACTGAAGGCACAGATGCAATGCCCTGCAATAATGTACTGAGAGATGTTATGCACATAGGCTTACCCTCTCTCCCCTGTTGTTCCCGCTCGCATGCCAGCGGTGTCGACTTCCAGTTCGGGCTTCACGTTCAGCAGGCGAAGCGCATCGCTCATCACTCTTGAGAAAACAGGCGCAGCCACTTCGCCACCGTAATATTCCCCTGACTGCGGCGCATCCACGGCTACAACCGTTACAATTCGGGGGTTATCAATTGGCGCCATGCCGGCAAAAATCGCCTTATATTGGCTGTCTTCATAGCCCTGGGCACCCACCAAGTGAACCGTTCCCGTTTTGCCCCCGGCGCTATAGAAGCCTGGCTGAGCCCGCTTACCCGACCCCCTTAAAACTACCTCTCCCAACATGGTTCGCACCTGGCCGGTTACTCGCTCAGAGAGCACTCTCTGGCCAACGGGCTTTTCGCTCAGTTTCATAAGACTTAGCGGATACCGAATGCCGCCATTGGCAATAACCATATAGGCCTGGGCCAACTGAAGGGCGTTCACACTCATCCCGTAACCGTATGAAAGGGTAGCTTCTTCCGATGGACGCCACTTAGGTCGCGCTGGCAGTACACCAACGGCCTCACCCGGGAAGCCAGTACCGGTTGGTTGACCAAGCCCGAGCCGTGCATATAAGTTGCGAATCGTGTCACCACCCAACTCAGTGGCAATTTTGCTGATACCCACGTTGCTGGACTTCACAATAATGTCGGTAAGGCTAATGACTCCGTAGTTCCGGTAATCGCGAATCGTAAACCTGCCAAAGCGCCGGTAACCGGGCGACGTATCAATCGTTGTCTTAGGGGTGTACTGCCCAGACTCAAGCGCAGCAGCCATAGAGATCGGCTTCATGGTTGACCCTGGTTCGAACAGGTCCGTGATGGCTTTGTTGCGAAGGTTTCCCGGTGCAAGCTGGCTGCGGTCGTTGGGGTTATAAGACCCTTGATTGGCCATGGCCAACACCTCGCCGGTCTCGACATCCAGCATAACGAGGGTTCCACCATGGGCATTGTGGGCGCTAACAACGGCTTTCAGCTCGCGGTAGGCCAAATACTGCAGGCGCAGGTCAATGCTCAGCTCAAGATTACGACCGGGACTGGCATCCCGGATAAGCGTAAGGTCTTTAATGACACGTCCGCGATTATCCTTCAGCACGCGTTTGCTGCCAGACTCCCCAGACAGCCAATCGTTGTAAGCCAGCTCCAAACCTTCTTGGCCAAGCTCATCAATGTTGGTAAATCCGACCACATGGGCAGTAACCTCGCCCGCTGGATAATAGCGGCGGTACTCTTGGCGCGTATAAACGCCCGGAATATCCAAACCCATCGCCTTTGCGGCCAGCCCGGGCTGAACCTTTCGGCGCAGATAAATAAACTCACGACCCGCGTAAGTGGCCAGGCGCTTGCGCAGCCTCGCCTCACTGATATCCAGCAACCGTGCAAGGTTGGCCAGGCGTGGCTCATCAGGATCTGTCTCTGAGGGATTGGCCCAAAGGGTTCGCACCGGTGTACTCACAGCCAGCGGCTCACCGTAACGATCGGTGACCACGCCTCGGTGAGCGTCAATTGTCTCTACACGAATGGTACGGACATCACCCTGCTTGCGCAGAAAATCATTATCAACAACCTGCAGATCCACCAAGCGCCAGCCAAGGGCCAGAACAACCACCAGAAAAACGCCCAGCACAGAACCAAAGCGCCAGGCTTGTAAGCCTGCCGCCAATTTTTGGCTCAATGTTTTTGCTGATTCCTGCTTCGACAATCAGATCACCCTTCGGGTTGTTGTCATTGAGAATTATCTAGCTGCCAACGGCGTCATCAGCGGTACCAGAACAATATCCTGACGCCCTGGAACCACCATACTGAAACGCTCAGCCGCAAGTTTTTCCACTCGGCCGTGGCCACCCAAAGCACTTTGCTCCAAAAGCAGCTGACTCCACTCGGCTTGAAAGCCGTCACGCTCTGCCTGAAGCTGCGACAGCGTATTAAACAAAGTGCGGTTCTCATGGGCACTGACAACAACGCCAATAGAGGAACCTACAAGCAGCACCGCAAGCGCCAGTGATACCAACACTCTTTTCTGACGCGTGGCATCAAACACCCGCCGGGAAATTCGGACAGCCGCAACAACGCCTTCGCGAACTTTTTCTTTATTTAGCTTGGCAGGTTTAACTGCCGGCTCTATGGCTACCGCGCCCATAACTACGCGCTCCCTTGAGATTTTTGTTTATGATCGATGCGTTCGAGCACGCGCATAACCGCGCTGCGAGCACGAACGTTCTCACCAACCTCACCGGCACCGGCCTTATTGGCTTTTCCTATTAATCGAAAATCTGACGCCTCCTGCTCGGCCGTCACGGGTATGCCTTTGGGCAACCTGGGGCCGCGGGCAAGGTCTCGCATAAAGCGTTTTACCAACCGGTCTTCCAGCGAATGAAAACTGATCACAACCAATCGACCGCCGGGTGCTAGCCGGTCGACTGCCCCTTTTAGCCCGATTTCCAAGTCTTCCAGTTCGCGGTTAATAAAAATGCGAACAGCCTGAAAAGTGCGGGTTGCTGGATGCTTGTGTTTCTCTTTCTTCGGTACCGCCGTACTCACCAGTTCGGCAAGCTGGAGCGTGGTTTCAATCGGCGCTTCCTGCCGGCGCTCGACGACCAAACGTGCGATGCGGCGAGAAAACCGCTCTTCGCCGTAGCGAAAGATCACATCGGCGATGTCACGCTCTTCGGCGCTGGCGAGCCATTCAGCCGCACTCGGCGACTGAAGTGGGTTCATGCGCATATCAAGCGGGCCTTCACGCATAAAGCTGAAGCCTCGCGAGGCATCATCAAGCTGTGGCGAAGACACGCCAAGATCCATTAATACGCCATCAACCTGCTCCCAGCCTGCTTCGGATACCGCGCGGCTGAGCTCAGCGAATGAACCATGGAAGTATCCGAAGCGAGGGTCATCTGCAGCTAATTCTTCCGCTACACTGATAGCCTCAGGATCCTTATCGATACCCAGCAGTTGACCAGGGGCGCCCAAGCGCCCAAGGATGAGTTGGCTATGGCCGCCACGACCAAACGTGGCATCCACATACTTACCACCGGGGTCACTGACCATATAGTCGACCGCCGAATCCAGGAGTACCGAGCGATGGGAAAAGCCCGCTCCGGCCTCCTGCTTGCGATCAGAGGTCATAGGGAGAGCGCCTCCATCTCGGGCGGCATATCTTCATCACAGGAAGACTCATCAAGCCATGTAAACCAGCGTTCCTCACTCCATAGCTCCAGCTTTTTTCCCTGACCAATGAGCATCAATTTTTTCTCAAGATGGGCATAGCTGCGCAAGGTGGGCGGCACCAGAATGCGCCCGGCAGAATCCATCTCCATGGGTGCAGCGTTACCAAGCAACAAGCGCTGCAAACGTCGTGCGGCTTTATTCATGTTGGGAAGCGCTTCAATTTTAGGGCGAAGCATTTCCCACTCTGGCTCCGGGTAAACCAACAGGCATCGCTCTTCATCGGCATTCGCGGTCAATACAATACGGCCACCGCAGGTCTGCGCGAGGCCTTCGCGCACCTTGGTAGGGATCGCCAAGCGACCTTTTGCATCCATATTGATGGCATGACTGCCGAGAAAATTACTCATTAATCCGTCTCTGGGGACTCAAAAACCACAAATAACCACTAGAAACCACTTTTTCCCACTCGCACACTATAGAAACACGCAATTCACAATGCAAGCGCCGCAAACAGCGGCCCTCTTGAAAAAGTTCCTTTTATGACAACAAGTTACAGCCAGAGATACACGAGACAGATGACATTACGGAAAAGAAAAGAAAGGAAATCAATTACCTGCAGAAAGGTCTGAAGAAGACAAGTGAGGTTTAAGATTTTTTGGATATAAGAGGCGTGCTGTGAGAATAAACATGCCCTATGAAAAAGGAAAAAGTGAGCTCGCCGATAAGCCGGGTTTTGTCGTGGACAGCCATTCATCTAGGGCCTGCGTCACCACAGGCCTCAAGCAACCTACCCGAGTCCAGCGCGGGCAACGCCAACGGACTCCTATTTGGTCTTGCTCCAGGTGGGGTTTACCATCGCCGTGAACTGTTGCCAGTCACGCGGTGCGCTCTTACCGCACCGTTTCACCCTTACCGGTGTTCGTGAACAGGTCACGAGCACTTAGGCGGTCTGCTTTCTGTTGCACTTTCCGTCGGCTCACGCCGCCCAGGCGTTACCTGGCACCTTGCCCTGTGGAGCCCGGACTTTCCTCCCCCGGTAAACCGGCGGCGACTGTCTGGCGAGCTCGGGCGAGACAATACTCCTGCGCCACGCACCATGCAAGGAAAAGCGCTGATCCAGGGCTCAGCTGTCCTTAAGATCAAGGGCGCGTTGATACAGTTCGTTTTTACCCAGCCCCGTCAGCTCAGAGGCCATTTTTGCCGCTTTTTTTAGCGGTAGCTCCGCCATCAGAAGGTTTATCAGCTGATCCACATCCAGCGCACCGGCCATCAAGCCGCTTTCAGCCTTTGGAGCGCCGCGCACCATGACAACAAACTCACCACGGCTGCCATGAGGGTCTTCCGTGAGCTCGGCGAGTACATCGGCAGCTTCGCCAGAATAAAAGGTTTCGAACGTTTTGGTGATTTCCCGGCCCAGGACAATTTCCCTTTGCGCGCCCATGACGTCCGCAATATCCGACACGGTGACCAGTATCCTGTGCGGCGACTCATAGAACACCATAGTCGCAACCTCTTTACTCAACTCACCTAGGGCCGTGCGTCGCCCGGTACGCTTTGCTGGCAAGAAACCAACAAACAAAAAACGATCGGTGGGCAAACCCGCCGCGCTCAGTGCGGCAACCAGAGCGCAGGGCCCTGGGACTGGGCTTACCCGCAGTCCTTCAGCCCTCACCTCTCGAACCAGCACATAGCCAGGGTCGGAGATTAGCGGCGTACCAGCATCTGAAATCAACGCCACATCCGCACCAGCCGCTAACTGGTTCACGATACTCTGGACTCTGCCGCGCTCATTGTGATCATGCAATGCAATCAACGGCTTGCTAATACCCAGATGCTGCAGCAGTCGCCCACTATGACGGGTATCCTCGGCCGCGATAACCGACACGTTTGAGAGCACTTTACTGGCGCGCGGGGAAAGATCCTCCAGATTGCCAATGGGGGTAGCGACGATATAAAGCGTTCCGCTATTATCACCTGGCTTTATTACCTGCATGGCTGACTGATCCGATTCAGATTTCAAAATGTGTGCCTCGCGTACAGAGACGGCGTCAGCATGACACCTGCGTCATGTGAATTGGCCCGGGAGCTGTTAAACTTGCCACC
>JBQCZX010000088.1:0-16228 GCA_052089485.1 Marinobacter sp. | reverse complement strand
CCTACATGCGTGGCGGCACCAGCAAAGGCGTGTTCTTCCGCCTGAGCGACCTCCCAGAAAAAGCCCAAACACCAGGCCCAGCGCGAGACAACATATTGCTGCGAGTCATCGGCAGCCCAGACCCCTACCAGAAGCAAACCGACGGCATGGGCGGCGCCACATCCAGCACCAGCAAAACCGTTATCCTGAGCCAAAGCACCCAGCCAGATCACGATGTAGATTATCTGTTCGGGCAAGTAAGTATCGATAAGCCCTTTGTAGATTGGAGCGGCAACTGCGGCAACCTAACAGCTGCCGTGGGCGCGTTTGCAATCAACAGTGGCTATGTTTCAAGTGACCGCATTCCCGAGAATGGAACCGCGGTTGTGCGCATCTGGCAGGCCAATATCCGCAAAACCATCATTGCCAACGTGCCCATTACCAACGGCGAAGTGCAGGAAACCGGCGACTTCGAATTAGATGGCGTCACCTTCCCGGCTGCTGAAGTGCAAGTGGAATTCATGGACCCCGCAGATGGCGAAGGCTCTATGTTCCCAACGGGAAACCTGGTTGATGAGCTGGAAGTACCCGGCGTGGGTACGTTGAAAGCCACCATGATCAACGCTGGCATCCCTACGGTGTTCATCAATGCAGAGGCAGTTGGCTATAACGGCACGGAGTTGCAGGACGCCATTAATAGCGATCCCAAAGCCCTGGCAATGTTTGAAACCATTCGTGCCCACGGCGCGGTAAAAATGGGGTTGATTCAGAACACTGAAGACGCCGCAACCAGACAGCACACGCCAAAAGTTGCCTTCGTAGCGCCTCCAGTGGGCTACACTGCATCGAGTAGCAAGCAAATAGCAGCAAGTGATATAGACGTGCTGGTACGTGCGCTCTCCATGGGTAAGCTTCACCACGCCATGATGGGTACCGCAGCGGTTTCAATTGCCACAGCAGCAGCCATTCCCGGAACCTTGGTAAACCTGGCGGCTGGCGGCGGTGACCGTACTTCCGTCATCTTTGGTCATCCATCGGGAACCCTGCAGGTAGGTGCCGAAGCAAAAGAAGTGAATGGACAGTGGACAGCCACCAAGGCGATCATGAGCCGCAGTGCTCGCATTCTGATGGAAGGGTGGGTACGCATACCAGACGAAGCCTGAATCTCAAAGTTTGAATCCCGAAAGGAGGAGCAAAGATGTCTGCAACATTTGATCTCAACGAGCGGCCCGATTACGACGACGTTCTGCAGCGGATTGCAGATTACGTTCTGACCTATCGGGTGGAAAGCAAAGAGGCCTGGAATACGGCGCGCAATTGTCTGATGGATACCCTTGGCTGCGGCCTGCTGGCGTTGCGTTTTCCGGAATGCACCAAACACCTGGGGCCTATTGTAGAAGGCACGGTTGTTCCCCACGGCGCCCGTGTTCCGGGAACCCAGTTCCGGCTTGACCCGGTTAAAGCCGCATGGGATATCGGCTGTATCGTACGCTGGCTAGATTACAACGACACTTGGTTGGCGGCCGAGTGGGGGCATCCTTCGGATAGTCTCGGCGGTATTCTGGCAGTGGCCGATCATCTTTCTCAGAAAAATGTGGCCCAGGGTAAAGAGCCAATTGCCATGCGCACGGTTCTGGAGGCCATGATCATGGCCCACGAAATCCAGGGTGTGTTGGCGCTGGAGAATTCTTTCAACCGGGTAGGGTTGGATCACGTCTTGCTCGTAAAGGTTGCGTCTACGGCAGTCACCGCAAAGCTTATGGGCGCCACCCGCGAACAGCTGCTTTCAGCGCTCTCCCATGCATGGGTAGACGGCCAGGCTCTGCGAACCTATCGCCATGCACCGAACGCCGGCTCGCGTAAATCCTGGGCCGCTGGCGATGCCACTTCCAGGGCCGTTCGCCTTGCGGATATTGCCATGCGTGGCGAAATGGGTATTCCCAGCGCACTGACAGCACCTCAATGGGGCTTCTACGACGTACTGTTTAGCAAAACCAACAAAGACCAGACCGTGAAGCCGGAAGGTGAGCGTCAATTCTCGCTGCCCCAGGAGTTCGGCTCCTACGTAATGGAGAACATACTGTTTAAGATTTCCTTCCCGGCAGAGTTTCATGCTCAAACCGCTGCAGAAGCTGCTGTTACGCTTCACCCGCAGGTGAAAGACCGGATTGATGAAATCGATAAAATTGTAATCACCACCCACGAATCCGCCATCCGTATCATCTCAAAGGTGGGTAAGTTGGCCAACGCTGCAGATCGCGACCATTGCCTGCAATACATGACAGCAGTGCCGCTGATTTTCGGACAGCTCAACGCTGATCACTACGAAGACGACTTTCACCAGGCTCATCCGGAAATAGATACCCTGCGAGAAAAGATGGAAGTGGTCGAAGACGCACGCTACACCCAAGAATACCTAGAGGAAGACAAGCGCTCCATCGCTAACGCCATTCAGGTGTTTTTCAAAGACGGGTCAAGCACCGAACAGGTTGCTGTGGAGTATCCGATAGGCCACTACCGGCGCAGAAAAGACGGCATTCCTTTGCTGGAAGATAAATTCCGGTCTAATCTGGCGACCCGTTTTCCCGTGCAGCAGTGTGAGCAGATTTTTAACGTGTGCAAAGAGCAAAACGGGCTGGAGCAAACTCCGGTTCACGAGTTTGTGGACATGTTCGTTATCTAAGTAAGCTTGCCAGCCCGCGCCTACTTGCGCCCCGGTGATAAGGGTTTTACATTATCAGGGGCGTTTCTACTTGCCCGGAGGGGGGATTCTTCGTCCGGGAAGGCTTTAGTCAAACGTTTATCAATCCGCTCTAGCGCTTCGGCCATACGCACCAGCGCATTAGACACGCCAGCCACGTCACTCGAACTGATCTTCGTATTGGGTTTACCTCGCCTTGGCGTGGGCTTCACCTGCTTTCGGAGTTCAGGCGGTTGCGGCGACTCCTTAGGCAGTTCATCCCCTAGAATGTCTTTACGAATGGAGCTCAAATCGTGGGGATCTATAAAGGGCCGGTCTTCGGCATAGGCGCACATCATCATGCCGTCACACAGCTTGTTTATCAGCCGTGGGATACCTTTGCTCAGCTTGTGTACTTCCCGTAGCGTGTTGGCATCAAAAAGCTTGTTGTCCCCGTGGCCAGAAACCAGAAGCCGGTGCTCAACGTACTCTGTGGTTTCCGCGTACGTAAGCCCTTCCAGATGGAAGAACAATTTTACCCGTTGAGCAAGCTGGGGTATATCCAACACCGCCTGCTTCAACTCCGGTTGGCCAAGCAGAATAACCCGCATTGAAGGTCCGCCCATGCTTTCCATTCCGGCCAGCATGCGGACGTCTTCGAGATTTTCCCGCGTGAGGTTCTGGGCCTCATCGATGGCCAGTACAACAGGCGTACCTGCCGTAGCCATCTTCTCGAGGTAGTCCGAGATTTGGAAAAGCATGGCCACCTTGTCGTCGCCTTCCGTCTTCATCCCGGCCTTGCGAAGAATCAGGCCAAACAAATCCCTGGATTCCAGATTTGTGTAGGAAATGTTGAGCAGTTTAAGGTTGCCGTCGAGGTTGCGGATGGTCTTTTTTAGCAGTGTTGTCTTGCCAGAGCCGATTTCGCCGCTGATAACCACGAAGCCTTCAGAGCTCCAAATCGCTGAAGACATATATACGAGAGCCCGGGAATGCTGCTGGCTCATGTAAATAAAATCATCTTCCGGCGTAATGCGGAATGGGTGTCTGTGGAGACCGAAAAAATCCAGATACATCTTTAGTTCCTGTTCCTGAATCAGGCGAGGCGAATCAATTGATCGCTGCGCAGCAGGGTTTTGTCCAGTTCATAGGCATTATAGCTTTCGCTTACGGTTCCGAACCTGAAGTCCCCGAGTAATCGCTCAAGGCGGTCGTGGCACTTGTCCAGATTAGTATAATGCCGGAAGCGTGAGAACCAGCTTGCGTTATTGTAACGTGGCTGCTCCGGGTCTATCTCCCAGGGGTGCAGATAAAACATCTGGGGTCGGGCGCCAAAGCCGGAAGCGTTGCGGAACAGATAGCGAAACATCGGGTAGGGGAACTGGCGGAAATAGCCACCCCCGGCCGCCGGTATAGAAAGCCCCATCAGATGGGCGGTGGTTAGAGGGAACTCCCTGATAATGGCACCGCTGGCGGTTTCGATGGAGTAGGGTGCAGAGGGTGAACCGGGTATGCCGTAACAATCATGCCTTATAGGGAAGATACTCGAATCCCAAGTGAAACCAGCATCGCTCAGTATATCCAGTGCCCAGAGGGATTCTCTGGTAATAGAGTAACTGGCGGCGCGGTAACCTTCCACAGCTTTGCCAGTGATGTCCTCCAGAAGGGCTTTGGAGCGCACCGTCTCTTCACGGAACACATCCTGAGTCTGATTGTAAATCAGCTGGTGACTGTATCCGTGAGAGGCAATCTCGTGGCCATGATCAGACAACTTGCGGATAAGTGCCGGAAATCTCTCGGCAACCCAACCTAGTACAAAAAAAGTCGCTTTTACCTGATGCTTGTCAAACAGGCTTAGCAAGCGTTCGGTGTTTTGTTCAACGCGAGAGGGTAGCGCACCCCACTGATCCGGCTTGATTACGCCAGAAAGTGCAGCAACGTGGAAGTAGTCTTCTACGTCTATACTCATGGCGTGTAGGGGTTGGGTTTTTTCCGGTTCGGGCATGGGCACTCCTTTCCAAATATTCCGATTTCCAAATATTCCGAGGGTGCGATTTTCGCCTACTGCCTGTGTAAATACAATTCTTGATGGGCGTAATTCCCCTCTACCATGGAAAAACAATGTAAAACTACGATCTCAAAAGATACAAAGAGTTGTGATTACCTCGTTGCCAAGGCAAAATGGCCCAGATGAAAATTAGAGCCGGTGGTAAGGGGTCGCTCATTGTCAGACTGAGCGTTCACCACCGGAGAATTTGATGTTGGTCTGTCGCACAAGGGTAGTGTAGACGACAAGGAAGTTTAGCGTGTCTTATATACGGTTTCGGAAACACTATCTTCACATCCCATATTTGGTGCTGGCTGCGCTGGAATTCATCGTTCTGTACGCGGTTTTTTCTTTTCTCGGATCACTGCTCTCGCTTGCGGGTGTAGGCTACCCTTCTGTTGATACAAACGTCTTGTCGGCGAGCCTGTTTGCATTGATTCTAAGCTGTGGAACGCTTGCCATGGGGGGGTATCTCGCCATGGTTCATGAGGGCGCTTTACAGCTGTTTTTCCGTACCTTGGTCGCCTACTGTTTTGTCGGCGGAATCGGGTTGAAATTGCTTTATCTGATCGTCCCATCGGCAAATCCGGGCAGCACCAATCTGTTCTGGGCGGTTATCCTCGCCTCTTTGATCGTTATTCTTCTGCGGCTGACATTTCTCCGGATTGTCGATTCTGAGCAGCTGGTGCGGCGTGTGGTAATCCTGGGTGCCGGCGGTTTTGCCGCCAACTTGCTTGAGGAATACGAGCGCAATATGCGCGCATTGGGTGTACGAGTCATTGGGTGCATTGCGGATAACCCGAACGGCGCTGTCGCCGCTGACAAACGGCTGCCCAAACCCTACGATTTCTATCAGTTCTGCCGGCAGAATCGGGTTTCGGAGATTGTTGTGGCGCAACAGGAGCGCCGTCGCAACGAAGGCGGTTGGTTACCGGTGCCAGAGCTAATGGAGTGCAAGCTCCGTGGTATCGCTGTAACCAACGGCGTCGATTTTTATGAGCGGGAACTAAAAAAAGCTAAGTTGGACATGGTTCATCCGTCCTGGATTGTGTTTTCCGAGGGCTTCAAAGCCTCCAAAACCCGCGATGTTGCGAAACGATCCCTGGATCTGCTGATCAGCCTCTCGCTTTTGGCAGTGATGCTGCCGTTTATTATTCTCACAGCTATGGCGGTGTTCTTGGAAACCGGGCGACCCATACTATACAGCCAGTCCCGAGTCGGAATGCTGGGTAAAGAGTTTCGAATATACAAGTTTCGCAGCATGCGACAGGATGCCGAGAAAGATGGCAAGGCGCGCTGGGCCTCGGCAAACGACAATCGGGTTACCCGGGTTGGGGCGTTCATACGCAACACACGTCTTGATGAACTGCCGCAGATCTATAATGTGATCAAAGGCGAAATGAGCATCGTAGGGCCGCGCCCGGAAAGGCCGGAGTTTGTCTCGGAATTGAAAGAAAAAATTCCGTTCTACGATACCCGGCATTATGTAAGGCCTGGCTTAATGGGCTGGGCGCAGCTTAAATATCCCTACGGCGCATCGGTTGAAGATGCCCGGGGTAAGCTGGAGTACGATCTTTATTACTCAAAAAATCACAGCCTTTTGATGGATTTTCTGATCATGATCCAAACGGTGGAAGTTGTTCTACTGGGTAAAGGCGTTCGATAATAAACAGGCGAAGAAAAACCAGGAATTAGAGGTGTTTATGACGATTTCTACATTAATGCGAGCGAGTTTGGTAGCGGTTTTGGGGCTTTTCATTACGGCTTGTTCTGGCCTGCCAACGTCCGCAGAAATGCCGCCGGCCTCTGAGTTGGAGACCGAGCCTTACGAGATTGGAGTAGGGGATACCGTTGCAGTTCACGTATGGCGCAACCCCGAGCTGGGCCAGTCCATCGTGGTTCGCCCGGATGGCTTTATTTCCATGCCTTTGATGGGCGATGTAAAGGCAGAGGGGAAAAAGCCAGAGCAGCTGGCATCTGAAATCAGCGACACCCTGGGTGAGTATATTCGCACTCCGGAAGTGACCGTGATGGTTACCAACCCTATGAGTAAAGAGTTCCGCAACCGAATCCGGATTACCGGGCAGGTCGCTTCGCCGCAATCAGTTGCGTTTCAGCCAGGCATGACAGTGCTCGACGTTGTGCTGTTGGCCGGTGGCGTGACCGACTTTTCAGCTGATAGTCGTGCAGTTCTGCATCGTCAGATAGACGGCGAGTACCAGAGTTTCGGCTTAGATCTCGAAGCCATTCTCACCGATGGCGACATGCGCACCAATCACAGTCTGCAGCCGGGTGACGTTATCAGCGTGCCTCGCAAGCAACTGTTCCGGGGCGAGCTCTGATGGATATGCAGTTCTTAATTGATGCCCTCCGTGCGGTGAAGGTTGAGCTTTACAAGCACAGGCTGGCGGCGGCGATCATTTTTATGACCGTGACGGTCGGGGTGTTGGCGCTGGGCTATGTAGTACCTAAGAGCTATACCTCCAATGCTCTTTTGTACGCAGACCCCTCCAACATTCTCCAGCCGTTGCTTAAAGGTAAGGCTGAAATGAGTCAGCTCAGCCGTACCGACGAAACACGGGAGATGATACAAAGCCGTTCTTTTCTCGAACAGGTTGCTGTAGATACCGGGTTCATCAGAGGCGGTGAAACAGATGCCGTTCGTAACGAAAAGATCGCCGAGCTGCGCAAAAAGGTGGCGATACGGGAACCAAACCCGAACTTTCTTGAGATTTCCTACACCAGCGGAAACCCGGACAAGTCCTTCAAGGTTCTCAGCGCGGTACTGGATCGCTTTTCTGAGCGCTCCGTGCGTAAAAAGCGTTCCGAGAGCCAAGGCGCGTTCGATTTTATTGATTCTCAGGTCAAAACCTATCAGCGCCAGCTTGAAGAAGCTGATAAGCGTTTGAAGGAATACAAATTCGGCAATCAGGACGGCACCGAACGTAGCGCGCTCTCCAGAATCGAAGGCCTGCGCCGGGAAATTGAAAACCTCAAACTGGAAATCCAGCAAACAGAATCTGAAGTTCAGCTTACCCGAAGTCAGCTTGGCGAAGAGCAACCAGTGCGACGGATACAGGTTAACGCCGGCAGTTCATCTGCTGAACGACGACTCGTAAAAATGAACGAGGAGCTCGACTCACTGCTGCTGCGCTATCATGAGCGCCATCCGGATGTGGTGAGCATTCAGAGTCAAATCGCAGACCTCAAAAACCGAGTCGCCACACAAACCGATGAAGATCGCGACGGCGGTGTGACCGAGGTGATGGAAAACCCGGTGTACGAAAACCTGAAAATTCAGCTTTCCGAAAGCACAACACGCTTGGCCGTACAAAAAAACCGCTTGGCGTCAATTGAGCGTCTTCTTGAAGAAGCGTTCGAACGCTCTCAGCGGGTTGCAGAGAACCAAGCGGAGCACACAGAGCTCACGCGGGATTACGACGTTACCCGGGGCGTATACGAAGACATGCTTCAGCGCCGGGAACAAGCACGATTGTCCATGACTCTGGACGTCCAGGGCGAAGGCGTAAGCTACAAAATCCAGGAGCCGGCCTCTTTCCCTACGCATTGGGATGGCCTTCAGCTTTATCAGGTTGGTCTCGCCGGCCCCTTCCTGGGCACCGCCATGGTGTTGGGTCTGTTGGTAATGCTGGTTATGCTTGACCAGCGCGTGCGCTCACCCCGTGCTCTACAATTGGCCCTGCCTGAAAATATTCCGGTGCTGACCACTATCCCCCATTACCGCAGCACTTGGAAAGACCGCCTGCTGCGCAAGGATGTGCTTACAATTCTGATTGTTCTGGCAATTTTCATGACTGCTTATCTTGCTTTTATAGTTTTCAACGTAATGGCTTTTACTCCGGAAGAACTGATCGATAAAGCCGGCGAATTAATCGGGCTAGGGGAGGAAGCAATTAATGGATGACAACAAGCTCTATAATGCGCTTCTGAAAAGTCAGGACGAACGCCGTCGGTTCGAAAACGAACGCGGAGAAGCGAAGCCCGAAGAAGATTTTCGTAAAGAGCGCCCTTACGCTGACCCGGAACGCGACACGCCTAACGGCACTCGTGTAGAGACTGAAGACAGTGAATATCCGACAACGGTTTACGATTCGTCTGTGTCTCTCGCGCTGATCGGTAATCCTAATCCCTGGAGCCATGAACAGTTACGAGAACGAAAGATAATCTATTCCGGCATGGCGGATAAAGAAGTGATGGACGCCTATCGCGAGCTTCGTATTCAGCTTCGCAATCGCGCCGGAGAAGGCAGTTTTACGGTGATGTTCAGTAGCCTCGGAAATACCTCCGGCGGGCTTTTGACAGCGTATAATCTTGCTGCTTCTTTCGCTCTGGATTCGCACACATCGGCATTGCTTGTGGATTGCGATACACACAATCACGAGTTGGCTGATCTGGTTTCCAGCCCGATGAAAGATGGTGTTACGGATTTTGTGGGCGACCATTCGATGGCTATCAAATCGATTCTTTACCCAAGTGGCGTTGAACGCCTCTCTGTAATACCGGCGGGTACCCAGGCATCCTCAGCGGTTGAGTTGTTTTCATCTGTACGTATGCAGGAGTTGATAGCCGAGCTCAAAGCCCGTTACCCGGACCGTTGCATTGTGCTGAATGCACCGCCGTTGCGGGAAAATACCGAAGCCCGGATTCTTGAGCGCTTTGCAGATCAGATCGTCTTTGGTGTTCCTTTCGGAGAAGTTGCCGTGAAGGACATTGCAGATTCGGTGGAAGCATTTGGGTCTGATAAATTCTCCGGCCTGATTTTTCAGGAGTAGCCCCATGGAACCTAGAGCAGGGAAAGCAAGCAATTACAGCCTCGGCGGTCTTTATGTTGGTGCCTTCTGCTTAGCCTGGTCTTGTGCAGCAACAGCTCAGGGCCTTAGTGATAATATTAGCTCGCTCTCAGGCTCTGGCTCGGTGTTTACCGGCATTACCCACACCCGAACGGATCGGGGAGGATCAACCGATACCAATACAGAGCCGGGTGCTGGTGTGTCCGGGCAAGTAGGCGGTAGCCTTGAAAGCGGCGCCAACTCGCTTACGTTGCAGTATGGGGGAACTCTTCAAACTAAACGGGAAACAATCGACGGTGAAGGGTCGGGTAACACGTCTATCACGGGCGCTTCCCGCTATAAGTACTTTGATCCCAACAGCCGCGTTGATTTTAATCTCGGCCATACCATTAACGCTGTACGAAACAACACAGGTTTTGACGTAGACCCAACCAGTTACGATGCTCGCAACAGCCTCAGCGCAGGCGCCGGGATGCGTTTTAATCCCGGAGAGTTAACAACCTTGCGGTTTTTTGGCCAGGCGGGTCGCAGCTTTGGTGAAAACGATCTCTCAGACGAAGAATCCTATACGGTTGGCAGCGAGCTTTCCCGGAGACTGAGTGAACGCTCCACCGGCGGCCTCAATGTTAACCGGAGCTGGTCCGATAAGCGCGAGTCTGATAACACCATCGATACGGCACAGCTGGTTTACAGCCTGCGAATGGAAAACGGATACTTCAGCATTGGGGCGGGGATCAGCCAGGCGGAAACAGACTATAACGACGGCACCACCACCGATAACGAAGCAGGAACCGGTTTTTTGGAGCGCACTTGGGCAGCACCCAATAGGCGCACGTCGTTTAAATACGAACGCAGTTTGTCAGACAGCGCCACAGACCTTTCCCGTAACGTGCCACCTGCGTTCTCTTTTTTGCCAGAAACGGTTCGGTTGCGAGGGTTAGTAGTTGAAGACTCACTGCGGATTACCCACAACAACCAGCAGGTTTGCGATGCCTGCGATCTTGGCGTGTACGCACAGGGCGCTAAACTCGAACCGCAGGATTCTGATACCACAACGTATGAATATCGAGCCGGCGTAAACCTTGGTCTTCAGTTAACCTCTCTCCAGCGGCTGAACTTTGGATACAGCTGGGAAGGTGATGCAGATGAAGATTCCAACGTGATTGTTGATCAGGTTCATCGTTTTAACACCAGCTGGACCCGAAGAATCGCCGAAAATACAACGTTTGGTGTTGAGTTCAACCAGTCATACGTCCGCACGAAAACAGAGAGAAACGATCAGAGTCAGTTTGAGGTTCGGTTGGTGTTGAGCCGTGGCTTTTCGTTGACAGGAGCACGGAGGTAGTGCCTGGATTATCAACAAAACAGCGACTGGAAGAACTGAAGAACCAAAAGGGAGGCCTCAGCCGTCAGATTGGCGAGGCCAAAAAGGCAGGAGAGGATGCCAGCGCCCTGATCCACCATCTGAAGGCAGTGTCGGATGAACTGAAAGCGTTACAGAAAGCCCAGAAAGACGAGTTAAACAAGGCCAAAAGCAAACCAGATTCGCCAGAGTTAAGGCTTCCGGACCTTGCAAACCCCATTCAGGATATTTCCTCAAAACCCGTTCATCAAATAGTAACGGTTGCAGCTGGAGCCGAAGCAGACTGGAATCAGTTTGTTAAAAATCACCCAGCTGCGACTCCTTACCATTTTATACGTATCCGCCGTTTTATTGAGCAGACTTACGGGCACACTACTCATTACTGCTGCGCACTATCTTCGGATGGGGAAGTACTGGGAGTGTTGCCGCTTGTGCAGCTTAGCAGCAAACTGTTTGGAAATTTTGCCGTCTCCGTACCTTATTTTAATTATGGGGGGCTGTTGGCTAACAGCCAGGAAGCTGCGAGCAAACTGGTTGATGCAGCCAATGAATGGCGACAAAGCATTGGTGCCAGCCATATTGAATTGCGCCATCTTCAAGATAGTGGGTTGGGGCTGCAGCAACGGCGCGATAAGGTCACCTTCCTGTTACCCTTGCCGACGACTTCCGAATTGCTGTGGCAGAGCTTTCGCCCAAAGCTTCGGGCCCAGATACGCCGACCTGAAAGAGAAAACCCGGAATTAGCGATCGGCGGCACAGAATTGCTTGATGCGTTCTACGATGTGTTCGCCAGCAACATGAGAGACCTGGGAACCCCTGTTTATGGCAAGGATTTTTTCCTGAACCTACTTCAACATTTGGGCGACTCAGCTCGGCTGGTTGTTGTGAAGCTGGGTGGGAAGCCCGCTGGCTGTGCATTTTTGATTGGCTACGCAGGGCAAATGGAAATCCCCTGGGCATCCACTCTGCGAGAATTTAACAACACCGGCATCAACATGTATATGTATTGGAAGGTGCTTGAGTTTGCCGTAGCCCAAGGCTACAAGGTGTTTGATTTCGGCCGTTGCAGTACAGATGCAGGCACTTACAAGTTCAAACAACAGTGGGGCGCTCAGCCCATCGCCATGCATTGGGATTATTGTTTACCCCCCAATGAGAGCTTGCCGGAACTGAACCCAAACAATCCTAAATTCAAACTTTTGATAGCTGTATGGCAGCGTTTGCCGGTATGGCTTACACGGTTGATCGGGCCACATATTGTAAAGAGCCTGCCGTGACATGAGTCTGTTTCAAACCGACGCATGGCAAAGCGCCTGGTGGGATACGTGGGGGCTGGAAAGCGGGCTCCAATTGGTAAGCCACTGGGGTGATGGCAGGTCGGGCCTTTACACATCAACATACCGGTTTAAAAGTCTTTTACCGGTGCGCTCTGTTGAGTTTGTAGGGTGCAGTTACCGAAAAATACGGACTACGAGAACCGAATACAACACGTTCGAAAGTGCCAGCACTGTCGCTGCGAGCGCCATTGGCCAGCTAGCACGGCTGATGGATGAGTGTTCCTGGTCCGAAGCCATTTTCAATGATTTGCTTGCTGAATCAAATGAAGTGGCGGAACTTCTCGCGCTAGCTCGTAAAAAACAATGGCTCGTCAGGGTAGCAGCCGAAGATACTGCCTGGATGGTTCGCACAGACCGTTCTTTTGAGGACTACCTGAAAAGCCTTGGCCGAAGTACCCGGCTTCGCCTCTATAATCGCCGTAGCGTTCTGAAATCCCTTGGTGATATTTCCCTACAGAACCTGTACGAGACAAACACGGATCCCTCCGAATTTTTTGGCTACCTGAATGATTTTCATCAGCGCCGCTGGGGAAAACCGGTCTACAACGAAAAAGCCTTGGCTTTTAACACGGCTTTTTTGAAGAGAGTGGCCAGCGAGGGCGGCGAGCCCCAGTTGCTGGCGCTGCGAAGTGGTGAGCGATTGATATCGGTGCTTTATAACGTCAAATACCAAGGGTGTGTCTACAATCTTCAAAGTGGTTTTGAAGAAGATTTCCATCCCAAACTTGCCATTGGCACCTTACACCTTGGCTACGCCATTGAAAGCGCTTTTCAGGAAGAGGGCACGCACAGCTTTGATATGCTGGCCGGCTCGGGCAAAAACGAAAATTACAAACAGCGCATTGCAACTGAAAGTAAATCGTTGATTTCATTGATGGTAGTGAAATCTCCAATCCTGAAACTGCTATATCGTTTGAAAGATAAAAACAGTGGTTTTCGCAGCAACGATTAAAAATGCGTTAACTATTCAGAGATAGCGTGAATGCAATCACTAAGTCCCATACTATCCAGGTTTTTAGTGCGCCAGCATATATTTCTATAAGCCGGCACTTGAGCGAGTTTTCTCCTGGATAGCCTTGAACTTGCCAGTGGTCACTGCATCTTCATGTACAACACCAACCGCAGCCGGAATAAGGGGTAGTTTGCAAACTTTTGCGAGCGCTAAGCGGTGGTATCCATCTCCTGCAAACACCAGCGTGCCCTGCGATCCAATATGCACCATGATCCCGCCTCGCTCCCGGAAATTGAAAGGCGAAAGTCGCTTTCGCGATTTTAAATAACCATCCTGACGAACTTTTTTAACTACACCGGCTAAGTCCTTATAACGCCGTTTGAGCGCACTTGGCGAATATTTCTTACTGCAGGAGTACAGCTCAAACATTCCCGAATTGTCCCATTCCAATTCGTTTTCAAGCGCGTTGTAAATTGTGGTCCATTTTTCAACCTGATTTAAGTCCCTAACGTTATTGTCCCAATCACCGGGCAATACTCTACCTGCATCGTCCTCAGAAAATCGTTTTGAACTAGTGTTGAAGTTATTTCTGCTGGGGATATTAGAATAAGCTGGAAAGCTTTCGGGCTGCTTCGCCCATAGCGTAAAAGGTTTTTTAGATCGCGAGCATAAAAGCCCATGATGCCTTTAAAAGATTGCCGGAAATGCCAGAAATGATGTAGCGCTGATTTGGGAATAACGCTTTTAAGAGCAGAACGCATACTTGAAAATCCTTTTTCACAATAATGTCAAAGTGTCGCTGAATACGCTCTCAAAGCAAGCGATAAGACGACATTCGCTATCGCTGAAAGCCTCTGAACATTCTCTCTTTGGCGTACTCCAGCCAACTGCAATACTGCTTGAAGTGGGCCATATCGTCTGGGAAGCTGAAGCGCTTTAGAGCGTACAGGTTTCTATTTGCCTCTTTCAGGCGAACGTATCCTGGGTCTGCAGACAGTGCTCCGAGCAAACCTGCCTGTTTCACAAGTTCTTGTTCCCTGGTGCCAAAATCAATGCCTTCCCGGCCGCTGGGGTAACAAAAAACCGGAACAGGGTTGGCCATGTTTGTTTGAAGTGCTCGCCAACTACCAACAATTTCATTTTTTGCCTGCTCCAAGCTAACCTGCGCCAAAATCGGATGCCGCTGAGTGTGTGGTCCGAATTCAACATAGCGGGATTCGAGGCTCCGGGCTTGCTCCCAGGTAATCGGCTGATACTCGTCGGGTGCCGCCGCTGGAAGATCAACTTCAAGGCGCTCAGCAAAGCTCTCGATGGCCGATTCTGCGGTCTCGTTTGGTAAGAGCTTGTGGAGGTTTCTCAGTGTTCTCACCAGATCCCGTTTATCTTCTGAGTTTGCGAAGGCCACTTGTGTGGCACCTTCGCCGAGATCGAGTTCAAGGCTTTGGTAGGGCGTGTGTTTGAATACATATTCGAGTTTGTAGTCCCAGGACCAATAACGCTGATCTTGCATGTCTGTGGCCAAAAACAGCGTAACCGGCACCTGATAGCTTTCGAATACCGGCAAGGCGGTTTTTGCCTGGTCATAAAAACCATCATCAAGGGTAAACGCCACAGCTCTCGGAGGCAGTGGTTCACCGCTAATAAGGGCTTCTACAACCTGGCGCACAGACACCACGGTATAGTCGTTACGTTTGAGGTACGTGAGGGCGGCTTCAAGGTGAGCCTGTGAATGACCCTTAATCCCCCGGGATTCATCCGCGAACCGATGTAGCAGAAAAACCGGAACAACGTTTTTCCTGAGAGGTTGCATCAGTTTGCAAACCGGCCTGCTTGTTAAAAGGTTAATCGCAGCTTGGGATAACATCATTATTTAACCAGTGCCCTTATGTACTGCTTGAATTCGAGCCAAGCTGGCATCGGGTCGTGTAAACGATTAATTTCGTGTTTTTGATGGCGAAGTCTAATGGAAAGAAAGCTAATCAGTCTCATAATCTTCTTCATCCAGGGTTGCCGCCCCTTTAAATATATATAGAGACTGTCTACATCACCCAATAGCCAGCGTAATCGTTGATCGATGCGGTAATTGTCCGTGCTGGCGACGGGCTGCCCAAGTTGTGCTTTAGCCAGCATCAGGGGGAAGTTCACGCCCGAATCCACTGCCAGTTGCAAAGACCCCCAGAAGCGCGTGTTAACCTCCATAAGATAGGCCTTACCTTCTGGGGTAATCCGGAACTCAACCATTGCTACCCCATGCCAGTCTACTTCGCCCAACAGCTTTTGTGCGCTTGCCTTGAGTTCTTCATCTACCGGTACACTCCGGCTCAGAACACTCACCCCACCCTCGGGCGGCTTTTCCCGGAGACGCTCGTGAGCGAAGAACTGCAGCGGCTGGCCTTTGTTGTATAGGCAAAAAATCCCACCGCCGTGGCCGGGAATAAAAGACTGTAGCATAAAAGGGGTGGTTTTAAGATACGGCGAGCTTGCCAGGGCCTGCTGCAACTCAGCTTCATCATGAATAATTTTCACGACGGTATGTATCCAGTCATCCCCGGTAAAAATGCGCGACAACGCAGGTTTAAGTACACAAGGGTAACTGATCGATACGCCTTCCAATTCAGCCGCATTTTTGAAAACTTGGCTGTCAGGGACTGGAATGCTCAGGCTCTTGGCAAGCTTCACCAGAGAAATCTTGTCAGATAGCGCCATTACCGTTTCATAGGGCGCGAACGGAAGTTCGATTTCCGGCAGCTCATCCTTGCAGGATAGCAGGAGCTGGCTGGTCACCTCAGTGGTGGGCATTATCAAATCGAAATGTTGATTGATTGTAAAATCTTTAATCCAGGCAATGAAGTCTCGAGGCCGCTGACCTGGATCAGGGTGCTGGAAATAAGCTTGGCTGTATCGGGAAGCGCCAGCGAGCCCTTTTAACGTCGCGTCAGCCGTCGTAATTAAGAACTGACCGGACTCGCCCAGAGAACGAGTAACCGCAAGCGCACTTCGCTGATTGGCATCCAGAACCAGCACGCTGGGTAAATTAGAATCCATTCACTACCTCTCGG
>JBQCZX010000087.1:0-16614 GCA_052089485.1 Marinobacter sp. | reverse complement strand
TGGTCGAGTTCGACAAAATGCTGACAGACCACGAATGGGCTGAAATCGCAGGGCTGTAAACCGGAGCCATACCGGCCAAGCCTGCTGATGGACGCCTCCCGTGGCTAATAACCGGAGACGTTCATCATGTTTACTGACATGCCTTCCTATATTCCCTGGGCCTTGACCGCCGCAGCGATTTTGCTGGTTTTCGCCCAGTGCCTTATGCTCTGGCGACAGAATAAGCAACTCAAGAACATGCTCAAAGAGCGTTGTGACACCCTCGGCCGGGAACTGCATGCCACAACCAGCGGCAGTATGGGCGTAGGTCAGCGCCTTGTGGTTTGCGAACGGCAACTGCATGAGCTGCGCTCAACGATGGATGAAATGCGCCAAAACGACCCTCTTCGCGTTTCCTACGACGAAGCGTCACGGCTGGTTGATCTTGGTGCAGATATAGACGATCTCATGAATACATGCGGAATATCCCGTCCTGAGGCCGAGTTGGTATCGGCACTGAAAAAACGCCAAGTGGCTTAAAAACAGCTCAGCGCTTTTCAGCTATTTTCTGAATGGCTGCCGGCGTCTTCGGGCGTTCGACCGCGAATGTGAAACGCAAAGGCAAGAATTTCAGCAATAACCCGGTATAGATTTTCCGGTATCTCGTCGTTCAGGGATAAGCGCGCGAGAATGCCGGCCAACTCTGCGTTTTCATACAGGGGCACATTGTGCTCTCTGGCGATTCTGATAATTTCATCTGCCAGTTCATAGGTGCCCGTAGCCGTTATCGTGGGGGCTTTGTCGCCGTCGTATTTAAGTGCTACGGCAGCGCTGGATGGCTGAGGTTCGTTTTGTTCTTTCATGCTCGGGTATCCACCAATCTGTGCTCCAGCTTCGTAGTCGGGTACGAAGGGCTTCCCCGGCGGCATTCAAGGTCGGTCACTTCCAGCCCCAAATCTGTCAGGCTGCGTCTTAGTAGCGGCAACTCTTCTTTAACCTGTCTCAAGGTGTCTTGCTCTTCTGCCCACACTCGTGCGCTTACCTCTTGGTGACGCAGGCCGACCTCAAAATTCAGCGCTCCGGCCGACTCCAGATCAATGGCAAGATTAAGGCGCCATTCGCTGACGGCTGCCTTTTGGTCACTTCGGCCTTTCGATGCGGACTCCTCGTTGTGCTGCTCTATGCGCAACTGTGCGACTCTAGGCTCGTTTTGCGGTGTCACCCAGGGTAAGTCCATGAGCATAGTGGAAGCTGGTGCAGGTGCATCACCCCCGGCCCTGGCCGTCAGTATTTGGCTGTGCAGCTGGTTTACCGTAATTCGATTCAACATGCCCGCCAACATTCGCAATGTCTGGCCCGCCGATGTGGGGTCGGAATCACTGGCGGGTGGTGATGATGCCAACGCTTGTGGGAACTGCAACGGCGCCTGAACCAGGCCGGGACTGGCCAGCGGTGTTAGCCGGTTGAACAGCGTGGCCGTGTCGCCGCCTTGCTCGGCCAATAGGCTGGTGATCATACGGCCAATGGCCAGTTTGAGATCGGGTAACGCAGGGGAGGGTGTTTGGGTTAGGCGGGATTCAGCAAACAGGCCGCTTTCAGCTATCCACTGGCGCATTTGCTGAACCGTATTGCTCTGGGTACCAGCGCCGGGCGCTAGGGTATTGCTGGCAGGCAGTCTGGCAAGCAGCGTTTCCAAAGCTTGCCGAGCAGTCTCTGGTAGCGGCTGCAAGCTTTGGCCTGCAGGCAGTTGGCCAGGGGGCAGCGCAGGCACCATACCCTGGTTCAGTGCTGTTATTAGCTTTGCCAGGCCGCTGTCCAGGCTTTGCTGCCAAGGCATACGCTGAGCCAGCGCCTGAGATATGGCCGCTTCTGGAGTGGCTGCCAACTTACCCATCAGCTGCAGCTCGTTGCCAGCCCGCATCACTTTTACCCAATCCCCCGGCGTCAATTCTGTTGCACCGATGGCTGCGTTTACCTGTAGCGGCTTGCCTCGCACATCGAGCAAAACCTCAGCGTTGCCGCTGCCTTGGCGGTTAATGACTTCTGCTACTCGGGCCAGTATGGTTTCCCGGTTGGCTAGCTGCAGCTGGTTCAATTGCTGTCGTGCAGTCAAGATCGAGGTTTCACGGTTAGACTGCGTGGCCTCATGAGTCTGGGCCGGCTTGAAA
Organism: Marinobacter sp.; assembly: GCA_052089485.1. Taxonomy (GTDB): domain Bacteria; phylum Pseudomonadota; class Gammaproteobacteria; order Pseudomonadales; family Oleiphilaceae; genus Marinobacter. The sequence goes on along the minus strand of JBQCZX010000087.1, from coordinate 14,467 downwards.
GTGGCTGGTGGGGTAGGAGACTGTTGGCCGCTGGGTAGTTTCATCGCTGCTGACTTGATACCAGACAAGAGTAATCTGTAGACGCTTTCGTTATAATACGCCGCGCCGGCAATTATTGTCGTGAATACACCCGATGCTTTTGCGCATCGTCCTGATTACGGGGCCCAGATGTCCGAGCCGTTACCCTCGATGCCCGAGCCATTACTACAGGCTTTTAATCTGCAGTGTGAGCGGGACAAGCGGATACTTTTCCGTGAGTTATCGTTTTCCATACTGCCCGGTACGGTCACCCGTGTCGAGGGGCCAAACGGCTCCGGCAAGACCACTCTGCTGAGAATGCTGGCCGGTTTGAACGATGCCTGGACGGGTGGGCTTAATTGGTGTGGGTCGCCGATCGCCAGTCAGCGAGAAGTGTTTACGCGTAATATGCTTTATATCGGGCATCGCCCGGGCATCAAACCCCTGCTTACCCCCATGGAAAATCTCCGGGCCTTGATGGCGGGCCGCAGACCTGTGTCCGATGCAGTTTTCCGCCAGGCCCTGCAGGGCACTGGCTTGGCAGGGTTTGAAGATGTGCCCTGTCGCAATTTGTCGGCCGGCCAGCAACGCAGGGTGGCGCTGGCCAGATTGTTAATTGCGGATGAACCCCTCTGGCTGCTCGATGAAGTGTTTACCGCCATAGATGCAGGTGGGGTGCAAGCGCTTGAAGCGCTTTTGCAGCAGCGTGCCGCTGAAGGGGGCGCGGTACTGGTAACCACCCACCATGACCTGGCATTGCCCGGTATGAAGAGGTTGAATCTTGGCGCGGGAGGCGTGTCTGATGAACGCTGAAGCTCACCCGATCGCTCGCCTCGCCAGCACAAACGTGGGCGCCCTGGCTGCCATGAGAGGGGTCTTTGCGCGGGATATGAAGGTCGCATTCAGGCAGAAGCAGGACCTGCTTAATCCGCTGCTGTTTTTTATTATGGTGGTTACCCTGTTTCCGTTAGGTGTCAGCCCGGAAGTATCATTCCTGAGTGTGGCCGGAGCGGGTATTCTTTGGGTTGCGGCGCTGCTTTCTGTGTTGCTGTCGTTGGATCATCTGTTTCGCCATGATTTTGACGACGGCACCCTGGAGCAACTTGTGCTTCAGCCGCAGCCTTTGTTTTTGTTGGTTTTGGCAAAAACCCTGGCGCACTGGATGCTGACAGGACTGCCTTTGGTGCTACTGACGCCGGTTCTTGGCGTAATGCTGCATCTCGAGGGGAACTCCATCGCTGTTTTGTGTCTAACGTTGCTGATTGGTACGCCGGTACTGAGTCTGATTGGCGCCATTGGCGCCGCATTGACCCTTGGTTTGCGATCGGCAGGTGTGCTCTTGTCTCTGCTGATCATTCCGCTGTACATTCCTGTGCTGATTTTCGGCACGGGCACAGTGGCGGCAGCCGCAGAGGGTGCGTCCGTAGGGGCCTATCTGGCTCTGATGGGGGCTTTTCTGATGCTCGCACTGACTCTGGCGCCGTTTGCAGCGGCAGCAGCGTTGAGAATTAGCTTGTCGAACGGGTAAACAAGGTAAACGGTAGGACGGTACCAACTGATGTGGCAAATTTTTCACAAACTGGGTTCTCCCAAATGGTTTTTCGGGATTTCCACCCGGTTCATGCCCTGGCTTCTTGTGGGTGGCGTACTGTTGCTGTTGGCCGGTGCTATCTGGGGCCTCGCCTTTGCACCTGAAGATTACCTTCAGGGCAATAGTTATCGAATCATTTTTATACATGTTCCGGCGGCATTTCTGGCCCAGTCTATCTATATCATGATGGCTTCGGCGGCCATTGTGACGTTGGTATGGCGCATGAAACTGGCCGATGTGTTCGTGAAGGCGGTTGCACCTGTAGGGCTGGTGCTTACGTTTTTGGCGCTGTTTACGGGGGCTGTTTGGGGCAAGCCTACCTGGGGCACCTGGTGGATTTGGGATGCCAGGCTGACCTCCATGCTTATACTGCTGTTTTTGTATGGCGGCGTTATTGCACTGGATCGCGCCATTAATGATGACAAGTCGGCCGCCCGCGCAGTAGCCGTGCTGGTGTTGGTGGGTGTCGTGAATATTCCCATTATCAAATATTCTGTGGAGTGGTGGAATACACTGCACCAGCCCGCGACGTTCAAGCTTACAGAAAAGCCGTCCATGCCGGCGGAAATGTGGGTGCCTTTGCTGCTGGCAGTGTTGGGCTTGTACCTGATTTTTGGTTGGCTGACTTGCGTTCGCATGCAAACAGAAATCCTATCCAGGAATCAGCGCACTCGCTGGGTAAAAGAACTCGTAATGAAGGGGAAGGGTTGATCTATGGCATTTGATTCCTTTTCGGCGTTTATCACCATGGAAGGCCACGGGCCCTATGTTTGGGCCTGTTACGCTGTGTTTTTCGTATTGCTGGCGGCGATGATGATCTGGTCCGTACGGGCCAGGAATGCTGCTATTGAATCTTGCCGTCGTGGTTATGAGTTTCAGGCCCAGAAGAGTAAAATAGATTCGTCTGTGACACCTTCTGCCTCATTCGCGCGCGTAAACGTTTCCCAAGACTGACTGACAGGTATGTAAATGCACCCGATCCGTAAAAAGCGGCTGACCATTGTTCTGTTTCTACTGGTAGGCCTCTCTGTGGCAGTGGCACTGACAACCTATGCACTGCGCCAGAACATTAATCTGTTTTACGATCCCAGCCAGATTTCTGCCGGTGAGGCGCCAGTTGAGGTGCGGATTCGCGCTGGCGGCATGGTAGAAGAAGGCTCGGTTGTGCGAGACCCGGAAAGCCTGAAAGTAGAGTTCCTGGTAACAGATTACAGCGCCTCGGTACCCGTGGAGTACGTTGGCATCCTGCCGGATCTGTTTGCTGAAGGGCAGGGTATTGTTGCCATGGGCCGGCTCAATAACAAAGGCCGTTTTGTCGCAGACCAGGTTCTGGCCAAGCACGATGAAAACTACATGCCACCAGAGGTTTCCGACGCCCTTGAAAAGGCCTCTAGAAATCAGAGTAAGGCAGCCAGTGAAAGTGCAGAGCCTACAACCTACTAAACCCATCACGATCAACAGCCTGATTCCTGGAGAGCTTTGATGTATCCCGAACTCGGACAGCTTGCACTGATACTCGCGCTGTTGCTTGCAGTGCTTCTTTCAGTTGTACCCCTTGTGGGTTCACTCACCGGCCGGGACAACCTCCAGGCGTTTGCGCGGCCTCTCGCAGCGGGCATGTTTGTGTTTGTGGGGCTGGCGTTTGCCGTGCTTGCCCACGCATTTTTAACGGACGATTTTTCAGTGGCCTACGTTGCCAACAACAGCAATAGCATGCTGCCTTGGTATTACAAGTTCAGTGCTGTATGGGGCGGCCACGAAGGCTCACTTCTGCTTTGGATACTGATGTTGGCTGGGTGGACGATGGCGGTTGCCATCTTCAGTCGTCGTTTGCCATCGGTGATGATTTCTCAGGTATTGTCAGTTCTGGGCATGGTCAGTGTCGGGTTCATGCTCTTTATTGTGGTCACATCTAACCCGTTTGACCGATTGCTACCCAACGTGCCGGCTGACGGCGCAGACTTGAACCCACTTCTGCAAGACTTTGGGTTGATTGTTCATCCGCCTATGCTCTATATGGGCTATGTCGGCTTCGCAGTGGCGTTTGCCTTTGCCATTGCGGCATTGATCAACGGCCGTTTGGACGCCGCATGGGCCAGATGGTCTAGGCCCTGGACAACCGTTGCTTGGTCATTTCTCTCCGTGGGTATCGCCCTCGGAAGCTGGTGGGCTTACTACGAGCTTGGCTGGGGCGGCTGGTGGTTCTGGGATCCGGTTGAGAACGCCTCTTTGTTGCCGTGGTTGTCTGGAACGGCTCTGATGCACTCGTTGGCGGTGACGGAAAAACGCGGTGTTTTCAAAAGCTGGACCGTGTTGTTGGCGATTGTCACTTTCTCGCTTAGCCTGCTGGGTACCTTCCTGGTTCGCTCCGGTGTGCTTACCTCGGTGCATGCGTTTGCATCTGACCCTGAGCGCGGCACTTTCCTGCTGGCTCTTATGGCACTCACTATTATTGCAAGCTTGGTGCTTTACGCGTTCAGAGCGCCGGTTGTTCACGTGCGTTCCCGCTATGGTTCCTTGTCGCGGGAAATATTCCTGCTACTGAACAACGTATTGCTGGTTTCGGCAACATTGTTGGTAGCGGTGGGCACTCTGTACCCGCTGGTTCTTGATTTCTTTGAACTGGGCAAGATTTCTATCGGTGAGCCGTTCTTTAACCTTACCTTTAGCCCTCTTGCAGTGGCTGCCGGTCTTTTAATGGGCGTTGGCACCTTCTCCCGTTGGAAAAAAACAGACGCCGGTTGGCTGGGGCGCAAGCTGCTGTGGCCTCTGGCCGTGAGCGTGCTGATCAGCACGGCGGTTATGGTCGTTTATGGTGGCTTTAGTCCATGGGCGTTCCTTGGCGTGTTTGCAGCCGTTTGGGTAACCACGGCAACGTTCTGGGATCTGTGGGATAAATCCTCTTCCAGGAAGGGACGCATCCACGGCCTCAAGCGCCAGTCTCGAAGCTACTACGGCATGGTGCTTGGGCATCTTGGCCTTGCCCTTACCATGGCCGGTGCAACGGTTGTGTCTAACTACGGCATTGAGCGTGATGTGCGCATGGTGCCTGGCGATGTTGCCGAGGTTGGTGACTATCAATTTCGCTTTGTGGATATTGGTGAACGCCAAGGCCAAAATTTCACCGCTCAGTACGGCAGTTTTGAGGTTATGTTGGACGGCAAATCTGTTGCCGAACTGCATCCGGAAAAACGCCAATACGCGGTTGGGATGAGCGTTATGACCGAAGCGGATATTGACGGTGGCCTGTTCCGGGATATCTTTGTGGCGGTGGGTGAGCGGATTTCTGATAACGCCTGGGCCATTCGGCTACAGTACAAGCCACTAATCCGTTGGCTCTGGCTGGGGGCCCTGTTTATGGCAGCCGGTGGCTTCTTGGCCATATCAGATCGCCGTTACCGCATACGTGAACGGGTTACGGAGCCTTCAGCGTCTTCAGGAGCCTCATCAAACTCGCCGCCGGCTAAAAAAGGCCCCCGGGGCACAGCTGGAGCAGTTTCATGAAGCGGATTTTGCTTTTTCTGCCCTTGCTGGTGGCAGTCGTAGTGGGTGTTTTTCTGTTCAAGGGCATTGGTAAGGATCCGACAAAGCTGGATTCTGCGCTGGTAGGAAAGCAGGTTCCTGCGTTCATTCTCAAGGACCTGCAGAGCCCTGAAAGTAATCTGGACGAGAGTCTGTTTCAGGGCGAGATTACGCTGCTGAATGTTTGGGGCACCTGGTGTCCCGCCTGTCGCGACGAACATGACGACCTGATGTGGCTTGCCCAAGAAAAGAAGGTTGCGATCATCGGGCTTAATTACAAGGATAGCCGCGACAATGCGCTGGTCTGGCTGGACAAGTTGGGCGACCCATACAGCACGGTTATCTATGACCCCAAAGGCACGCTGGGTTTTGATCTGGGGGTTTACGGTGCACCGGAAACCTTTGTGATTGATGCCTCGGGTGTGGTGCGTTATCGCCATGTGGGTGTTGTGAACACTCAGGTGTGGGAGCAGGTTTTGTTGCCGGTGATTAACGAAGCGCGGGAGAACGGTTAATGCTTCGTATTATGTGTTTGCTTATAGCCGTGGCAGCATCTGGCATATCCACTGCAGATGTGGATGCTGTCTACGATTTTGAAAGCCGCAGCGAAGAGCAGCGTTACCAAGATCTTATTTCAGAACTGCGGTGCCCCAAATGCCAGAACCAGAATATTGCGGATTCAAATTCGCCTATTTCCAAAGACATGAGAAACGCTGTTTACCAGATGATGCTGGATGGCGAAAGCAACGACAAAATAGTCGATTCTCTGGTTGGTCGTTTTGGTGAGTTTGTGAAATACAAGCCGGACTTAGACAGCCGTACCTTTGTGCTTTGGGCAACACCCGCCATTGCCGTTTTTGGCGGCCTTCTGTTGGTGGTTGGCGTGGTTGCTCGCTCGCGCAGGGCAGGCACGACTGCGCCGAAACTGAGCGCTGAGGAGCAGGCTCGGATTGATAAAATGCTCGCGGAACGGAATCAGAACGGCAACGGCTGATCTGCACGCAGAGCAAATGCCTGGCCTGGCAGCGACACGCACCGCTTTATTCATTTTGAACCTGTGACGATATCTCCATGACCGAAACCTTTTGGATTGCCGCAACGGTACTGATTATTTTTGCCCTGGGGTTTGTACTCTACCCCGTGATGTTCCACCGTCGGGGCGCCCGACAGCAGACAGATCTCCGAAACCAAAACCTGATGGCCTATCGCAGCCGCATGGCGGAGCTGGAAAAAGAGCATCAAGCGGGCATTATCGATAAAGAAAGCTACCAACAACTTAGGGACGAACTTGCCGGCGCCATGCTGGACGATGTTCCGGATAACGAAGCTCCCGCCAAAACCGTACCTGGCCGCAAGGCCGCTATGGCGGTTGCTCTGTTCTCAATACTCTTGATTCCTGCGGCCACGGTTCTGCTCTATGGGCAGTGGGGTGCGATGGATAGCGTTGAGTCTTTTGTTGCCATGCAGGAGTTGGGCAACTCGGACGAGGGCCGCGCCGCACAGATGAACGAGCTAGCATCGCAATTGCAAGCACGGCTCGAATCAAGCCCAGATAACCCAGACGGCTGGGCTATGCTAGGCCAAACATACATGCGACTAGAGCGCCATGAAGACGCTGCCTGGGCATTCCGCAAGTTGGCTGATAGCGTTAGCTCCGATGATGGTTCTCGGGCTGTGGCTTTGGGCCTGGCTGCTCAAGCGCAGTTTTTCCTCAGTCAAGGCGCCATGAACGACAAGGTAACATCTGCCATTGAAGAAGCGAGGTCGCTGAATCCTGATGAGGTTAACTCCCTCGGGTTGCTGGGCATTCATTCGTTCAGCCAAGGCAACTACCGCGACGCAATCGAGTACTGGGAGCGTGTCCAGACGGTAGCGCCTGACCACCCGCAACTGGCGTCTATCCAGGGCGGTATAAACGAGGCTTATGCGCGCCTCGGGGAACAGCCGCCGGCAGCAAAGTCTGCTCTTAAAACTCCGGATGACGGCTCAGACGCAAGGCGTGTGGGTGTAACCGTTCGGGTGGCGCTTGATACGGCCTTCCAAAAGGATATTCCAGCAGACACCACGCTATTTCTCTTTGCCCGTGCAGCCGGTGAAAAAGGGGGGCCGCCTCTGGCTGTCGTTAGATTAACCGCTGGCGATTTGCCCGCTGAGCTTCGGCTGGACGACAGCCATGCCATGGCCCCGCAAGCTGTGATATCTGGCGTAGAAGAAGTGGTTGTAACGGCCCGCCTGACACGTTCGGGCAGTATCAAAGCTCAGCCGGGTGACTGGCAGGGCAGCACAGATTCGCCCATCGCGGTTTCGGAAGACCAGGATGCTCCCGTAGAACTGGTCATCGACAAGCAGTTGATCGACTGAGCGGCCCTCAGGCTTGCCGCTACTCTCTACCCCGACACCGAGAGGTTGTCTGGGTAGAGCTTGGGCAAGCCATCTTCTGACGATGCACTTTCCATCCTTCCCCGGGCTTGCTTGAGCGCCTGGATTAAAGCGCTTCCATTCCACCTATCTATGTTGATTTCTTGACTATTTTCTCCACCGGTATGGCCTCGGCTGAAAAGGTGTGCCTGCAGTTTGCGTAACTCCGCTTCCAGATCAGGTTCTGGGAATATCCGGAAGACATCTCCTGCTGAGCTGAAGTTGTGGCCAGGCAAACGTCGATTCGCCCAGTTTACAAACAGCCCAGGCGTAGAGGCACGGCCTTCCTTGGCAGCATCAATAAGCTGCCCGAATGCCGCTTGCTCGTTCGGCGCGCCTGTTGAGTGAGTATCGGCCGGCGATTGGGAGGCTATTTGACGGGTTCGCCACCAAGCCAGCATGGTCAGCACCCAGATGCCAGCCAGCGCAAGACTAACCCATTGCCAGAAATGTCCGTTGTCGGTCTTATCCACGGCGATGCTCTCGTCGCGGCTGGCCTCTGGTTGAGTACTTTGGCTATCCGGTGAGCCTGTCACTGGCGGAATGGTGGTATTTTCCCCACCTGCACTGACTACGTTCAGGGTCTGCGCTGGAATAACCGCCACTTTTTCGCTGTTGGATTCAGTATCCCACCAAGGAATACGAATGGCCGGGAGCGTGAGCTTGCCCGTTTCCACCGGAACCAGTGCTCTGGTCTGAGTAAGGGTTGAGGTAATACCATTCGGGCCAACGGTGGTGTCCCGTTGAGCGTTCTCAGGATAAATGCGAAGCCCCTCTGGCACAGAGTCTGGTAGGGGAGGCAGGGCCTCTGAAGGCAAGCCCGCGGCCTGCAGGCTCAGTGTGCGTGTAAGGTTGTCGCCGGTTTTCAGGTTCAGGGTTGGCGGCATGCCCGCCTCAGCCAGCGTAAGGTTGGTTGCCGGCAACCAGGTTGAGCCACTAAACTCTGCGGGCACATCTTTCACCTGCACTTCAAAAAGTTCTGCGCTGTCCCGTAGAAACTTAAGCGAGCCATCGGCAGCTCGTGCCTGGCCTTCAAAGCGAATAGCGGGCAGGTTCAATGCGCCAGGCTTTTGTGGAAATAATGCATAACGCCGTTCCACCACCCGGTAGCGCACGCCATCGCGCATGCGTGAGGATTCCTGCTGTTTACCTAGAGTTTCCATGATGACATGGGGATGCTCAGGATCAGACAGTTCACCGCGAATAAGATTGCCCCGGAAGAACAGTCGCACGGTAAGAATGAGCTGTTCCTGAACATAGGCTTCCGCCTTGTCGGCGGTCAGTTCTATAAAACTGTCCTGGGTTGCGTTCTCGTCACCTGGAGGGTTTCCATCCACTACCTCTATCGTTACCGGGTTGGATACGGAATCCTGAAAGGTAAGGGAAGGGATGGTGAGCTTCCCGGTTGATGTGGGTGAAAGCTGATACGTCCAGATTATTTCCCCCACCATATCGCCATTTACGGTGCGTATGCTGTAGCGCTGATTGCGGGCCAATATGTCGAAGTCTGGAGACACCTTTTCAATATCCGGCGCGGGCAGGCTGGAGATATCAAAATCCAAAATATTGCTCAGGCTGATGTCAATTTTTGTGCTGCCCTTGACTGTGAGCGTCAAGACATCACCTTCGTATAGCCGGGTGTTGTCTGGCTCTGCGGTAAGCTCGCCAGCAAGGGCTGGTAGCCAGAGAACCATCAATGCCGCAAGAAATGCCAGCCGAATTGTTGGAATGTTCAGCCGCTTTACCATGGTGTATCGCCTTCATCGGATGGTGTCTGGCGTTCCTGATATTGCTGCAGGAATTTTCTTTGTAAAAGGCCGCCAGGGTTATCAGGAATTCGTCGCAGTGATTGTTCCTGGCTCTGGGTAAGAGGTGTTTCGGATACTTGGGCCGGGGCTTGGGCTTCTTCGCTACCTGGTTCTGCGCCAGTGGCGTTCGAATCTCCGCTTTGCGATGCATCTTCGGATTGCTCTTCACCAGACTCCTCTTGTGCGCCGCTTTGTCCCTGTCCCTGTCCCTGGGACTGCTCAGGTTCGCTTTCAGAGTTTTGAGAACCCTCCTGACCTTGGTTTTCGTCGGATGGTTCGGAACGGTCACTCTGTTGCTGGCCATCGTCCCCGGATGAATCCGAAGAGCTTTGGTCGTCCTCATTTTGATCACCATCGCCTTGATCGCCATCGCCCCGATCCTGGCTGGAATTCTCTTCCTGCTTTTGAAGTAGGTCTTCCACCAGTTGCCGGTTTACTCGGGCGTCTTCCAACTCCGGGTTGCGATCCAGAGCGCTGTCGTAGGCCTTAAGGGCCTCTTCCAATTTATCGGCCCGGGCCAGGGCGTTGCCGCGATTATAATCCGCCAGGGGCGACTCCGTTGCGGCGAACGCCTTGGCGGCTTCTTCAAAATTCTCAGCTTTATAGAGCGCCGAGCCCCGCCATTCCGGCGACTTGAGCAGCTTCGCTGCTGTGCCAGCATCTTGCTGAATCAGCTCTGCGGCTCTCTGATCTTCCCGTTGCCAGAGGCTGTCCCAGTCCATGGCTGCGGCCGGCTGAGGTATCGCGGGCAACAGAAGCAACGCCATGACGGTGAAGGCCCCCCGGCGCCAGCCCAGGAGCAACAGCGGCAGTGCTAGCCATAATAGCCAGTAACCGTCGTCCTTCCAGCGGTTAACGGTGAGACCGCTATCCGCGTCCTGCCACTCGTCTGATTCCTCGGGGCTGAGGCTCAGGCTAGCTATGTCGCTGTCATTTACTGTGAGCGTATGGCTTCTGCCGCCGTTGTTGCGGGCAAGCTCTGCGAGCAGGTCGGGGTCGGTGCGTACTATGACAATATTGCCGCCATCCCTGATAAAACCGCGCCGGGCAAGCGGAATGGGACCGCCACCACGGGTGCCTGCCGCCAAAGTGCTCAGAGCAAAGCCGCTACCTTTGAGTGACTCGTTAATCGGGATTATATAGCGCTCTGACACCTTATCAGTAATCAACAGAATACGGCCGTTGCCTGGGGCACCCTGTTTTAGAAGTGTGCGGGCTTTTGTAACAGCCAGGTCGGAGCGATTGCCCTGAATCGGCATGATGACTGGCTCGAGCACGTTGAGCATGCCTGTGAGCGTACGGCTGTCGTCGGTGAGAGGGGTCACCACGTGGGCGTCTCCCGAATACACCACCAACCCAGTGAGGCCGCCCTCACGAACCGCCAAAATATCGCGAATCTTGCGTTTTGCCCGGGTAAGGCGATCTGGCTTCAGGTCTGTGGCCAGCATGGATAGCGACAGGTCGAGTACAATGACCAAGCTGTCTCCCGGTTTTTTTAGGGGCGTAGGCGCCTCACGCCAAGCCGGCCCTGCAAGGGCTATCGCCAGGATGACAACCGCGCTGATTGCCGGAAAAAGCCTTGATCCGGGTTTTTGTGAAGCGCCGCCGTAGCGTCGGATAACCGGCGATAGAAGCTGCTCAGGAATCAGGCTGGACCAGCCGCTATCGCCCGAACCTTTGCGTTTCAGTAGTAGATAGAGCACTGGCACCATCAACAACAGCAGAAGCCAAAACGGGCGAATAAAGTGAAAATCAGCCATGGTTCACGCTCTCGCCTGGGTGGTTACGAGCCCGGGTGAACCTGCCTGAGCTACGCCGAAAAAGAAACAGGCTCAGCCAGAGTGCCGCCGCCATACCCGCAGGCCAAAAAAACAGATCGGTCACTGGCCGGTAGAATTTTCCGTCCAGCTCAATGGGTTCAAGTTGGTTGATTGTTTCGTAAATCAGTTCTAGCTCCGGCAGGCTGCGGGCGCGAAAATACTTTCCGCCGGTTTGTTGGCCCATTCGGGTCAGTAGGTTTTCATCCAGATCTCTGGAGGGATTTACCCGGCGGGAGCCGAGCAGCCCTCGCTGGATCATGGAGTCGGCACCAATGCCAATGGTGTACAGGCGAACACCGGCGGCCGCAGCTATTTCTGTCGCTTTGTCTGGCGTGATTTGGCCAGCTGTGTTGGCGCCGTCTGTGAGCAGCACCACTACTCGTTGCTGCTGAGGTCTATCTCTTAAGCGCTTGGTGGCCAGGCCGACCGCATCGCCAATGGCGGTAGCCCGCCCGGCCATGCCGATACCCGATTCCTGCAAAAGTGTTTCAAGGGTTTTGAGGTCAAATGTTAGAGGCGCCTGCACGTAAGGCTCTGTGCCAAACAAGATGAGACCAAGCCGGTCCCCCTCGCGGCGGGCAATGAATTCGTTCAGGACTCTTTTTACGGCTTGCAGGCGGTTAATGCTACGGCCCTGAATGACCATGTCCTGCTCTTCCATACTGGGTGAAATATCCACTACCAGCATGAGGTCGCGCCCAGACACTGGCATCTGAACTTGCTCGCCCACATGCTGCGGTCGTGTCAATGCCAGCACCAGCAGTACCCAGGCTAGTAATAGCAGCAGCGTTTGCCAGCGCGGCGCCGCGTTACCTTGGCGAGTAACGCCGGGCAGGTCTGAGAGCCAATGGCCGACGGGGAAAACGGGCGCATCTACGGTGTGCGCCGTCGGTTTTTTCCACTGTAGAAGCAAGGGCACCAAAATCAGCAGCAGTACCCAAGGGTAGGCGAGGCTCAGCATTTTTGCGCCTCCAGCCAGATTCGGGCGAAATCCAAGGCCTGTGCGGGTTCAGCTGTTGGCTTCCGCTGCCAGGCACTGTTTACCAGCGCCGCCACAACCGCTTGCTGGGCAAGCTGGTCATTGGGGAGGTGGGCTAGCAGGTAGGCGGCCCACTGTTCGCCAGATTGTGCTTCGGGGTGCTCACTTGGGTAACGCTCCCGTGCCACGCGTTTGAGCAGTGTATTCAGTTGCGTAAACCACTGTGGCTCCTTCACGGCTGTGCGTTCGAGGTCGGCCAGCTCAGCTTTTGCCAACTTTAACCAAAGGTTTCGCCGATGGCGACGACGGATTAGCCAAACGAGTGCTGCCACAGCCGTTAGGAGCACGAACGCCAGAGCCCACCAGCCTGGCGCTGGCGGCCAAAAGCCTCCGGCTTGTGGTAGGTGAATATCGCGAAGTTGACTCAGGGGATCGTCGGGCATCATCCGATTCGACCTCCAGGCCCAAGTATGGATTTGAGGCTCACCGCCGGTGCTTCTCGGGTTGAAACATTTGTTGCGTGGACGCCAGACAAACGAAAGCACTCTTCAAGCGCGGCTTCGTGGTGGGTGATCTTTTCATGCCACGCCTTCTGAAAACGGCTGTTAGATGCATCAAACCACACTGGGCCTTCCTCTCCGGCAATGGCGAAACGACCGCTTTGGGGAAGTTCCTGTTCCAGTGGGTCAACAACCCTTAACGCGCTAACGGCATTATGGCGGGCAAGCGCGCCCAGCAACGAGGTGGTGTTCTTCGATACGCTGAGGAAATCGCTGATTACAAAGATACGGCTGCCGGTATGGGCAACTCTTCGTGCTTCCGCAAGAGCCATATCAAGGGTGGTTTCTGATGCCGAGCCATCGACCGATGCGCGTTGCTGGCTGGCCAGCGTGTCTAGCAGTCGCAGTACGGATTTTTTGCGCCTTGCCGGGCGTTGGACCGTCAAAGTGTTGCCGTTAAAGACAATGCCGCCTACCTGATCGCCTGCCGACAGCGAGAGCCAAGCAAGAATGGCCGCAAGCTGAGCACAGCGCACCTGCTTGAAGGCACCGGCACTGGCAAAGAAAAGCGTGGGGCCTAGGTCGCACAGCAGCAGTACTGGGCGTTCTCGTTCCTCTTCGTAGAGTTTGGTGTGGGGTGCTTGGCGCCGGGCGGTTACCCGCCAGTCAATGCTGCGGATATCGTCGCCCGGCTGATACAGCCGCACTTCGGCAAACGCCATTCCTCGCCCGCGCTGGGACGAGTGCTGAAGCCCGGCATGCCGCGCTCGCGACGGGCGCGCTGATGGCAGTTTCAGCGCCCTGGCATCAGCCTGCAGGCGAATAAGTGCCTGCAGGCTGATGCGGGTTATTGCATCGCTATCGGTTACATCCATGTCCAGCCTCAGGCGCTCACTGGTACACGGTCAATCAGGCGTTGTATCACTGTGTCGGCCGTTATGCCCTCAGCCTCGGCTTCAAAGGTCAGCAAAATCCGGTGCCGAAGCACGTCGAATGCCACCGCCCGAACATCATCCGGGGTTACATAATCTCGGCCGTCTAGCCACGCAATAGCACGAGAACAGCGGTCGAGGGCGATCGTGCCCCGAGGGCTGGCGCCAAATGCCGTCCAGCGTGCCAGCTCCGGATCCAACGTACCTGGATCTCTTGTTGCCAGTACCAGCGCCAACAAATATTCCTCAACCGATTCGGCCATGAATACATCGGCAGCCTCAGACCGGGCTTCGAAAACCTGCTCGGCGGTTAGCCGGATAACAGCGTCGGGTTGGCCTTGACGATAGTCACGTCTGGCCAGGTGCAGAATTGCCTGTTCGGCTTGCGCCGAAGGATAGCCAATCACCACGTGCATCAGGAATCGGTCTAGCTGAGCCTCGGGCAGGGGGTAGGTGCCTTCCTGCTCAATGGGGTTCTGGGTGGCCATCACCATGAATAGCCGGTCGAGGGGAAAAGTGCGCATCCCCACGCTTACCTGGCGCTCGCCCATGGCCTCCAGCAAGGCAGACTGCACCTTGGCAGGGGCGCGGTTGATTTCATCCGCCAGTACCAGGTTATGGAAAATCGGCCCGCGCTGGAATTCGAACAGGCCGGTTTCTGCCCGGTAGATTTCACTGCCGGTAACATCGGATGGCAGCAGGTCCGGGGTGAACTGAATGCGGTGAAAATCACCTGTTAAATGATCTGCCAAAGCTTTTATAGCGGTGGTTTTTGCCAGCCCGGGAGCACCCTCTACCAGAAGGTGCCCATCGGCCAGTAATGCAATGAGAAGACGATCAACCAGCTTTGCCTGCCCGATAATCCTTTTTGCTAACTGT
>JBQCZX010000086.1:0-17046 GCA_052089485.1 Marinobacter sp. | reverse complement strand
GATCACAGCGCAATTTTTGTGTTCAAGGGTGAAGAAGAATCTGCACTTGAAGCGCTGATGGAAGCCGATGTCGACGTGACTGATATCGAAAATGAAGACGGCCAGATCACTGTTTTCACGCCGAACACCGAATACGCCAAAGCCCGCCTGGCACTAACCGACGCCTTCGCCGACATTGATTTCGACGTGGATGACATCCAGTTCCTGCCGAAAACCACCACAGCTGTGGAGGGCGATGACATTCCGCTGTTCGAGAAGTTTCTCGATATGTTGAACGAGCTGGACGATGTGCAAAACATCTTCCACAACGCCGAATTGCCTGAAGAGTAGCCTGAAGAGTGAGCCAACCAAACCCTAAAGTTGTGATCCTTAAAACAGGCAGCACCTATCCAGCCGTCAAAGAACAGTTCGGCGATTTCGACGAATGGTTCTTGCGAGGGCTGTCGTCCGGGTTAGACATTACCGTGCTTAATACGGAAGCCGGAGAGCTACCCGGAGACCCCACAGACTGGGACGGTATCGTGGTAACTGGCTCCCCGGCCATGGTCAGCGATCGGAAGCCTTGGAGCGAGAACGCTGCAAAATGGCTGGCGCAGGCGGTGGATCAATCCGTGCCGGTGCTCGGCGTATGCTATGGACACCAGTTACTAGCCCATGCCCTGGGTGGAGAGGTTGGCTATCACCCCAACGGACGCGAGAGCGGCACCCATCGCGTGGAATTGTTGACCAGCGCCCAGGACGATCCATTATTTCAGGGCATGCCGAACAGTTTCAGCGCTCAACTTACCCACAAACAGTCGGTATTGCGCCTACCATCCGAGGCGATTCTGCTCGCTAAAAACGAGTTTGAGCCGCATCAGGCATTCCGAGTGGGCAAATGCGCTTGGGGCGTGCAGTTCCATCCAGAATTTTCTGGCGCCATTATGGAAGCCTATTTGGGTGTGCAGACACTCGAGCTGGAACGCGAAGGGTTTGACTCACAAGCCATGATTGATTCGGTTACCAGTGCCCCAGAAGCTTCAGGGTTACTTAAGCGATTTTCCACCCTGGTCGCTGAGAATAAAACCGGCTAAAACCGCTTCGCAAAAACTGGATCCTTATGTCACGGACGATATTATTCGCGCTCATTGTTCTGATACTCGTTGGTGTGGGCTTGTATCATACCTACAAGCCCTTGCCTCCCGGCATCAGCCACAATGGTGACTCACTCCCCTTGAGTGGCGAAGTGCTGCTGGTAGATGCGACCTATCATCACAGTGATGGTTCAGAAACCCGGGATCATGAAATTTTTGACGAAATACTGCGCCTTATCAGCCGGGCCAAATCCTTTGTGCTGCTCGACATGTTTCTCTTCAACAGCAGCAGCCCTGAAGGCATAGAACACCGGCCACTCTCACAACAACTGACCGACGCCCTAATCAGCCGGAAGGCCGAGCAGCCGGAGCTAGAGATTGTGGTTATCTCTGACCCGCTGAATACTCTTTACGGCGGCTCGGTGTTGCCCTGGTTTCAGGCGCTACGGCAGGCGGGCATTTCGGTAACGGAAACCAACCTGGCGCCACTTCGTGACAGCAACCCGGCTTGGTCAGCAATCTGGCGACTCTGCTGTCAGTGGTTCGGCAATAATCCCGAAGGCGGCTGGTTGCCGAACGCCATCGGATCACAACCTGTCACCATTCGAAGCTACCTTGCCCTACCCAACTTCAAGGCAAACCATCGTAAAGTTCTGGTCGCAGATGAAGGAGACAAACTACGCGCCCTGGTAACCTCTGCCAATCCGCACGATGGCAGCAGCCGGCACAGCAATACCGCCATCAGTTTTACCGGCCCGGCGGTCATCGATGTTCTGAAAAGCGAGCAAGCGGTTCTGAACATGTCCGGCCAGACCAGTCCAACGCTGGATAAGCTGATCAGCGCGGCGAATGCCACTCAGACAACCGATCAGCAGTCGGTGGGTAAAATTGCGGTAAAAACAGAATCTGCGATCCTGGATTCGGCCCTTCGGATGATCACCAGCGCGCAGAGCGGTAGCCGGCTAGATCTCGCGTTTTTCTATCTCTCACACAGGGCGGTTGTTGCCGCCCTACTCGACGCCCATGAACGCGGCGTGAATCTGCGCGTACTTCTCGACGCTAACAGCGAAGCCTTCGGCCACCCAAAAAGCGGCATACCCAATCGACAGGTCGCCTTGGAGCTTCACAAAGTCGGCATTCCTGTTCGCTGGTGCAATACCTCCGGCGAGCAATGCCATAGCAAATCGCTCATTCTGCGGCCAGAATCAGGCCCCACCGAGCTATTATTAGGCTCTGCGAATTTTACGCGGCGCAACCTGGACGACTTGAATCTTGAAACCGATGTGTGGGTTTCCGTGCCGCGAGATTCGGCAATAGCCATAAAAATAGCTGGTTTCTTTGAGCAACAGTGGCAATCCGGCCCCGACAGCGACCCTGTCATGAGCTTGCCCTATGAACACTGGGCAGACGACTCGATGCTGCGTTATTGGCGCTACCGCCTGATGGAAGCAACGGGGCTTTCGACGTTCTAGGTCCTCTATCGGATGAGACCTAAAGGCTTCTGAAAGATCGCCACATCCTTTCGGGGCACTGACATTGTCCAGCCTAGGCGCTTGGCAATAAGCCCCAGTGTCGCCTCGCGATAGAACACAACATGTGTAGGATCCCGCCGGTAATGCCAGTTGTCAAACCGGTCATCGCAGGTCTGAAAGCAAGTCATTATGCCAAGCCAGCCGCCGGGCTTTAACAAACCATCCAGCTGACGAAATACCTCTGCCGGGCGATGCAGATGCTCCACCACTTCTGTGCAGGTAATGAAATCGTACTGCTGACCTAGTGCTGACTGCGCCGGATAGAAAAAGGGGTCGTAAAGCATCACATCCATTCCCGCCTCACGCATTATCTTTGCTAGCGCAGGGCCGGGCCCACAGCCAAAATCCAGCCCCAAAGCGCCTAGCGGAACACATTCAACCAAGGGTGAAGCAAGCTTTTCGAGAAAAGCCCGATAACCCGGATCATCCGAATCATTGTTGTGAAGGTCGTAAACCGCCCGCTCCTCATCCGGCGCAAGCCAACTTTTTTGCGCCATAATCGTTGCTTCGCAATGCGAGCAGCGCAGGTATTCCCGACCACTCACTATCCGAAAATGAGCCAGCACACCCTGCTCGCAAACGATGCAGAGTGATTCTTCACTAACGGATACTACAGACGGTTTCTGCAAGCGCTCTCCGGCCTCATAGGCTCAACCTGACGAATGTTTCATTGTCATATCCGGCCATGACAGCTATTTCGTGACGGGCCCCGAAAATAACACAAGCTCGACCTGCCTATACTGCCTCTTAAAGAAAGCCTGCGGTATAGAGCTTCTAACAGTAAGAATCGTAAAACATGACGATGTTACGGGCTACACCCGTCTCAGGGATAGGAATATGGACATTTCGAATCGCATGGCCCTTGAGGTGCCTCTCATTTCGGCACGTTACGCGCGCCGTTTCATTGAATTTATGGAACGCAGGGGCGTGAAACGGGCGGCTATTCTTAACGATACCGATATAACTGAAGACGTGCTGAATGATCCGGACGCAAGTATCTGTATGCAGCAGATAACGTCAGTGCTGCAAAAGGCTGATTGGCTGATGAACGACGAACGAGCGGCTTTCCAGTTTGGACAACAGCTGGATTTACCCAGCCATGGTTTGCTGGGCTTCGCGGTGCTCGGCCAGGATAATCCCCGGCAACTCATTAGCATGATTGTTCAGTATCTCCGTGTCGGCCTTCCGCTGATGGACATGGAGCTGAATTCAACCGGATCAACCTTTCATATACGCCTGCTCGATACTTGGGGGCTTGGCGAGTTAAGCCCATGCGTGACTAAAATGTATATGGGCAGCATTCACCGCATATCTGCAGAGGTTTGTGGACACTTTGATATTCAGTTTGCGTTCTCTGCACGGCGCGACGCCTGTTCATGGCAGACGCTTGCTCCGGATTGCGAATTCCGCTTTGATGCACCCTGCAACCAGATAACCATGGCGCTTAAAGAGCAACCCACCCAAAAAAACAACACCAGCTTGAAATTTTTGCTGGCCCGAAGCCGAAGAAATACCGGAGAAACAGTCAGCCTGGCCGACGAGACACACACTCAAGTGCGAGAAATGATCATGAGCCAGCCAGGCCGGCCATGCACCACTAGCAACATTGCCCGGCGGCTGGATATCAGCACCCGCACCCTGCGCCAGCGTCTTGAAAGCGCAGGCACATCGTTTCGTGAAGTAAGAAGCGAAATTCGCGAAAACTTCGCATCCCTCTATCTGAACGACACCAATGTTCCACTAGAGTCCATTGCTGAAAAGCTGGGTTTCAGCGACCAGGCAAGTTTTACAAAAGCGTATCGTAGCTGGACTGGCCAAACACCTGGCGATGTCCGCAAACAGTCCCGCAAAACAAAATAACTACCTTCCTGGAAAAGGATTGTAGAGCAATTTGAAACCGGTCACGGTTTCAACATTCTCTGCACCCTATCTCCGCTTTAGACAAAATTTATGCCGGGAACGGCAATGACCCGTTGCGGCCTCCGAAGGCCTAATAGTCCTGCACATTTGCGTTTAAACGCGTGACTAAAGGGTCTTTGCAAGTCCGATCGAGCAGTCCTTGTCGGTGTTGTCTGCGCTCCCTCCTATAACAACGATGCTTTACAGAGGACGAACTCATGAAACTCAGGAATTCCTATCCCGGCGGGCGCGTACTCGCGCCTGCACTGGCAGCTGCGGCATTAATGTCCGGCGCCGGAAGCGCGCTTGCCAGCCCGGTCTCTACTAACCTGCAGTTCACCTGCCCATTCCCGTTGATCGGCGACCAGCCCATCAGCGCTGAGATCAGCGCAGACATCCCTACAAGCGCAACCGTTGGCACCCCGTTACCAGGGTTTAACGTAACCGCGATGACAGTGGTAAACGACGACTCACGCACTGGCCTGAAACTGGTCGGCTCAACAACTGTTGAAGGGTCTGCGATAAACACCAACCAGATCACCACGCCAAGCCGCACCGCTGAGCAGGTTGTTACTCTCACCATCCCCCAGAGCCCGATCCCGGAGGAAACCGGCGCATTCACTGTTCCAGCCGACGGCCAGGCGCCAGAATTCATATTTACCGACCAGGATGTGGGTAATGCAGAAATCCGCGTTGGCGGACTAACGCTAAACCTGGTTGCACGCACAGCCAACGGCGAGATCGCTCCCGCTCCTATCGGTGAGATTACAACCAACTGCACGCTGCTCGAGGGCCAAGACAACTTGCTGCAAACCGTTACCGTGGAAGGTGACGTTGCCGAAGCGCCACGGATTGCGGTAAACCGTGACGAGATAGCGTTTGGTAATGTACAGGCAGGTGTAACCAAAGATGAAACCGTTACCCTGAGCAACACCGGCAATGCCGCACTCGGCATCAACGGTGTTTCGATTGCTGGCGCAAACGCCAGTGCCTTTATGCAGAGCAACAGCTGTAGCACTATCGCGGCTGGCGAAAGCTGTGACGTAAACGTGACCTACATTCCTGATGGCGAAGGCACCCAGAGTGCAACGCTGACCGTCGACTCCACCGATGCAGACAACAGTGCTGTAAACGTTGCACTGAGTGGTCGCAGTGTTCTTGCGCCGATTCCTGAAATTGCTGTTACACCGGCATCTGTAAGCTTGGGCCAGGTTCAGCTAGGCCAAAGCGAATCCGCTCAGGTCACCGTTTCCAACAACGGCAACGAAACCCTGCTGATCAACAGCATCAACCTTACCGGCGCAGACGCAAGTGAGTTCCTGCAGACCAATAACTGCACCACGGTCGCACCCGAGCAAACCTGTGCTATTGATGTGAGCTTCACAGCCGCCGCTACAGGTGTCCGTAACGCCGAGCTGGTGATCGCATCCAACGACACAGAGAGCCCGGAAATCTCCGTGCCAGTCAGTGCAGAAGGCTTCGAGGCATCAAGCGATGCAATCGAAATTCTGTTAGGCCTGAAAGGCTCTACGTTCATCAAGTCTTCAGACAGCACCTTGCCCCTGAACGGCAGCATCGCAACCTTGCTGGAGCTGGCTAGCGGCACGTTTGAGGCAGACCTGGCCATTGACCCAACAGTTGGTCACTTCTCGATCAAACTGCTGTTCAGCCGCCTGAGAGGTGTAGCGAACGTAGAATTCGAGCAGTCTGAAATCACCACCGGCACGCTGGTTGACGGAAAGCTGACGGCCAATTCCCACCTGTATGTGAAAGTACCCAAGGTTCAGCTGAAGCTGTGGGGCATCCCCTTCCGCGTTGGCGGCGGCGATCACTGTCAGTCGATCGAGCCTGTGGATATCACTCTGGTCTCAAACGAAGGCTCTAAATTCTCGCCGGCAACTGGCGGTGATGTGAGCGGTGAATACAATCTGCCACCTCTTGAAAACTGCGGTCTGCTGACCGACGTTCTGAATCAGTTCCTGTCCGGTTCTGGCAACACTATCAACCTGACGTTGACCCCGGAGCTTTAAGGAAAAGAGGGCTTCCTGAAGAAGCCCTCGCCCGGCCAGCCGGCCTTATAACTGGCTGGTCTTCATAACAAAAGCAAAAAAGGATTTATTATGAAAAGCCTGAAGAAATCAGTACTGGTGCTGACCATTGCAAGCCTGTCGTTCGCGGCACACGCGGAACTCAAACCACTTGAAGATAAACATATGGGCAATATCACCGGCCAAGCTGGTGTAACCATTGAACTAGAAACCAAGGTTAATATTGGGGAATTTCTTTACACGGATGAAGGCTCACTTTCCATTAAAGATATTTCCATTGGCGGTGTCAACCGTACCGATATGTTTGCTGAATTTACCGATCCGGCAATCCGGGGTTTCCTGTTCGACGAGTCCAGTGATCTGATCGACAACATCAAGGTCGAAATCGATATTGCCGATGACGGCGATGCGTTGATCAACGTATTCCCACTGGTTGCTGCTCCCATCGATTTTTCTGTAAAAACCGGCGAATGGACGCTGCAAGGGCACACCGACTCCACGGTGTTAGCGAACAATTTCGCTATGGATGGTGTGGTAACTGAACTGAAAATCCGTGTCGACACTGCAACCGATGAGATGAACGTGCAAACTCTGTTTGCAATCGATGATCTGGATGTTGACGTTGACTTCCTGGCTCTGGGTATTCGAGACCTGCACCTGACCGGCGCAGAATTTGATCCGAACAACCCCTTGATCACAAAACTCGGCGCCAAAGTAGACATGGACATATACCACGGCACCAGGGCCAATGGCGATTCAGCTCTGGCAGTCGACCTGAACACCTTTGAGGCCGACATGTCCATTGGGCAGGTTCTTGTGGGTGGCACGTCCATCGGCTCAGTTGCTTTGGATAACCTCTCCGTGCAGAACACGGCTATGCGGATATACGGCCACTAAGGCCAGCCGGGCCTCCAGCGCTTCGGAGGCCACCTGCAATTCCCCTCTTTTTCTGCAACCGAAGGGCGCAGAAAGAAAATCTGGCTGGTATCATGCCCAAATTCTGATACGCAACCGGATAACCGATGACCAGCATTCACTCCACTCGTCTTAACAAATACATCAGCGAAAGCGGCATGTGTTCCCGCCGGGAGGCGGATCGCTACATTGAGCAGCGCAATGTCTTTATCAATGGTAAGCGGGCCAGTGCAGGCGATCAGGTATTACCCACCGATACCGTTAAGGTAAATGGCCAGGTTATCGAACCCCGCGCGGAAGAAGACTTGGTATTCATCGCCTTAAACAAGCCAGTCGGCATCGTAAGCACGACCGATGACGCAGAGAAACACAACATTCAGCGTTTTGTTGGCCATGGTGCTCGTATTTTTCCTATCGGGCGCTTAGACAAGGATTCGCAGGGGCTGATCTTCATGACCAGCAATGGCGACCTGGTGAATAAAATCCTGCGTGCCGGCAACAATCATGAAAAAGAATACGTTGTGACGGTGGATAAGCCGATTACCAAATCGTTTATTCAAGGTATGGCCGGCGGCGTTCCCATCCTTGGCACCATGACCAAAAAATGCGAAGTGGTGCAGGAAAGCCGTTTTGTATTCCGTATAACACTGGTGCAGGGGCTGAACCGCCAGATCCGCAGAATGAGTGAACACTTCGGGTTTGAAGTCACCCGACTTGAACGCGTTCGCATTATGAACGTCAACCTGAAAGGGCTGGCTGTAGGCCAGTGGCGCGACCTTACGGAAAAAGAACTCGCTGGCCTGTTTGATGCGGTTCGTGATTCATCTTCCGATAGTGCGCCAGATAAGCCGGCACCTGCGAGAAAGAAACCCACCGGCAAACCCAAGCTCACACCGCGGCCGCCGGGATCTAGCCACAGAGCCGGTTCCAAAGCACCTGGCGGCAGGCCTAAAACGCCTGGAGCCAGGCCAGAAACAGGTAAAAAACCCAAATCGTCCAAGCGTCCCAAAGCTGGAAAGCCAAGGCAGCGCAGTATTAAAAGATAGGCAAAGCTGAACAGGTGGGGGCCTGCTATTCCGTAGGCGTTGGTCGCACCAAAATTTCGTTTACATCCACATGGGAAGGCTGGGATACCGCATAGATCACAGCGCGGGCGATGTCTTCTGGCATCAACGCATGAGCTGGTGGCTCGTCAAAAAACGGCGTATCAACCATACCGGGCTCTATCAAGGTCACTCGCACCCCGGAACCACGCAACTCTTCCCGCACACCATAGCCCATCGCAGAAACAGCCCATTTAGTGGCGCTGTACATTGAGCCGGGAATAGTGACTCTGCCTGCGGCGGAGCCGGTCAGCAACAAGTGCCCTTTACTTTCCCGCAGTGCCGGCAGGCAATGCTGAATGGTTAAGCCTGCGCCATAAATATTGGTGAGGATCATATCTTTCCAAACATCCGGATTGGCTTCGCTAAAGCCACCCGGCTCTCCTCCTCGGCCAGCATTCGCAAACACGCTATCCAACCGACCGAACGTTGTCAGGGCCTGCTCAACCATCGATTTCTGATCGTCACCCTTCTGCACATCGCACTCAACGATTAGCACTTCGCTGTCACCACCGAGCTCGGCCTGCAGAGCTTCCAGTTTGTCTGCAGAGCGAGCTGCGAGAACAAGGCGGTAGCCTTTTTTAGACGCAGCCCGTGCCGTTGCGGCACCGATGCCGGAAGATGCGCCGGTAATCAACATAACGGGATTATCTGCCATAAATTTAACACTCCATTTATCAGTTATATTTCAAATATTAGTACTTGCTAAAGGTTTAGCCAGATCAACACCAGCACCGCCATAATCAGCAAAAACCAGCGGGCGTAAGAATCTGGTTTGTTATCGCCACTTTCCACGGCCGTGGTAACACTGCTGCTCGCCTCATATTCCGTAATCACCTTGCGGGCCGGGTACAGATCTTCGTCTTCTACATGAATATTACTGAAGCCGGCTGCGCCAATCTCGCCCATTGCACCTTGCAGGTAGTCCCCACCTACGTAGGTTTCAATACCATTGGCTTTCAGCAACCCGGCTACAATATGTGCTTCAGTGATATCCTTGGCCCTATATGCAATTTGCAAAGCCCTTCTCCTTTTGTGACATTTGAAGGTATTAATCGCAAAAATTGCGGTATTTTCTACTTAAAGCATAGTGCGCCCAAGCTATCGGGGCCAACTCTTAGCATACGGACAACTTATGGTTTGGATTATTGCTGGCGTTGTTTTACTTATCGTTGCGTTGACCCTGCTTCTGTTCCGCATTGAGGACTTGTCTCACCTGGACCAGGAAGAGTATTCCGTGAGGGACGCACCCCCCAGTGCAGAAAACCAGAAAGTCTTGGAGCAGATCCGCGAGATGGGTCGTGTATCCAAAGGCTTACACGGCAAAACAAGGCTGATAGCGGTGCGAAAGCACATGGATAGCCTGAGCGACGGCCTGGAATTGAAAGCCGAGTTTCGGCACTGCGAAACGCCAAGAGGTGAGTGGGTCATCGCGCCGGGTGCAGACACCAATCGGCGAATTCTCTACATTCACGGCGGTGCTTGGGCGGCCGGCAGCCCGCGCAGCCATAGATCCATTACAGACCGTCTATCCCACATTGCCAACGCAGCGGTCTTTGCTGTGGACTACCGCCTTATGCCAGAACATCGGTTTATGGATGGCGTGCGCGATTGCCGTAAAGCCTATACTTGGCTGATAGAAAACGGCCCCGACAACCCAAATGAAGCTACATTTATTCTGGTGGCAGGGGATTCAGCTGGCGGTAGCCATACCTTGGGTTTGCTTGCCTGGATTCGTGAAAGCGGCCTGCGTCAGGCTGACGGGGCCGTCGCGTTCTCGCCCTCCACGGATCTCACACTCTCGGCTCCCAGCAATCGCGACAATATCTCTACAGATGCAATGTTAGGCCCGGCCTTTGGTAGTCTATCGAAAGTCCCCCGGCCGGTGATCTGGTGGGCAACGCTTGCGACATTCCGTATTTCCCCGACCAGTCCAGTTGCATCGCCACTTTTAGGAAACCTCTCCAACCTGCCGCCGATACTGATTCAGGTCAGCGATACGGAGATGCTGCTGGATAACGCCCGACGGTATGCCGCGAAAGCAAAAGCCGCGGGCTCTGCGGTGACACTGCACACTTGGCCCGGCATGGTTCATGTCTGGCAGATTTTCACCCCTATGCTGCCGGAAGCCGAAGAAGCCTTCGCCGATATAGAATCATTTATTAGCAAACTCGAGCCCCATAAGACGCAAGCACAGCCAGCTCAAACCTGAACCTTACGCCGCAGGACTTTGGTTTTACCTTTCTGCGTCTTGCGATCCACCCTTTTTCGCCGGGCAGATTTCGAGGGCCGGGTCGCGCGGCGTGCTTTCTGAATCTTGACTGCCGCCTGAATCAATTCCTTCAGGCGCTCAAGTGCATCGTCCTTATTAAGCTCCAGCGTACGATGCGACTGGGCCTTAATAATGATAACGCCCTCCTTACTTATGCGTTGATCCTGAAGCGCCAAAAGGCGCTCCTTATAGAACGGAGGCAAGGCAGAGTTTTGAATATCGAAACGCAGGTGCACGGCGGAGGCCACCTTATTTACGTTCTGACCACCATTGCCCTGGGCCCGGATCTGGGTAATTTCCAGTTCCCAATCAGCGATTTCAACAGCATTAGATATTTTTAGCATGGTACAAGGATAACAAATCCCGCAAATCGTAACCTGACATCTTGGTCATTGGGGAATACAGTGGAATCTATAAAGTACAGCGGCTCAGGATTTTGCATGGCTCAAGCTCTCAGGTTTGCCTTTATGGTGGTTATCACGTCCTTCGTGATGAGTGGCTGCGCCAGCAATCAGAGCGTGCAGCCTAATGCTGCGCGCGCCAGTTACTCACCTGTTGAGGCTGCGCCTGGCTCAGCAAAAGTCGAGAAATTGTGGCAGGCCTTTGAGCGCTACGAGGGCACGCCTTACCAATGGGGCGGCACAACAGGCCGTGGCTTCGATTGCTCGGGGTTTATCATCACCGCCTACCGTGAGGGCCTCGGCCAACAACTGCCACGCACAACCTCGCAAATGCTACGTTCCGGGGATGTCGTTCAGCCACGAGATGTGAAGCCCGGCGATATCGTGTTCTTCAGAATTGCAGGAAAAGACCAGCACGCTGGTATATACATGGGCGACAATCGCTTTATCCACGCCTCGACATCGTCGGGCGTTATCATGTCGGAACTGAACGGTTACTACTGGAAAGATCGTTTCTCTGGCGCAAGACGGTTTGATTAGCGCTATAAGCTCCCGCTGAACGCAAGATGAAACGCGATGGCCGCCATCATCAAACCAATTATACCGTCGATAATTCGCCAGGCTAGCGGGCGAGAAAGAACCGGCGCCAATGCAGACCCACTCCAGGCCAACAAGCCAAACCACAGAACAGACGCGCTGCTGGCACCGGCTACAAACGTTGTGGTGTTTTCCTGCTGGGCACCCACCGCGGGAATCAACAAGAGAGTATCCAGATACACCTGGGGGTTCAGCAAGGTAACCGCAAGCGTGGTAAACAGGACGCCTTTCAGACTTCGGCGCGTCACTTCGCCGGTTTCCAGCACTGCCCTTCCCCGTCTGGCGCGCGCAAACGCCTGGATAGCTAGCCAGCCAAGGAATACCACCCCAAGCCAACGCAAGATTTCCAATGCCTGAGGCATAGCCATCAGAGCCGCGCTGACCCCGAACATGCCAAGTGTGAAAAGAGCCACGTCTGAAGTCATGCATAAACCAGCTGCCCACCAGTGATGCTCACGGCGTATTGCCTGGCTTAGCACGTAGGCATTTTGCGCTCCAATAGCAACGATAATGCCGCCGCAAACAATCAAACCCGTCAGGTAACTCTCTAGCACCGCTGTTTTCTCCTAAGCACCGCTTGCGTTCTAATATTGGTGCCGCAAGATTAACCACTTACCGCTATACTTGAAATTCATATTCATAATGATGCATCAGTTTTTCTTATGATCGATTATAAACTACTCGAGGCGCTTGCCACGGTTATAGAGACCGGTGGTTTTGAGCGCGCCGGCGTTGTACTTGGCCTCAGTCAGTCCGCTATTTCCCAGCGGATTCGAACCCTGGAAGTACGCATCGGGCAACCCGTTCTAGTGCGCAGCCCTGTTCCCAATGCCACACCGGCCGGACAACAACTGCTAAACCACGTTCAGCAGGTTCAGCTTCTTGAAAGGGATCTGGCGAAATCACTTCCGACCCTTTCCGAGCCCGCCGCACGATTACGCATCGCTCTCAATGCCGACAGCCTGGCGACTTGGTGGGCCGGTGCAATAAGTGACTTTTGCAGGCAGGAAGCACTGTTACTGGATATGGTGGTGGAAGATCAGGACATCGCGCTGCGCCGAATGCGCGAAGGTGATGTCGCTGCCTGCTTATGCAGTAATCCCCAGGCACCAGCCGGGGCTCGCTGTGTTCCACTTGGCACCATGACTTACCTGCCCCTGGCGACACCTTCATATAAAAAATGGTATTTCAGTCAGGGATTTACTGAACAAAGCTTGCAGGCAGCACCGGCGATTATATTTGGGCCAAATGATCAGCTACAGCACCGTTTTCTGGCTCAGAGTGGCTATCATGGCGCCTTTCCATATCACCTTTGCCCTTCCTCTGAAGGCTTCGTGAAACTAACGCTGGCGGGCATGGGTTATGGAATGATCCCGGAGATTCAGGCCAGACAAGAGATTGAGGAGGGCCGACTGGTTAGCATTGCTGCCGGCCAATCTCTTGATGTTGAACTGTACTGGCACTTCTGGCGCCACAGTGGAGGTGTTATGGAGCGGCTGACGACTGCACTGAAAGCGGCACACTCTTAATCTTTCGGCTCCACACGTATGCCAAACCATTCCGGAAACCGGAGCAGGCAGAACAACGCGATCATGTCGTATACGCCATGCCACACCATAGCCAGCAGGAGGCTATCGGTTATCGCATAAGCCAACCCAAGCACCAGCCCAAGGCCTGTAGCAATAATGAAGTAAGTAAAGGATACGTAGTGCACAAGGCCAAAAAGCACTGACGCAACCAACAACGCGGTCGTAGTGTCCGTATGCGCAGCTAGCCAGCCCTGCACAGCTCCCCGGAACAGGAGCTCTTCCCCCACACCGGCAAAGACTGAGAGCAAAAAAAGTACCCGCCAGGAATAACCGGATGCAAAGCTGTACAAGCCACGCATTTGCCGATCGAGGTTGTCCGGCAACAATCCAGGAATCTGGGTGAGCAATAACAGCACGCCATATGTGCACAGCGCACCTAGAATTCCATAGAACACGCTTGGTATAAGCCCCGCCCCCAAGAGCTGAACGGGAATACCTGCGACTAAAATCACCAAAAGCCCAGCCACCCCGATCCCGCCTTGGAAAGCCAAGGCAGCAACCGGAGAAACGTTCGACCTGTGCCGGTTTTTGAAGGCCATTTACTCTTCGAACAAGCCTTTCACCGGGAACAGGTCGTCATAGTTAGGCGCCTGTTTCTGAGCCTTGGCCTGGAAGGTTTTCATCATATCGGTTGGGCGGAACATGCCAGCCTGCCAGGTCGCCATGTATTTCAAGCTATCGGCTACCGTGTGGTCACGGCTGTAATTCAACATCTCTTTACAGCCAGTCACCGCAAGCGGCGAATTGGCAGCAATCTGGGCGGCAATATCCATAACGCCCGCAATGAGGGCCTCCTGATCTGCGTAGAGAGCATTCACAAAGCCCAGACCTTTCGCCTCCACCGCGGAGAGCTTTCGGCCGGTATACGCCAACTCACGCACAACGCCTTCGGGCATCAGCTTTGGTAAACGCTGAAGCGTGCCCACATCCGCTGTCATTCCTAGCTCGGTTTCCTTGATCGTGAAGTACGCATCTTCCGTGCAATAACGGCTATCAGCCGCACACACCAAATCCAGCGCACCACCAATGCAGCCGCCATGGATGGCCGCCAGTACAGGCAAACGAATGTTCTCCAGTGCCGTTAGCGTATCTTGAAGTTGCAAAACAACGCGTCTCAGGTTTTCCGCCATGCGGCCAGGGTCGCCACTCATGGGCACCGCCTTGGGGTCTGAGAAGACACCAAGATCCATTCCCGCAGAGAAATGCTTACCCGTGGATGACACCACAATCACCCGTGCATCTGTGTTTGCTTCAATGTCCTGCATACACTTGGGCAGCTCAAGCCAGAATGCTTTGGTCATGGTGTTCAGCGCTTCAGGGCGGCTGAACTGCACGTGGGCAATCTTGTTTTCAACGCTGACAGAAAAACTCTCGTAAGTAGGTAACTTAGACAATGCGAAGCCTCCTTTATTCGTTCACAAATTTCGAAATTACAGAGGCAAACATACCTCATGTGACTGAAAATGTCGGGTTTATGCCTATAAGAAAATGCTTTGCTTTTCTACAGACAGGGGGTACAGTGCATTTCGTTGGAAAGATTTAGCAAAGCACTTCATCAATAAGACGCATTTTTTGTAGTCGTACGTCCTGTTTTTGATCACGCCCGTTGTTTGTTTCCGCATACCGCTGACCAGCCATCAACATGATGACCTGGCGGCACTTAAATGATTGAATTCAGGATTGATTATTATGTCTACTGTTACCGGTACTGTTAAGTTCTTCAACGAAGCAAAAGGTTTTGGCTTTATCACTCGTGAAGGCGGCCCCGACGTATTTGTTCACTACAGCGCTATTCAGGGCGGCGGCTTCAAGACTCTGGCTGAAGGCCAGCAAGTTGATTTCACCGTGACTCAGGGCCAGAAAGGCCCTCAGGCTGAGAACGTTGTTGCTGTTTAATTAACAGACAACGCTAAAAAAGGCAGCTTCGGCTGCCTTTTTTGTTGCCCAAAATTTTGTTTTTAATCGCCCCAAACGTCCTCTTTGCCTCACTCGGTTTCTACCCTCTGGTCTTGCCACGATAAAGCGCCTGATCGTCACCACGGATCGCAAAAGCCATATTCTCGCGTTCGCAAAGCACACTTATACCCACACTGACAGTGCCCCCATTGGTTTACC
The DNA here is from genome assembly GCA_052089485.1 of Marinobacter sp. Classification (GTDB taxonomy): domain Bacteria; phylum Pseudomonadota; class Gammaproteobacteria; order Pseudomonadales; family Oleiphilaceae; genus Marinobacter. The sequence goes on along the minus strand of JBQCZX010000086.1, from coordinate 1,502 downwards.
AGCAACCGCCTTTCCAGACAGTCGCGCTCGCTCCGGCAACGTGGAGTATGGTTTCTAGATATATGTGTTGACTCCCGTCCTGAATATAAATAACATTTATTTAAAATGAATGATTACAAATAAAGGAGCCTTCAGCGCTCCCCAGCAGCAGGAAGACATTTTATGATGCAATTATTTAAGGAAGTAACCAGCCCTAAAAATGCCGGTAAGGCGAACGCTGAAAAGCAAACGGATAGTGTGATGGAAGAGCGCTCTGAAGCACCTGTTAGCGCTTCTGAAAGTGCTCCCAAGAAGGCAAAGCACGGAGATCCGGGCATATGCTGCGGTGGCTGCTCTTAAGAAGAAGGCAAAAAATGACGTTTCCCCTGCCCGGTGGAAGCGTCACTGCCGTTTAAGCCGAAAAGGATCAGTGATCCACCTGATGCCCGGAATGATCCATTTCCGGCTCGCTCTTCTCAGCGTCCAGCGACTGTACGTTTAACTCAACTTCTATAGATTCTGCGCCCTCAAATTCCAGAGTAAGGGGAACCCTCTCGCCCTCCTTTAGCGGTTCCGCGAGTTCTTCCAGCATCAAATGGTAGCTATGGGGTTTAAGTTCTACCGTTTCTCCGGCCGCTATATTCAGCCCGCTCTCAAGCGGCTGCATACGCATGACACCATCTTTCATACGCGTTTCATGGATTGACACATCATCCGCCCTAGGCGTGCTTGCACCAACCAGTGTGATATCACTGTCTCCATGGTTTCTGATAACCAGATAACCGACGCCCATAGGTGCGCCCGGCGGAGTTGGCCGACTCCACGGATGGTCAATATCAACCTCCCCTTGGGCGTACTCATGGGCCACTACAGGGGTTGCAAAAATCGATGCAATCAATGCGCTACTGGCAAGCAGCAGTGTAATTCGTTTTATCATGGTATCTCGCGTCGCTACGGTTGGAGGCTGCATTCGAAGCCTGAAATATCAGACTTTTTTAACGAACTCAGATTTGAGTTTCATGGGCCCAATACCCTCAATTTTACAATCGATGTCGTGATCGCCATCTACCAGGCGAATGCTTTTTACCTTGGTGCCGACTTTCACAACAGAACTGGAACCTTTCACTTTCAGATCTTTGATCACCGTAACCGCATCACCATCCTGAAGCTCATTACCATTGGCATCGCGTACGACTTTGCCTGCGTCTTCCGCTGCGGCCTCTGCTTCTGTCCATTCATGAGCACATTCAGGACAAACAAGCTGAGACCCGTCTTCGTAGGTGTATTCAGAACTACACTTGGGGCAAGGAGGGAGTTGAGACATTAGCGCATCCTGATAATTGAATTTACACAGGACTATACCACCAACGCCTCAGCAAATCCGTCCGTAGCAGTTGGCGTGCACTACCAGGCTCACAGCAACAACAGGTACACTTTCCACCAGAACCAAACTGCTTAAGGAAGTTGATATGCCGATCTGGGTTGACGCCGACGCTTGCCCCGTACCTATTCGCGACATTCTT
>JBQCZX010000085.1:8322-17063 GCA_052089485.1 Marinobacter sp. | reverse complement strand
GCGTAGTGTGCACCCGGCTAAGACCTTTGACTATAAGCCTTTGGTTGAAGGCCCCGCATTAATGCGAGGCCCTCCGGGGTTTCAACCTGCTCAGACCATTATAGCGCCTGATTGCAACTCTGCTACTTACGTAGCTCTGTGCAACAGAAGATTTCGTATGTTGCCAATCGCTTTTGTGGGGTTAAGGCCTTTCGGGCAAACGCTGACACAGTTCATGATACCTCTGCAGCGGAACACGCTGAACGGATCATCCAGATCGGCCAACCGCTCTGCCTGAGCCGTATCCCGACTATCCGCTAGAAAGCGGTATGACTGCAACAGGCCTGCCGGCCCGATAAACTTCTCCGGATTCCACCAAAACGATGGGCAGGAAGTAGAACAGCATGCACAGAGAATACACTCGTACAGGCCGTCCAGCTTTTCGCGATCTTCCGGTGTCTGCAAGCGCTCCATAGCTGGCACTGGTTGGTCGTTCACCAAATACGGCATCACCTTTTCGTACTGTTTGTAGAAAAGGCTCATGTCGACAATCAGATCGCGGATAACCGGCAGACCTGGTAATGGGCGCAGCACCAGCTTGCCCTTTTTAACAACCTGAGACATAGGCGTGATACATGCCAGGCCATTCTTGCCGTTCATGTTCATACCGTCTGAACCGCAAACGCCTTCACGGCATGAGCGGCGATAGGCCATGGACTCATCTTTCTCTTTGATCAGATTGAGCACGTCAAGAACCATCAGATCCTTGCCAGCCGGAAGCTCGACATCGACGTCCTGCATGTAAGGGGCGCTGTCAGTTTCCGGGTTATAACGGTAAAGGCTTACCAACATAGTGTACGTCCCCCTTAATAAGTCCGGATTTTCGGCTGGAAAGTATCGACAGTCTTCGGCGCGAAGTTCACATCACGCTTGCCAATACGCTTATCCAGCGGGAAGTAGAGAGAGTGCTTCAGCCAGTTTTCGTCATCACGCTCGGTGAAGTCGTTACGGGCGTGAGCTCCGCGGCTCTCTTTACGCTCATGGGCTGCGATCGCAGTCGCCTGGGCCACTTCAAACAGGTTATCCAACTCTAACGCTTCAATGCGCGCAGTGTTGAACGCACTGCTGGTGTCAGCTAGTTTGGTGTTGCGAACACGCTCACCAATGACTTCCAGTTTCTTCAAACCTTCTTCCATGCTATTGCCGTCACGGAATACGCCGAAGTAAAGTTGCATGCAGCTCTGCAGATCTTTACGGACTTCTGCAACGCTTTCACCTTCCGATGCGCTGTTTAGACGGTCCAGGCGAGCCATAGCACGCTTAATGTCTTCATCGCTGGCGCCATCTGCTTCAAAGCCACCACGTAACTGCTCTTCGATGTGCAGACCTGCTGCGCGACCGAAAACAACCAAGTCGAGAAGCGAGTTGCCACCCAAACGGTTAGCACCGTGAACTGACACACAAGCCGCTTCGCCGCAGGCAAACAAGCCCGGGATTGGCTGATCATTGCCATTCTCGTCTTGAGTTAGCGCTTGACCACCTACGTTTGTAGGGATACCACCCATCATGTAGTGACAGGTTGGCACAACAGGAACCGGCTCTTTCACCGGATCCACGTGAGCAAAGGTACGAGAAAGCTCACAGATACCTGGCAGACGCAGATTCAGTGTTTCTTCACCCAGGTGATCCAGCTTCAACAAAACATGATCCTTTTCTGGGCCACAACCACGACCCTCAAGAATCTCGATAACCATAGAGCGCGCAACAACGTCACGGCCAGCCAAGTCTTTCGCGTTCGGAGCATAACGCTCCATGAAGCGCTCGCCGTCAGCATTGATCAGATAACCGCCCTCACCCCGGCAACCTTCCGTGACTAGCGTACCGGCCCCGTAGATACCCGTTGGGTGGAACTGCCACATTTCCATATCTTGCATCGGGAAGCCGGCACGCAGTGCCATACCAATGCCGTCACCCGTGTTAATCAGAGCGTTGGTGGTAGACGAGTAAATTCGGCCCGCACCGCCAGTAGCCATAACCGCGGCCTTGGACTTGATGTAAGCCACTTCACCGGTTTCGATTTCAATAGCGACAACGCCGACAACTTCGTCATTGCTGTTCTTGACCAGATCAACGGCATACCACTCATTTAAGAAGGTAGTGCCACCTTTGAGGTTTGCCTGATACAAGGTGTGCAGAAGCGCGTGACCGGTTCGGTCTGCAGCAGCACAGGTACGCGCTGCCTGAGTTGGGTCATCCGGGCCTTTTGACTGACCACCGAATGGGCGCTGATAGATACGGCCCTGTTCCGTACGTGAGAACGGCAGACCCATGTGCTCAAGCTCATAAACAGCCTGAGGGCCAACAGAACACATATATTCAACTGCGTCTTGGTCGGCAATGTAATCTGACCCCTTAACGGTGTCATACATGTGCCAGCGCCAGTCGTCATTGGGATCAGCGCTTGCGATCGCACAAGTAATACCACCCTGGGCGGATACCGTGTGCGAACGGGTAGGAAATACTTTTGTAATACACGCGGTTTTGACGCCCGATTCGGTCAACTGCAGGGCCGCTCGCATACCGGCACCACCGCCGCCGATAACAATCGCGTCGTACGTCATGGTCTTGATATTAGACATCGATTAAAGCCCCCAAATAATCTGAATACCCCAGACCACATACACGAAGATCACTAGAATGAAGGCCGCCTGAAACAGGAAGCGCTGCATTGCGGATTTGATGTAGTCAGTAGAAACGGTCCAAAGCCCGACCCACGCATGAGCACCAATTGAAAGCAGCGCCGCCAGCGTAAAGATTTTGAACCAGGCTTGGCTAAACAGAGCAGACCATGACTGATAGTCAACCTCGGTTGTCACAAAGAAGCCGAGCAAAAACAGCGTATAGAATGCTAATACGTAAGCAGAAACCCGCTGAATGACCCAGTCTTGGACACCGTTACGGCCAATATTGGTAGCGCTATTCATGCCCATACCCAGACTCCTGCCAGAACGATAAGGATAACGGAAACTACGATGGTGATCTTAGCGGCCGCACGCCCGCTCTCCAGCTCTTCAGCAATGCCCATATCCATGAGCAAATGCTTGATACCTGCAACCAGGTGGTAAAGCAGAGCAGACAGGATGCCCCAGATAATCAGCTTGGCAAGGAAGCTGTTCAGCAGTTCACTGACCTGACTGAAGCCTTCTTCCCCAGAAAGGGAAAGCTGAAGTCCGTAAAGCATGAACGCAACACCAACAAAAATGATGATGCCGCTGATGCGGTGCAATATGGACGTAATGGCTGGCAGCGGAAAATGAATCTTGCCGAGATCGAGATTTACTGGTCGTTTGCTATTCACAGCGCTCTCACACTCTCTTTTGGTACCGCAGAACCGGCAAGCCGGTGGCGGTTAGTTGGTATGTAAGGATCGGAGGTACGACTCAAAGCCATAAACCGATTAGTTCAGGAGGGCGGATACCAACCAGGTAGCTTGCTACAAACAAACACCCAAGAAGATAAATACCCGGTTCCGGGCTACGGATTATAAGGAGACGCCCATATAATTACAAACGCGCAACTCATACACACACCTCGTAAAAACCATAACAGAGACAAACTTAGAGCTTATTGACACGCTTTTTTTGGACTCAGGCACGCATTATTTGCAACGCCTGTGACTTGCAACAAGGCACGATTACGGGGTTTCCCGACTCTTTCATTGACAAAAAAAGCCAACACCCTATATTTTGCCGCCAGTTTTGCGATAATACGCGCCTTCTTCGCGCAACTATAAAGACAGCTAGCGCTGTTAAAGCTGATAAACAGGAGAGCACTATGACCGACAGGAAAGCCACGCTCTCGGTGGGTGACAAGTCCATTGAGCTACCGGTTTACTCCGGTACCGCTGGCCCTGACGTCATCGACGTACGAGGCCTAGTCCAGCAAGGCGTTTTCACTTACGACCCGGGGTTTGTATCAACAGCAGCCTGCGAGTCGGCCATCACCTATATTGATGGTGAAAACGGCGTTCTCCTGCACCGGGGCTATCCCATCGAGCAGCTCGCAGAACACTCAGATTACCTGGAAGTCTGTTATTTGCTGCTGAAAGGCGAATTACCTACTGCTGCAGAAAATAAACAGTTCCACTGCACCATCAAAAACCACACGATGCTGCACGATCAGATGCGCAACTTTTTCCACGGCTTCCGCCGGGACGCGCACCCGATGGCTATCATGTGCGGTGTTGTGGGAGCTCTCTCTGCGTTTTATCACGACCAGATGGACGTTACTAACGAACATCAGCGCGAAATCACCGCACACCGCCTGATTGCAAAGATGCCGACCATTGCAGCCTGGTGTTACAAGTACAGCATTGGCCAGCCATTCGTGTACCCAAGGAACGACCTCTCCTATTCCGAGAACTTCCTGCAGATGATGTTTGGCGTTCCCTGCGAAAGATATGAACCAAACCCGATCTTGGCCAAGGCCATGGACAAGATTTTCATTCTGCACGCTGATCACGAGCAGAATGCATCCACCTCCACAGTTCGGCTTGCCGGCTCTTCTGGCGCCAACCCCTACGCATGCATCGCCTCTGGCATTGCAGCACTGTGGGGCCCAGCTCACGGCGGCGCAAACGAAGCCGTTCTGGATATGCTTGCGGAAATTGGCGACGAATCCAATATCGACACCTACATTGCAAAGGCCAAGGATAAAGACGATCCGTTCCGCCTGATGGGCTTCGGCCACCGGGTCTACAAAAACTTCGACCCACGTGCCAAAGTTATGGCTGAAACAGCCCACGAAGTCCTGGGCGAACTTGGGCTAGAAGATGATCCTCTGTTGAGAATCGCCCAGCGCCTTGAGCAGATCGCGCTAGAAGACGAGTATTTCGTGAAGCGCAAACTTTACCCGAACGTAGATTTCTATTCCGGCCTGATTCTTAAGGCAATGGGAATTCCGACGTCCATGTTCACAGTAATCTTTGCCATGTCACGGACTATCGGCTGGTTCTCTCACTGGAATGAAATGGTCAGCGGCGACTACCGCATTGGCCGCCCACGCCAGCTTTACACCGGCCCTACGGCACGGGATTATCCCAAAAAGTAACTCTTTGCCAATTCCGGGAATGAAAAGGCCGCTGAATCAGCGGCCTTTTTTTTGTTACATTTGTCGAGCATACCTTTTAATCCGGCAACCCGTAAATTCAGTACTAAGTTAAGCTTCATAACGCCACAAGGAGAACAGAATGACCACAGCAACTTTTATCGGCCTTGGTGTGATGGGATATCCTATGGCCGGCCATTTAGCCAAGGCTGGACTTGCTGTGCGGGTATGGAACCGCTCAGCTGAAAAATCTCTGCAGTGGGCGAAGGAGTATCCGGGAACCGCTTGCCCGAGCATTGAAGAAGCAGTGAAAAGTGCTGATTTTGTGATGACCTGCGTCGGTGCCGACAAAGATCTTGTTGCGATTTATGAAGGCAGCGATGGCATTCTGGCGCATGCCCGGCCAGGAGCCATTCTGGTGGACCACACAACGGCATCCGCAGGGGTTGCTGAGCGACTGAACGAAGCCTCGATTAAGGCGGGCATGGGTTTTATTGATGCCCCGGTATCGGGGGGGCAGAAAGGGGCCCAGAACGGCCAACTCACCATTATGTGCGGCGCCGCTGAGCCCGATTTTGCCAAAGTGGAGCCCTTACTACAGCATTACGCCAAAGCCCTTAATCTTATGGGGCCTGCAGGCAGCGGCCAAAAAACCAAAATGGTTAACCAGATTGCCATCGCCGGTTTGATACAAGGGCTCTCTGAAGCACTGCATTTCGCCGAGAAGGCCGACCTGGATGTACGAAAAGTGGTGGATGTCATTTCAAAGGGCGCCGCGCAGTCCTGGCAGATGGAAAACCGCTCCGAAACCATGATTGATGGCGAGTTTGATCATGGATTTGCGGTGGACTGGATGCGAAAAGATCTCGGCATTTGCTTAGATGAGGCACGCAAGGTAAACGCGTCACTGCCAGTGACAGCCTTAGTAGACCAGTTCTACGGAGACGTTCAGGAAATGGGCGGGAAACGCTGGGATACATCTTCACTGATTCAGCGGCTGCGAAAATTCAGGTAAGTCGAAAAGAGATCAGGTAAATAGAAAAAGAGGTCAGAGCAAAGCTGCTGACCTCTTTTTCAACCCTCTGCCGGGCAGATATCGCCATAACTACTTCTGGCGAGGCTGCCACTTCCCGTCTATATACCACGCAGACCAGCCTGTCGCTTTGCCATCTTTTTCCGACATCACATACTGCTCTTTGGTCTTGCGACTGTAACGGATAACCGTAGCGTTGCCCTCGGGATCACGCTCCGGGGCTGCCATCAGGTAATTGTGCTTCGGGTCAATTTCCTTTTGGTGCGGCTTGATCTCCATGACCAACGGTGGTCGAGTCTCACGATTTTTCGGAAACTTACTGGCCGCCAAAAACATCCCTGATGCACCGTCGCGCAACACATAGGTGTCATCCACTTTCTGGCACTGCAGCTCGGGCATTGGCACCGGATCCATCTTGGGAGGGGCGGGTTCCCCACTCTTCAATAGTTTGCGGGTGTTTTTACAGGTATCACTCATGCAACCAAAATACTTCCCAAACCGGCCCGTTTTGAGCTGCATCTCGGAGCCGCACTTATCACACTCCAGTGTGGGGCCATCGTAGCCCTTTATGCGGAACGTCCCCTCCTCTACTTCATAGCCAGAACAGTCGGGGTTATTACCGCAAACGTGCAACTTGTGGGCCTCGTCCACCAAGTAGCTGTCCATGGCCGTAGAGCATTTCGGACAACGACGCTTTTTGCGTAGTAGCCTGGTTTCGCCCTCACCTTCAACATCATCATCGGCGCTGACGACTTCATCACCGGATGTCAGATTGATCGTCGTTTTACAGCGCTCTTTCGGCGGCAGGGAATAGCCTGAACAGCCGAGAAAAACGCCGGTACTGGCTACCCGGACTTGCATATTGCGACCGCATGTTGGGCACGGAATACTGGTTTCCGTGGGATCATTCGGGCGCATACCGCCCTCACCATCAGCAACCTCGGCTGATTCCAACTGCAGGCGGAAATGCCCGTAAAAGTCGTTAAGAACCTTTTTCCAGTCCACATCACCTTCGGCAATGTGATCCAGATCGCCTTCCATTTTCGCGGTGAAATCGAAGTCCATCAGATTGGAAAACGACTCACACAGGCGATCCGTGACGATCTCGCCCATTTTCTCAGCGTAGAACCGCCGGTTCTGCAGTCGCACATAACCCCGATCCTGAATGGTCGAGATAATCGAAGCGTAAGTTGAGGGGCGTCCAATGCCCTGCTTTTCAAGCTCCTTCACCAGGCTGGCTTCCGTAAAACGCGGTGCTGGCTTGGTAAAGTGCTGGGTTGGCTCAAGTTTCTCGAGGCTCAGGGCCTCCCCTACCTTGATATCTGGCAGGGAAATATCTTCTTCTTTTTTGGCTGACTGAGGGGCGACCTTGAGAAAACCATCAAACTTGATAATACGGCCGCGTGTACGCAGCTCATAGTCACCATTGGCGACAACAATAGACGTACTGAGAAATTCAGCTTCTGACATCTGGCACGCCACAAACTGGCGCCAGATCAAGTCGTAAAGCTTCTCTGCGTCTTTTTCCAGACCACTGATCGCTGATGCCTGACGAGTCGCTTCTGTAGGGCGAATCGCTTCGTGAGCTTCCTGAGCACCTTCTTTACTGCCATATACCTTGGGGTTCTCTGGCAGGTAGCGGTCACCGAACTGATCCTGAATATAATCGCGGCAGCCACTGATGGCGTCCTGGCTCAGGTTGGTCGAATCGGTACGCATATACGTGATGTACCCGGCCTCATACAACCGTTGCGCCAGCATCATGGTTTTCTTGACGCTGAACCCCATTCGATTACTGGCCGCCTGCTGCAGGGTCGACGTAATAAAGGGAGCCCCAGGGCGGGATCGGGTCGGCTTATCTTCCCGCTTGGATACTTTAAAGCTACCTGACTTCAGGCGCTCTACGTGCTCGACACTCTGCTGTTCGCTAACCGGGCGGTAAGGTTTGTCGTTGTATCGAGTAACCTCAAAACCCACGGGTTGCTCACTGGCTTTCGCACCCAGTCCAGCGAACAGCTGCCAGTATTCTTCCGGTACAAATACTCGGATATCTCGCTCACGATCGGCAATGAGCCGCACAGCAACCGACTGAACACGGCCGGCCGACAACCCACGGGCAAGCTTTGCCCATAACAGTGGAGACACCATGTAACCCACAACACGATCCAGGAAACGCCGTGCTTGCTGGGCATTTACTTGGTTGGTGTCAAGACTGCCGGGATTTTCAAACGCTTCTTGAATCGCGCGCTTGGTGATTTCGTTGAACACCACACGACGATACTTTTCGGGTTCGCCGCCAATGGTCTGCTGAAGATGCCAGGCAATGGCCTCACCCTCTCGGTCCAAATCCGTCGCGAGATAGATGTGGTCGGCCGACTTGGCCAGCCGCTTAAGCTCACTGACGACCTTTTCCTTACCAGGTAGGACTTCGTAGCGAGCACTCCAATCCTGATCAGGATCAACACCCATCCGGGCAACCAGTTGATCCTTGGCTTTGCGCTTCTTGTGCACCACTTTGTCTTCAGGGCTGAGCTTGCGAGTGATTGCTGCCTGCCTGGCACGCTCTTTTGGATCAGACTGGGATCCACTGCCACTGACGGGAAGATCACGAATATGCCCAACG
>JBQCZX010000085.1:0-8312 GCA_052089485.1 Marinobacter sp. | reverse complement strand
AAACTCGCTGTAAAATCAATCGGCTGGAAAAACTATAGGAGCCGCCATTATGCATAGGCTCACTGTTTTACAGGGTCAAGAATAGCAAGACAACCCATTATTTGTTTCAGTCATACTTTTCTCTGTATTTCAGGAAGCGCCCGTAGACCACCCTGAAAGCAGAAAGGCCCGGCGCGTGCCGGGCCTTCCATGAAAGCGCTATTGTGCCCGTCTAACGGATCACAGGCGCTCCCAAACCGTTGCAATGCCTTGACCCATACCGATGCACATGGTGGAAACGCCAAGCTTACCGCCTTTGGACTGCATTACATTCAGCAAAGTGGTAGAGATACGGGCACCGGAACAGCCAAGTGGATGGCCAAGGGCAATCGCACCGCCGTTCAGGTTAACCTTCTCATCTACTACGCCCTGAAGTTTCAGGTCTTTCAGCACTGGCAGAGACTGGCCAGCAAAGGCTTCGTTCAGTTCCCAGAAGTCGATATCCTCAACGTTCAGGCCTGCACGCTTCAGCGCCTTTTTAGTAGCTGGCACAGGGCCATAGCCCATGATCGCGGGATCACAACCGGCTACCGCCATGCTGCGAATCTTAGCGATAGGCTTCAGCCCCAATGCTTCTGCACGCTCTGCAGACATCAACACCATAGCCGAAGCGCCGTCAGTAAGCTGCGAGGAAGTACCTGCCGTCACGGTTCCGTTCTTCGGATCAAAGGCTGGCTTTAGATTGCCCAATGATTCCACAGTGGTTTCCGGACGAATGGTCTCATCGTGCTCGATCAACGTCTTAAAGCCATTCTCGTCGTGACCTTCAACCGGCACGATTTCGTTCTTGAAACGGCCTTCCAGCGTCGCTTCTTGAGCTAAACGATGTGAACGCGCGGCAAACTCATCCTGCTGTTCACGAGTAATGCCGTGCATCTTCGCCAGCATTTCTGCGGTCAAGCCCATCATGTTCGATGCCTTGGCAGTATATTTAGAAGCAGCCGGGTTATGGTCGAAACCTTCCGTCATGGATACGTGGCCCATGTGCTCTACACCACCAACCATAAACACATCACCGTTGCCGGTCATGATGGCTTGGGCCGCCGTGTGGATTGCGCTCATGGCAGAGCCACACAGACGGTTTACCGTCTGAGCTGCAGACTCATGAGGGATACGGGTCAGCAAAGAAATTTGCCGCGCCACGTTAAAGCCCTGCTCTTTAGTCTGGTTTACACAGCCCCAGATCACATCTTCAACTTCTTTTGGGTCGAGCTTCGGGTTGCGATCGAACAGTGCGTCGATCAGCGTAGCCGACAGGGTCTCCGCACGTACGTTACGGAAGCAACCGTTTTTGGCACGGCCCATCGGAGTCCGCACGCAATCGACGACGACAACGTCTCTCGGATTAAGGCTCATAGATCTTTCTCCGTTCGGAAATCTCGTTCAGGGTTAACCAAAGAACTTTTCGCCAGTTTTGGCCATTTCACGCAGTTTCTCGGTCGGGTGGTATAAAGCACCAAGATCTGCAAACTTATCTGCCAGTTCTACGAACTTGTCTGCGCCCATATCATCGATATAACGCAGGGCACCACCACGGAACAGTGGGAAGCCAATACCGAAGATCAGACCCATATCGGCATCAGCCGGGTCTTCAACAATGCCGTCTTCCAGGCAGCGAACAGTTTCCAGACACAAAGGAAGCATCATGCGAGCGATGATATCTTCGTCACTGAAATCATTCTTACCTTGAACAATTGGCTCAAGCAGTTTGTAGGTCTCTTCATCTACAACCTTCTTCTGCTTACCCTTACGATCCAGCTCGTACTTGTAGAAGCCTTTCTCGTTCTTCTGGCCGTAACGGTTGTTATCGAACATAACGTCGATAGCCGTTGTGCCTTCGTGCTTCATACGATCCGGGAAGCCGTCAGCCATAACGGCACCAGCATGCTTGCCAGTATCCATGCCAACAACGTCAAGCAGGTAAGCTGGGCCCATAGGCCAACCGAACTTTTCCATTACTTTGTCTACGTGCTGGAAGTCCGCACCGTCGCGTACCAAGCCAATAAAGCCGCCGAAGTATGGGAACAAAACACGGTTAACCAGGAAGCCCGGGCAATCTTTTACAACGATCGGACTCTTACCCATGGACTTGGCGTAAGCAACGGTTGTTGCAATGGTGCGATCACTGGTCTTCTCGCCACGAATAACTTCAACCAGCGGCATCATGTGCACTGGGTTAAAGAAGTGCATACCGCAGAAGTTTTCCGGACGCTTCAGGTTCTTGGCCAGAAGGTCGATGGAAATAGTAGAGGTATTGGAAGTCAGGATGGCATCGTCGCGAACCATTTTTTCGGTTTCACATAACACAGCATCTTTAACTTTCGGGTTCTCAACAACTGCTTCAACAACCAAGTCTACGTTCTTGAAATCACCGTAGTTTAGAGTTGGGGTAATCTTATTCAGAACATCCGCCATCTGATCTGCTTTCATGCGGCCTTTGCCGACACGCTTAACTAACAGGCCCTTGGCTTCTTTCAGACCCAGGTCGATACCGTCTTGGCTGATATCCTTCATGATGATGGGAGTACCTTTCAGTGAAGACTGATAGGCTACGCCGCCACCCATGATTCCAGCACCTAATACGGCGGCCAGTTTCACTTCAGAGGCTTCTTTCTCCCACGCCTTGGCTTTCTTCTTCAGCTCCTGATCGTTCAGGAACAAGCCAACAAGGCAAGCCGCCACATTGGTCTTCGCCATTTTGGCAAAGCCTTTGGCCTCTACTTCAATGGCCTTATCGCGAGTCAGACCAGCGTGCTTTTGCATCACCTTGATGGCTTCTACTGGCGCCGGGAAGTTTTTGCCCGCCTTGCCACCAACAACCGCCTTGGAGATCTCGAAAGCCATCATGCTTTCCATGGCGTTCAGCTTGATTTTGCCTTTCTTCTCTTCGCGGCGAGCTTCGTAATCAAACTTGCCTTCATTGCACTGGTTGATAATTGCCACTGCGGCTTCAACCAGTTTTGCAGGCTCAACGATTGCGTCGACAGCGCCGGTTTCCAGAGCGACGTCAGCACGGTTTTCGGTACCGCCACAAATCCACTCAACAGCGTTATCTACACCTACCAGGCGAGACAGGCGAACAGTACCGCCGAAGCCTGGGAAGATACCCAATTTAACTTCCGGCAGGCCAACTTTTGCCTTAGGAGCCATAACCCGATAATCGGTCGCCAGGCACATTTCAAAACCGCCACCCAGCGCAATACCGTTAATGGCCGTGACGGTCGGGAATGGAAGGTCCTCTACCGCACTGAAAATGGCATTGGCCTTCAGGTTATTGGCTATTAGGTCTTCTTCGGAACCGGCAAACAGCTCAGTAAACTCTGTAATGTCGGCACCAACGATGAAACTGTCCTTGGAGCTGGTAACTACCAGGCCCTTGAGTTTCGTCTGTGCTTTAAGTGCATCAGTCGCGGCGCTGAGCTCTTCAATAGTAAGACGGTTGAACTTGTTTACCGACTCGCCTTGCAAGTCGAAGTCCAACTGAGCGATCCCGCCTTCGATCTCTTTAACCGTGATGGCTTTACCTTCGTAAATCATCAACTGATCTCCAGTCTGTGTTTGGAACTGCTTTCGGCCCTGGCAGCACTCTTTAAAGAGTTGCCAGAGTTGTTTTATGCAGCCAGATTTCGGTTACTGCCCGATTAATCGACTCAAAAATTCATACAGTCGTTTGAATCGCAGCGACACACGATGAGAAAAAACAGCACGTTTGTCAATTCGTTTCTTCTATAACCGCAAAAACAAGAATTGGCCTCTAAAGCCTTTAAACTTTTACAATATATTTATCAGTCACTTAATATTTAAATTTAAGGTAGAATGTGAATTTAAGCACGCAAATTTCAAAGATATTTACATTTCCCGGAATCAGCATTGGCAAAACTGCTTGATCGGCCAGGGAAGTTACTTTACCTTCGATCTACGACTTTGGTACACAATAACAAATGTATTACGGAGACCCAATCGGATGAAAACCTCTCACCTGCGGACTCGCTCCCTGGTAGCTTCGCTCTTTGTTTTCATGCTCACTTCCATGAGTGTGCGGTCTCAAGAGACTGGCGACTCCCTAGCCCAGCTCCACACCTTTCGTGTTAGCAACTACGTTTCTCTCGATGCTTACTATCGGTTCATTGGAGGCGGTAGTACGGACACTTTGAACGAGATCGTCGCAGGCGTTAACTCAGCCAATGAGTCCATGAACGCTCTCGCAACGAGCACGAGCGGCATACTGACCAATGAACAGGTTGAAGCGCTCAACGGTGAGTTCGACAAATTCAAAAGCCTGATGAGAGATAACATCAACGATGTGCGCAATACTGGCTATCCGGATTTACGCCTGGTATCCGACATGGCAAACCAAGCAATGACCATGAGCGGCACAGCAACGGAGCTTTATCAAATTGCCCTGGAGAACTCCGAGGAAGAGGCAAGCCCACGGGTTGAAGCCGCCAGAATGGCAGCCGTAAAAATTGCGCAAATGAGAGCAAAATACTCAGTCCGGACCAACTCCTCCGTCTCTCAAACTTTTCAGGGCGCCTCCACGGAGACACCGCTCGACGAACAGGCCAAAAAATTTGACCAATTGCTGAGCCAGCTCACCAAAGGCGGCAGTGAAGGAGAGCTGAAGGCGGTTTTGAACGATATATCCTCGAAGTGGCAATTTATTCGCGGCTCTTACATCAATTACAACGAAAACAACGTCGGTTTTGTAATCGACAGGTATTCAGCGCGGATTCTCGAAAGCCTGACAACGGCTATCGATTTGCTCAAACAAAGCGACTAAGGCCCCTTCCCCCAAACGGGCCTGGGTACTATGCTATAGGAAAGCCGTTACATTAAGGAGTTAGGGATGTCTACCTACAAAAAAATGCTTGTTGCTATAGATCTTACCGAAGAGGCACCTCAGGTTCTGGATAAAGCCAGAGCCATGAGCGATGCACACGGTGCAAATCTTGTACTGGCGCACGTTGTAGAGCCTGTGGGCTACGCCTATGGCGGCGATATTCCCATGGACTTAACTGAGCTACAGGATCAACTCGACAAAGCAGCCCGCGAGCAACTTGCTGCCTACGGCGATAAGTACGGTGTTGATAAATCCAACCAGATTGTGACCGTAGGCCGGCCGGAGTCCGAGATTCACCGCTTGGTAAAAGAGCAGGCGGCAGATTTGGTCATCGTGGGAAGCCATGGCAGGAAGGGCTTTCAGCTGCTTTTAGGTTCAACTGCCAATGGCGTTTTGCATGGAACTGAATGCGACGTTCTGGCTATCAGGATTCGCTGATAACCATCACAAGAACTGATTGCAAAAAAGCCCGGGGCACGCACTGCCACCGGGCTTTTTTATCCGCACGAAGCTCAGCTAAGCGCCTGCTCTTCGAGCTCCATCCATCGCGCGATTACTTTCTCTAAGCGCGCTTCCTTGTGCTCCAACTCTTCTAGTGTCGCCGCAATCTCTTCGGACGAGCCAGAATAGAAATCCGCAGAGGAAATGCGCTCTTTGATGCTAGCAACCCTTGCCTCCAACTCTTCAATCTGCCCAGGTAACTGCTCAAGCTCATGCTTCAACTTGTAACTCAGCTTAGCTGGCTTAGCCTTGCTGGCAGGCTCGACCTGCGCTTCTGGCTGGGGCTTTGTAGCTTTTGATGATTCGCGCCGCTTTCCACCGCCGCCCTGCTTGCCGGGCTTCGCTGCTTTATCGTGCCGGTCGGGACGCTCGCCACTAGCCTCAGCAGGGAAGCAACCGCCCTGTCGACGCCAGTCGCTATAACCACCTACATACTCCCGAACCCTACCCGTACCATCCAAAAAGACAGTTTCGGTCACAACGTTATCCAAAAACTCGCGGTCGTGACTGATAACAATCACCGTACCGGCAAATTCAGCAAGCTGCTCTTCCAGCAACTCCAGAGTTTCGACATCCAGATCGTTGGTCGGCTCATCCAGCACGAGAATATTTGCGGGCTTGCTGAATAGCTTGGCGAGCAACAGTCGTGCACGCTCGCCCCCGGAAAACACACTAACAGGAGACCTGGCACGCTCGGGCGTAAAGAGGAAGTCCTGTAGGTATCCAAGCACATGTTTGCTCTGACCATTGATCTCGATAAACTCTCGGCCCTCGGAAAGGTTATCCAGGGCATTGCGGCTCAAATCCAACTCGCCACGGAGCTGGTCAAAATAGGCAACCTTAAGGTTGGTGCCCAGACGGATTTTGCCCTGTGTTGACTCAAGGTCTCCCAACAGCAACCGCACCAAGGTTGTTTTACCTGTTCCGTTTTCTCCCACAAGACCAATCTTGTCGCCCCGGAAAACGGTGAGATTCATATCACGGATAATCGGCGTTCCGTCGGGGTAGGCAAAGCCAGCATCAATAGTCTCAGCTACCAACTTGCCGGAGCGCGCCGCATCTTCCACGGCAAACGTTGCTGTGCCACCGCGAACCCGGCGTTGCCGGTGCTCTTCACGCATTGCCTTGAGCGCCCTGACACGCCCCATGTTACGGGTACGGCGTGCCTTAATGCCCTGACGAATCCAAGTCTCTTCCTGCTTAAGGCGTTTATCGAAAAGAGCGTTCTCCCGGTCTTCCTCCTCAAGAGCCTTTTCTTTCAGATCCAGATAGCGATCGTAAGACGCGGCAAAGCTGATCAGCTTGCCACGATCCAACTCCACCACCCGGGTAGACATACGCCTGATGAACGCACGGTCGTGGCTCACAAACAGCATCGCTCCACGGAACGCTCCAAGGGCATCCTCTAACCATGCAATTGCTGGTACATCAAGGTGGTTGGTGGGCTCATCCAGCAACAGAATATCCGGCTCCACAACAAGCGCCCGAGCCAGCAGTACACGACGCTGCCAGCCGCCAGAAAGCGTATTGAGACGCTGCTCCGGGTCTATGCCATATTGCGCCAGAACGGCCGTAACCTTCTGATCAAGCCGCCATCCATCAAGCGCTTCAATGCGCTCCTGAACCTTCATCATGCGGTTTAGGCTGGCTTCATCTACTTGCTGGGTAAGCATGTGAAACTCAGCCAAAAGCTGGCCGGTTTCAGGGAACGCGCCAGATACAACCTCGTATGCCGTTCTCACATCGTCAGTGGGAAGATTCTGTGGCAATACGGCCAGCACGGCGCCATCGTCCAGGCGAACGTGTCCACCATCCGGCACAACCTCGCCACTGACAATTTTCAGCAGGGTTGATTTGCCCTCGCCGTTTCTTCCTAACAGACACACTCGCTCACCGGCATCAATAATAAGAGACGCCTGGTCCAGCAGCGGATGCATCCCGAAAGCCAGGGATATCGAGTCCAGCGTTAACAGTGGCACGTTGCTTTTTACTCCGATTCAATAACAGTGACAGAGTCATCCACGTGGATGACTCCGGGTGTTTCATGGATTGCGTTCTGGCCGAAAATCACACCGTCTGACGTTCTACGATAAGAAGAGAGCGTCCTTAATGGTTGCAAGCCAGAATCTTTTACTCCGGTATCCGGGTCAACGGTCGTCAAAACACAGCGGGAACTGGGTTTGACGATGTCAAAACTCTGATTGCCCAGTTTGAGCGTGTGCCATTTATCTTCTTGCCAAGCTGCGGCACCCTCAACAACAATATTGGGCCGAAACCTGCGCATATCCACCGGCACATCGAGACGTTCGTTCAGCTCTTCCAGTGACGCCAAGCTGGTGATTAAAAGAGGAAACCCATCGGCAAATCCAACGCGACGGTATTCGGTTACTCGTCCGGCATCAACCCGCCGAAACGAGGAGTCTGGCATGTAAACAAAACGCAGCTCTTTGCCACAAAAGCGACTCAGTGCTTCGTTAACGGACGACTCCCCTTCGAAAGCCTTAACCCAATCGCGCCACACGAGCACTCGCAACTCCAGATCAGTAGATTGCAGCGTAAAATCGCCCTCTCCCGGAATATGAATACTGACTTTGCGATCAACCAAAGACGTCGTGATTCTGGCAAGCTCAGGAAGTGCTCTCTGGGTCACAAAATTGCGATCTGCATCAACAATCATCCAGCGACGATCACCTTTCGGGCCGAAGTCGTCCATCTCAAACGAAGGAACCTGAATGCCGGCGAGAGACTTAACCGGATAAATATGGAGCGAGTGGACTTTCAAAAGGCGTGCCTCCGAAGCAAAGCAATAGTGTTGGCGAGGCGGCTTAGTATAACCAAAAACAAAAAACCCGGCCTCATACGAGACCGGGTTTTTAGAATCTGGAGCGGGAAACGAGATTCGAACTCGCGACCCCAACCTTGGCAAGGTTGT
>JBQCZX010000084.1:0-17071 GCA_052089485.1 Marinobacter sp. | reverse complement strand
GTTCCTGTTGTTTTAAAGACATCCCAATGTTCGGAGGACAAATGCCCTCTGTTGCCAATCAACAGTGAAGCAATAAGGGGGTGGTGGCGGGCGCCGGCGAACTGTTCGTCCACCCAACTCGCCAACCGGGCGTGAACGTGGTGATACTGGCACGCAGGTGCACAAAATACGGAAGGATCGGGAATGGCACTGCGTACGCTACCCGTTGCGCGATAACCTTTACGGAATAGCCAATCCTCATAGCGAAACCCTGTGGGGTTCAGGGTGCCATGGGGCCGTTTTAGCACCACTTCGAGGCGCAACCTATGACCTGGAAGCAGCATATCGGGCTGGCCATACCAAGCGAGGCGTATTTTTTTTGGCAGAGAACGGTTGGCTTTCGGGGTGAGGGAATTCGCGTACCATTGGGTAACACAGAAGCTAAAGCGGATACTGTTGAAACTGCCGGCCACCGGGAGGTCGCAGACGTATCCGGAGACATGAACCTTTTCACCCTCAAGAGCAGCAGGCAGCCGCTGCTCCAGGCGCTCATGAGCCCACAGCCCTGCCCAAGCCATACCAAATGCGAAACCGATTGCAATAGACCAAAAGGGTGCAGGAAAAAGCCGGCGTATGGGCAAAAACCAGAATAACGCTGGAAGCGTGCCCACGAGCAGCCACACTGGAGGTGGCAAAACTGCCAACCTATAAAGTAAGATGACGCCGCAGGAAAACGCGAAGATGCCCTGTGCTGTCGCCAGCACTGACGATAGTAGCGTAAAAAGGGCTGCGGGAAATACTGCAGAGAATGCTTTAGAAAGCGCTGCAGAGCCCCGCCAGCCAGAACGGCTAGGGCCATTGTAAGAGTTTCCGGACAATCCTTGTCCTCCCGATGATGTTATCCGTCGGCGACATCCTTGGCGCCGGAGTTTTAGTCTACTTGAAGGTAGAGCTTCCTAATGCCAAAGAAGTTCATGAAACGTTATCTGCCATCACCTGAGAAGGTGCAAGCGATGAAATCGCTTGGTTTTCTTGGCGATATCTTAAATGAACCTAACTTATGGCACATCAATCGTCACAGTGTTGCCCGAGCGTTCCTGATCGGTGTGTTTTTCTGTTTTATCCCCATGCCATTCCAAATGGTTGCCGCAGCGTTCTTTGCTATCTGGTTTAACGCCAACCTGCCCTTGTCTGTGGTGCTGGTATGGATCAGTAACCCGATCACCATGCCTCCCATGTTTTACTTCAACTACAAGGTAGGTGCCTGGGTTCTTAATCGGCCGGTTCTGAGCTTCGATTTCCAATTGTCGTGGCCCTGGATCAGCGAGCGCCTGTTGGATATCGGCATTCCGCTCTACCTTGGCTCCTTGATGGTTGCCACCCTTTCGGCCTGCGTGGCTTACCTGGGTATACAATTCCTGTGGCGCCGGAAAATCCGCTCAGAGTGGCAAACGCGCCGCCGAGCCCGCAAAGAACTCCGGCGCGCCCGTCGCAATCAGGCCTCCTGAACTAGTCGGCCTTGCTCTAACCTTAGAACCCGCCCAAGACTGCGCGCCATCTTCATGTCGTGGGTAACCATGACAAACGCAATCCCAAACTGATCCCGCAAAGACTCGATAAGCGCTCTAACACCTTCACCCGTATGTTCATCAAGGTTGCCCGTGGGCTCATCCATCAGCACACAGTCGGGCTCGTTAACCAGCGCCCGGGCAATAGCCACTCGCTGACGCTCACCGCCAGATAGCTCGCCTGGTTTATGAGCCAAACGCTCAGCCAGCCCTACCCGCTGCAGAATTGTCTGAGCTTTTTCGCGTGCTTTCGCAATCGTCATGCTACCAAGGGCGCAAGGCATCATGACATTCTCAAGCGCGGTAAATTCCGGCAACAGATGGTGAAACTGGTAAACAAAGCCAAGATGACGATTGCGAAAGTGCGCACGCCCGGCCTCGGATAAACGATGGATATCCTTGCCACATATCGAGATCTGTCCCGTTGACGGCTTATCCAGCCCTCCAAGAAGGTTCAGCAGTGTTGTTTTACCCGCGCCACTGCTACCCACAATGGCCACGGTTTCCCCTGCCGTAACTTCCAGCGAGATATCCGAAAAGATGGTCAGTTTTTCTGGCCCCTGGGTGTAGGTTCGAGTGACCTGACGACAGTCGATCACTAGGGGAACATCGTTCATCGCACCACTTTCCTTATTCATAACGAAGAGCCTCCGCAGGATCCACTCGTGACGCTCTCCACGCCGGGTAAATGGTCGCAAGCAAGCTCATAGCAAGGCCTGCACCGCTAATAACGGCTACGTCCTGCCACTGCAACTGGGAAGGCAAATAGCTGATGAAATACACATCGGCACTGAGGAACTTCTGCCCAAGCGCACCCTCCAGCCAAGAGATAAATGCACTGATATTAAGCGCACCCGCAACGCCAAGAGTCGTGCCAATCAGGGTTCCGAAAATCCCGATAACCGCACCCTGAACGATGAAAATTCTCATAATGCGCCCGGGTGTCGCGCCCATGGTGCGCAGAATTGCGATATCCGCTGTTTTGTCGGTAACCACCATCACCAGAGTCGACACAATATTGAAAGCGGCGACCGCCACAATAAACATCAACAGTAGGCCAATCATGGTTTTTTCCATGCGGATTGCCTGGAACAGGTTGCCGTGGGTACGGGTCCAGTCCGAAATATAGTAACGGCCGGATAAACCCTTGGCAGCCTCTTCTGCAACCTTGGGGGCCGCAAACAGATCATCAACCAGCAACCGCACGCCCTGGGCCTTCCCACCGGTGCGCATGAGCTTGGCCGCATCATCCATGTGGATAAGGGTGTAATTGCCGTCTAGCTCGGCACCAACGCTGAAGATGCCTTTTACCGTAAAACGTTTAAGGCGCGGCAGCACACCGGCAGGTGTCACAGAAGCTTCCGGTAGTACCACCGTAACCTTGTCCCCTAACTGCAAACGCAGGCTCGCAGCCATGGTGCGGCCCACGATGATGCCGAACTCACCCGAGACCAAGTCGTCCAGCTTGCCTTCAATCATGTGATTTTCAATGATTGAAACTGAACGCTCCTCCTCAGGCAGGATGCCGTTGAGCATCACGCCCCGCACATCACCGCCGCCGGTAACCATGCCCTGCCCCTGAATAAACGGCGCGGCAGCTAGCACCCTGGGATGCTCTTGTACTTGGGCGTCCACAGTCTCCCAGTCATCCAGCGGCCCGCTGCCTTCGATAATGGCATGGGGTACCATGCCTAGAATTCTCTGTTTAAGCTCACGGTCAAAACCGTTCATGACGGACAGCACGATAATCAACACCGCTACGCCAAGCATCAGCCCGATCATAGAGGTAAGAGAAATAAAGGAAATAAAGTGGTTGCGCCTTTTGGCCGCGGTGTACCGCAAGCCGATAGAAAACGATAAGGGTCTGAACATGGAGAGGTGCCTGTCGCTACCTTCAGGTCGGTCGTGGTCTGGAATTCCCGCCAGCCTTTCAGCGCCGCGGGAAACTGCTAAACTTCTATCACTAACACTACTGGCTGACATCCTTATTCGCGGAGCCCCGAATGCACACCCAAGACACACAGCCCGAATCGGCAGATCACCCACCTGAACGCCGGGAGTTTTTCCGCATCGAAGACCAGATTGGCCTGGATGTTCGTAAGCTGCCGCTTTCAGGCGGGCTCGACGAGAATCCTTTTAGTGACGATCACCTAGAGACCCTGAAAACTGAATTCAGGCGTCTGGATCAGGACATCAAATCTCAGCTTGCCAGTCTTGCGGATCAGAACCGCCTGTTTACCGGCGTGGTAAAGTCCTTGAACGGCAAGCTAGACTCGCTTGCGCGCATTATGGCCTTTCAGCAAAATCCGTTGCAACCGGGCGAGTGGCAAGCCGTCACTCTTAGCGAAGGCGGCCTGGCCTTTTCCGCGAGCCCTCAAGCATGGCAGACTGGCGACAGGCTTGCCATGCGCATGACCTTGCCGCCTGAACTTTTCCAGCCCCGAGCCGTTGCACAAGTGCTGGATGTTCAAGCTGACGATACAGGCGGAGCAAGGGTTCATACCGGTTTTATCCGGATACACGATGGCGATCGCCAGCAAATAGCCCGGCATGTGATGCGGTGGCAGATTCGCCAGCGGCAAAACGAGTAAACTGGCGAAAAGATGTGACTTTTGTTCATAATGCTCGGATATTACGTTTTATCCATGTCCTCGGAACGCTTACCGGAGACCCCCATGCTAATGGAGATCCATCAATGACAATAAAGCGAGGCCTGACTGGCACGCTGACAGCGGCACTTTTCCTCACCCTGACCCCCGCTTCGAGCGCGTTTGCCGAAGACCTTCGTGTGCCAGTAGGTAGCCAGGCAGACAGAAGCCAGCAGAACATGCCCATCACCGGAATGACACAAGCATCAGTGCAGTCCGCATGGGGGCAACCGGACTCAATCGATACGTCTGCTGGGCAGCCTCCCATCAGTCAGTGGCACTATGGCAAGTTTGTGGTCTATTTCGAAAAGGATCGGGTTATTCACTCGGTACTGACGCGCCAGCGTTAAAGCCATCAACGCCAGCACTCCCCGCCCGGCACTTCCGGGCGCACACCCTAACGATACGCCGCCCTTTGGTTAGAATGGCGGCTTTTGCACTTTTAAGGTGATTGTAAAGTGACATTCCGACGCGTGTTGCCAGCTGAGTGGGCTCCCCAAAGCGCCGTAGTACTGACCTGGCCTCATCCAGGTACCGATTGGGCCGGAATTATTGACGAGGTAGAGCCGGTATTTCTTGAAATCGCCCGCTCGATTCTGCGCTTTGAGCATCTGGTTATCAGCTGTGAGCACGTAATTCGATTGCAGGATCTTGAGCGCGAGCTTAATGCCTGGGCCGATCACCAGGGCTTGGAGGGGCGCGTGCGCGCAGTGCCTGCACCGGCAAACGACACTTGGACCCGGGACCACGGCCCGATTACCGTATTCACCGATGAAGAGCCCACATTGCTGGATTTTCGTTTTAATGCGTGGGGCGGGAAATTCTCGTGGGAAAAAGACGACGCCCTAAACCGCCATCTCGCTAACTATGGTGTGTTTGGAACCACCCCAATGCAGGCTGTAGATTTTGTACTGGAAGGCGGCTCCATTGAATCGGATGGCGAAGGCACGTTACTCGCGACCAGCGAATGCCTCCTGACCCCAACACGCAATGCGTCCATGGATCGCGGTGCCATCGAGCAGCTGCTGTCTGAAATGCTCGGTACAGACCGCATTCTCTGGCTCAACCACGGCTATTTGGCGGGGGATGACACCGACAGTCACATTGATACCCTAGCCAGATTCTGCGCTGCGGATCATATTTGCTATGTGGCCTGCCCAGATGTAGCTGACGAGCATTACAGCGCCTTGGCCGCCATGGAAGAAGACCTAAGGGAATTTCGCCAACGGGATGGATCACCCTACAAGCTGACCGCACTGCCCTGGCCCGATGCGGTAATCGGCGATGAGGGCGAGCGGCTTCCGGCTACTTACGCCAACTTCCTGATCATCAATGGCGCAGTCCTCTTGCCGGTTTATGAAGTACCACAGGATGACGACGCCATTCGTATTATCAGTGAAATTTTCCCCGACCGGGAGGTTATTCCTATCAACTGCCGGCCATTGGTGAAACAACATGGCAGCCTGCACTGCGTTACCATGCAGATTCCGCAAGGAGTCGTCACGCTATGAACAACATTTTGGGCAAAACCGAAGCCCCAGACCCACTCGTGGTCACCGCTATTCAGCAGGCTTGTAGCAAGGATAAAGCTGCCAGCCTGGCAACCACAGAAATGCTGGTTCGCGAAGCTGCTTCAGGCGGGTCTCACCTGATCATCCTGCAAGAACTGCATGCGACCCAGTACTTTTGCCAAACCGAGGATACCAGCGTCTTCGACCTGGCGGAGCCCATCCCCGGACCTACCAGCGAACGACTTGCCAATCTGGCTCGGGAGCTAAACGTCGTTATCGTCGGCTCCGTTTTTGAACGACGCATGAACGGCGTTTATCACAACACCGCTGTCGTTATTGAAAGTGACGGCTCGATTGCCGGCCTGTACCGAAAAATGCATATCCCAGACGACCCGGGTTTTTATGAGAAATTCTACTTCACCCCCGGCGATGCGCAGTTCAACGATGGCCGAAACGGGTTCTCCCCCATCGAAACCTCAGTAGGCAAACTGGGCGTTCTCGTATGCTGGGATCAGTGGTACCCGGAAGCGGCTCGCTTGATGGCCTTGGCCGGCGCCGAGATATTGATCTACCCCACCGCGATTGGCTGGGACACCACCGACGACCCAGACGAACAAGCCAGACAGCTGGATGCCTGGGTAACCGTTCAGCGTGGTCACGCAATAGCCAACAACCTGCCGGTGGTAGCACCGAACCGAGTGGGTACAGAGCCGGATCCTTCGGAGCAAACCAACGGTATCAAGTTTTGGGGCAACAGTTTTATATGCGGCCCACAGGGCGAGTTCCTGGCTCGCGCAGACGACACCGCCGAATGCATTCTAAGTGTTGCCATCGATCGCCATCGCAGTGAGTCAGTTCGCCGCATTTGGCCGTACTTCAGAGACCGGCGCATAGACGCCTATGGCGATATCGTTAAAAGAGTGAGGGACTGAACCCGGTATGAAAAAACTGGTGGACACCGTAGTTACCGAACTCAACCAGATCCTCCTTGGCAAAGAGCACCAGGTGCGCTTAGCCCTTTGCGGCCTGTTAGCGAAGGGTCACCTGCTGATTGAAGACATTCCTGGCATGGGCAAAACCACACTGGCCCACGCCCTAGCCAAAGCTATGGGCCTTAGCTACCAACGTATTCAGTTCACCAACGACCTGCTGCCGGCCGATGTACTGGGCTATTCCATGTACGACAAGCAGGCAGGTAGCCTGGTATTTCACCAGGGGCCGATATTTGCCCAGGTTGTGCTCGCAGATGAGATCAACCGTGCGTCGCCAAGAACACAGAGCGCACTGCTTGAAGCCATGGAAGAACGCCAGGTGTCCATTGAGGGTGAAACCCGCCCGCTACCACACCCGTTTTTCGTGATCGCCACGCAAAATCCGACCGAACAGGGTGGCACCTACCCTTTGCCAGAATCCCAGCTCGATCGGTTCCTGATGCGCATAAGACTTGGCTACCCAGACCCCAGAGCCGAACGAGAACTGCTAGAGGGCGAAGACCGCCGGGCGATGACCGACCGGCTCAACACCCTGCTATCAGTAGCCGATTTGGCAAAGCTCCAAAACGAAGTAGCCCGCGTCACCGCAAGCCCGGCCCTGCTGGACTATATTCAACGCCTGCTTGAACAAAGCCGCAGAATGCCTGGGCTTTTGTACGGTTTATCACCAAGAGCGGGGCTCGGACTGCTCAGAGCCACAAAGGCCTGGGCGCTAATGGAGGGCCGGGAACACGCCCTGCCCGACGATATTCAGGCCGTGTTCCCGGCTATTGCCGAACACCGGCTTGAACAAGGTGAATCCGGAAAAAGTGCAGAGCGTGTGCGGCAACTGCTCGCTACCGTTTCCGTACTGACGTAATAGCAGCGTTTTATCAATGGAATTGGCCAAAACAACTGGCAGCCCGCTGCATTCGTGGTAGCCTTTCCATCTTCCTCGCATGCTGGTTCTAAAAGAGCCCGACACGTACTGTTTAGTGAGAGACACCCATGAGCGAAAGCAAACATTCCCGGTTAATCATCCTCGGCTCCGGCCCCGCTGGTTACACAGCTGCTGTTTACGCAGCCAGGGCAAACCTGAACCCGACACTGATAACCGGCATTGAAGTCGGTGGCCAGCTCACCACCACCACCGACGTAGACAACTGGCCCGGCGACAACGACGGCGTTCAAGGCCCTGAACTTATGCAGCGGATGCTCAAACACGCTGAGCGCTTTGAAACCAGCATCGTTTACGACACCATCAACGAAGCTGACCTACAAAGCCGCCCCTTCCGCCTCAAAGGCGACGGTGGCGAGTACACCTGTGATTCCCTAATCATCGCCACCGGTGCAACCGCCATGTACCTGGGTCTGGAATCCGAAGAACGCTTTAAAGGCCAGGGCGTATCCGCCTGTGCGACCTGCGACGGTTTCTTTTACAAAAAACAGAAGGTCGCTGTTATCGGCGGCGGCAACACCGCTGTAGAAGAAGCCCTGTACCTCTCCAACATCGCGGCAGAAGTTACCCTGGTTCACCGCCGTGACAGCCTGCGCGCCGAGAAAATCCTACAGGACAAACTCTTCGAAAAAGCCGAAAACGGCAACATCAGAATTGTCTGGGATCACACTCTGGATGAAGTGTTGGGCGACGGCACCGGCGTAACCGGCATGCGCATCAAAAGCATGAAAGACGGCGCCACACAGGACCTAGACCTAGCCGGCGTTTTCATCGCCATCGGACACAAGCCCAACACCGGCCTGTTCGAAGGCCAGTTGAACATGGCAAACGGTTACATCAAGATCCAGTCTGGCCTGGAAGGCATGGCCACTCAGGCCAGCACCCCAGGCGTATTCGCTGCCGGCGACGTAGCCGACCACGTTTACCGCCAAGCCGTGACCTCCGCAGGCTTCGGTTGCATGGCAGCTCTGGACGCCGAAAAATTCCTGGATCAGCAAGATTAAGGCCGACTAACAGAGGGAAAGATGACCTCACTACCTTGGTTAGAGCCAGACCAGCTGTGGTTTCCCCCGGCCGAAGAGGCCCTCGATGACCCCGATGGCCTTCTTGCGCTGGGCGGCGACCTATCCACAGAACGCCTGATCCTCGCGTACCGCAGCGGCGTATTCCCTTGGTACAGCGACGACCAGCCCATACTCTGGTGGTCGCCGGATCCTAGATGCGTGCTGTTCCCGGAAAATATCCACATATCCCGCAGCCTTCGCAAAACCCTCAACCAGCGCCGCTTCCGGGTAACCACCGACCAAGCTTTCGGCCGCATCATCCGTCTGTGCGCCTCTACCCGCAGCGAAGGTACCTGGATAACCGACGACATGATCGCCAGTTACTCAGAACTGCATCGCCAAGGTGTGGCCCACTCCATCGAGGTGTGGAACCAAAAGGGCGAACTGGCTGGCGGCATGTATGGGCTCGCAATCGGGCAATGCTTCTTCGGTGAATCCATGTTTTCTCTGGAAACCAACGCCTCCAAAGTACTAATGGTTCACTTTGCTCACCAACTGCAAGACTGGGGCTACCGAATAATGGACTGCCAAGTCGAGAGCGACCACCTACTCAGCATGGGCGCACACACCCTACCAAGACGCGAGTTTTTATCTATAATCGGTACATACGCAGACCGAAAACCGAATCAGCCCGACTGGACACTCCACTGGCAATGGCACGGGCCGGAGGCATGAATGAGTAGTCTTAAAACCCTGGTATTCTTCGCAACGCCTGCCCACGACTGCAGCTACCTTCCAGATCGCGAAGCGACAACCATGTTTGTCGATCCGCGCGCCAATATCGACAAAAAACTGTACAGCCAACTTACATCATTAGGCTTCCGGCGCAGCGGATCCCATTATTATCGACCCCATTGCGAAGCATGCAACGCCTGCATCCCTGTGCGGCTGAACGTGAATGACTTCCGCCCGGATCGCAGCCAGCGCCGGGTCATGAAAAAGAACGGCGATCTTGAGTGTGCACTGGTACCCGCAACATTCAAC
The DNA here is from genome assembly GCA_052089485.1 of Marinobacter sp. Lineage (GTDB taxonomy): Bacteria > Pseudomonadota > Gammaproteobacteria > Pseudomonadales > Oleiphilaceae > Marinobacter. The sequence goes on along the minus strand of JBQCZX010000084.1, from coordinate 7,388 downwards.
GAAAGCTATTATCATCTCTACGCCAACTATGTAGAATTGAGGCATAAAGACGGCGACATGTATCCGCCCTCGAGGGAGCAGTTCACCTCGTTTCTGGTAGAGGGAGCGACAGACTCTTTGTTTCTGGAAATGCGCAAAGACGGTGAATTGGTGGCGCTGGCCGCTGTAGATTCTCTCGACGACGGGCTCTCGGCCATATACACCGTATTCGATCCCGCTTTGGAGCACAGAAGCCTAGGCACCTTCGCGGTGCTCTGGCAGATTGAAGAAACCCGACGGCGCGACCTGCCTCATCTCTACTTGGGCTACTGGATAAAGCAGTGCCGCAAGATGAATTATAAAACCCGCTTCAAACCGATAGAGGCATTACAGAGCGGTCAGTGGCGAGCAATAGATGTCTCTTAGCGCTTCGTGCAGTGAATAGCCGCTCGAATACAGGACAATCAGGCGCTTTTTTCACGGGTGATTGCTAACACACTTTGCCAAACGCCGATAAATCAGGCAAAATTGCGCAATTTAAAATTACGGAAAGTATTCCCAATAGAGGTTTTTACTGAATGGCGAAGACAGATGCTATTGAAATGGAAGGCGTTATTCTTGATACCCTTCCAAACACCATGTTCCGGGTTGAGCTGAGCAACGGCCACGTTGTCACTGCTCACATTTCCGGCAAGATGCGTAAAAACTATATCCGCATCCTGACCGGAGACAAGGTCAAAGTTGAGTTGACGCCTTATGATCTGAGCAAAGGCCGGATTGTGTACCGCGCCCGCTAAGGCCGCAGCGATATCGCATAAGCACAAAAAAACCGCTGCATCACTGCAGCGGTTTTTTTGTGGTCGACATCCCTGTCTCTGCTAGCCGCCTTAAACGGCTTCTGCAGGCTCATCTTCGTATTCGAATATCAACTCATCATCCTTGAGGTGAATGAATACATCCCCACCCTTCTCGGATAACTGGCCAAACAGGATCTGCTCGGCGAGCGGACGTTTGATCTTATCCTGAATCAGACGTGCCATTGGGCGAGCGCCCATAGTCACATCGTAACCCTTATCAGCCAGCCAGGATTTGACTTCGTCGTCCACGTGCAGCACCACATGCTTCTCATCCAGTTGCGCCTGCAACTCAGTAAGGAACTTGTCCACCACGAACGTGATGGTGTCCTTGCGCAGATCACCGAACTGGATAATGCTATCCAACCGGTTTCGGAATTCAGGCGTAAAGGTCTTGTTGATAATTTCCATACCATCGGACCTGTGATCCTGCTCGCTGAAACCGATCGAGCGGCGGGCCATGCTTTCGGCACCGGCGTTGGTGGTCATCACCAGAATCACATGGCGGAAGTCGGCCTTGCGACCGTTGTTATCCGTTAGGGTGCCATGATCCATAACCTGAAGAAGCAGGTTGAACACTTCGGGGTGCGCCTTCTCGATTTCGTCCAGCAGCAAGACACAGTGCGGGTGCTTATTAACGGACTCCGTAAGCAAGCCACCCTGGTCGTAGCCGACGTAACCAGGTGGCGCGCCGATCAAGCGAGAGACCGTATGGCGCTCCATGTACTCCGACATATCGAACCGAACCAATTCAACCCCAAGCGCCTTGGCCAACTGCTTGGTGACCTCGGTTTTACCGACGCCCGTGGGCCCGGCAAACAAGAAGGAGCCATCTGGCTTCTCTGGCGCTTTCAAACCGGCACGGGCCAGCTTGATAGCCGTCGACAAGGACGCAATCGCGGGATCCTGTCCAAACACCACCATCTTGAGATCACGCTCCAGATTGCGAAGCAAATCTTTATCGCTGGTGGAAACGTTCTTAGGCGGAATACGGGCAATTTTGGCAACCACATCTTCGATTTCTGGCACACCAACCGTGTCCAGGCGCTTGTCCTCTGGCATCAAGCGCTGTCGCGCCCCGGCTTCATCAATTACATCGATGGCTTTGTCCGGAAGGTGGCGGTCCGTAATGTACCGATCCGCCAGTTCCGCAGCCACGCGCAGGGCTTGATCTGTATATTTCAGATCATGGTGCTTTTCAAAGTTCGGCTTCAACCCTTTGAGTATCTGGTAGGTATCTTCAACACTGGGCTCGTTCACATCAATTTTCTGGAAGCGACGGGCCAGCGCACTGTCTTTCTCGAAGATACCCCGAAATTCTTGATAAGTGGTTGAACCAATACAACGGATCTCACCGGAACCCAGCATTGGCTTGAGTAGGTTCGAGGCATCCATTACCCCACCAGACGCAGACCCTGCACCGATAATGGTGTGGATCTCGTCGATGAACAGAATCGCGTGCTGCTCTTTCTTCAGCGCTGCGAGCAGTGCTTTCAGGCGCTTCTCGAAGTCACCACGGTACTTGGTTCCGGCCAACAGGGCGCCGAGATCTAGCGAATACACCACCCCGTCGGAAATGATATCCGGTACCTGGCCATCAACTATGCGCTTAGCCAGACCTTCTGCAATGGCGGTTTTACCAACACCGGCCTCACCAACCAGCAGAGGGTTGTTTTTGCGTCGGCGCACAAGAATCTGCACCACACGCTCAACCTCATGTTCGCGACCGATCAGCGGATCAATTCGCCCCTGACGGGCCTGCTCATTCAGGTTGGTTGCGTAAGCTTCCAGCGGTTTGGACTGCCCGCCCTCTTCACCCGCTTCCTCATGGGAGGCTTGCTCGTTGGCGTCCTGATCTTCGGCGCCCTGAACACGGGAAATCCCATGGGACACAAAGTTGACGACATCGATACGTGCAACACTCTGTTTCTTGAGCACATACACAGCCTGACTTTCCTGCTCACTGAAGATAGCTACCAGCACATTGGCGCCGGTCACTTCCTTCTTGCCGGAGGATTGCACATGAAACACAGCGCGCTGCAGCACTCTCTGAAACCCAAGTGTTGGCTGGGTCTCGCGCTCATCATCGCTGCTCGGAATCAGTGGTGTTGTAGAGTCTACGAATTCGACCAACTCGTCGTTGAGCTGTTTGAGATCTGCACCGCAGGCTTTGAGAACACCCACAGCGGACTCATTCTCCAACAACGCAAGCAATAAATGCTCCACGGTCATGAACTCATGACGCTTGTCGCGGGCACTTTTGAAGGCCGTATTCAGCGTAATTTCAAGATCTTTGCTCAGCATGGGCCACCCCGCCGTCTATCAGTCTGCACATTCAATCTCGCAAAGGAGCGGATGTTCGCATTCCGAAGAATACTGGTTCACCTGTGCCGCCTTTGTTTCCGCGATGTCCCGGGTATAAACCCCGCATACCGCCTTACCCTGGGTATGGACGAGCAGCATCACCTGTGTCGCCTTTTCTTCATTCATTCCGAAAAATGTCATCAACACCTCCACAACAAAGTCCATGGGTGTGTAATCATCATTCATCAGCATTACCCGGAACTGCGACGGGCGTTTCAGGGCAGGTTTTTCGGGAGCAACACTGAGGTCGTCATGACGACCCGGCTGTTCATCCTCCCCCTGATTTAATACTAGTAGAGAATCTTCGATAGTCCGCATCATTCTTTACCGGTTATCGGTGCCTTTCGTTAATGTGGTTGTCAGGCCCCGGGTTTTCAAGTCAGATCCCGACCCGGGGGGTGAGTTAGTTATCAATACGAGCATAATACTGCTTCCGGACTGCGTTCGACCACACATTACCTTAATAGAAGCTATTGACTCGACTCCGGGTTTCGCCGAAAGTTAACCTGTAGTGTTAAATAATGTAAATATGTGAGTAATTATTGTAACTGACAATCAGTCGGCAAAACGCAGATTCAGAACTGATCAGTGACATATACAACAACAAGTGACAGCAGAAGAACAAGGGAGTTCATCATGCCAAGGGGCAAGGTAAAATGGTTCAACAATGCCAAGGGGTACGGTTTCATCATAGAGGATGGTTGCAGTGACGACTTGTTTGCCCACTTTTCATCCGTTCATATGGACGGCTACAAGACGCTGAAAGCGGGCCAACCGGTAAATTTCGATAAAAAGCCCAGCGACAAGGGTGTGCATGCCGTCAACATCGTACCCGAAGAACAGGCGGGCAGGCAGGTCGAAACCCAGGCGGACACTTCAGAACCCTCGGAAGAGACTACCGATACCGATACCGGTAAAACAGATCGCGGAGACTACCCTCCCCGCGCTGCAAACGGCTGAAGTATAAACCAGGCCAGCAATACATAGACTGAGCCCTCCTGCCGGAAACCCGGCAGGCATCTGCCCGTGCATATTTTGCGCTGGGCTAGGGTTCTTGTTCGTGCTTTCAACCGCTTCTTTTTCTACGTACCCTTCTCTCTGACGATACTTTCCCTGCTCGAGAGCCTTCTCCATGGCTGATCTCATTCTTTTTAACAAACCTTTCCAGGTGCTCTGCCAATTTACGGATGAGCCTACTGCCGCAGGACAGAAACCCCGCGCGACTCTGGCTGATTGGGTTGGTGTCCCCGGGGTCTACCCTGCCGGTCGGCTGGATTACGATTCTGAGGGCCTTCTTTTGCTGACCAGCGACGGCCCTTTGCAGCATCGCATTGCCTCCCCCACCCTGAAAATGGCAAAAACATATTGGGTTCAGGTTGAGGGTGAAGTATCGGCAAGGGCCATAGAAGCGCTTTGCGTCGGTGTAAACCTTAAGGATGGGCTCACACGGCCAGCAAAAGCCCGCAGAATGGATGAGCCCGAACTATGGCCCAGAGTTCCGCCGGTGCGCAGGCGCGATACGGTACCCACCAGCTGGCTGGAACTGACCATAACCGAAGGGCGAAACAGACAGGTGCGCCGGATGACGGCTGCCGTGGGATTTCCAACGTTGCGACTGATCCGCTACCGTATCGGCGAGTGGTCGCTGGACGGGCTTGAGCCGGGCAAATACCGAGAGCTCTCCATCAACTTACCCGCCGCCTCCCAACGCGGAAGACGGCGAACGCGCGCCCGTCCCGCCAACACGCCACGGAGAACCCAAAGATCATGACCTGGACACCTCATGCCACGGTAGCCGTGGTAGTCGAAGATGCACATGGCCGATTCCTGATCGTTGAAGAGCACAGCAGCGGCAGAATTGTGTTCAACCAGCCTGCCGGGCACGTTGAAGAAGACGAGGCCATCCTGGACGCCGTAAAGCGCGAAGCCTTAGAAGAAACCGGGTGGGACATAGAACCAGAGCATTTTCTGGGTTTATACACCTACAAGGCACCGACAAACGGCGTAACCTACTACCGATTCTGCTTCATTGGAAAAGCCCGGCAACAAGTAACCAACGAGCTCGATACGGGAATTATCGCAGCCCATTGGCTGTCACTGGAAGACATTCGGCAACTAGGTGACCAACTTCGCAGCCCGCTGGTCATCAAAAGCATAGAAGATTACCGAAACGGCCGCTGCTATCCACTGGATGTGATCACAGACTCGCAGACGTAACCGGCACAAAATGGTAGACTGCCGCGTTTTGCACCGGTGCCCAGAACTGTCATGACAAATCCATCGTCCGAAGCCCTCCCTCAAGAAAACACACACGTTATCGTTGGCATGTCTGGCGGTGTCGATTCTTCGGTTGCTGCCTGGTTGCTAAAAGATCAGGGGTATCAGGTCGAAGGCCTGTTCATGAAGAACTGGGACGAAGACGACGGTACCGAGTACTGCACCGCCATGACCGACCTCGCCGATGCCCAGGCGGTTGCCGATGCCATTGGCATCAAGCTACATACCGCCAGCTTTGCCGCTGAATACTGGGATCGCGTCTTCGAGCACTTCCTTTGTGAATACCAGGCGGGGCGCACCCCTAACCCGGACATTCTGTGCAACAAAGAAGTGAAGTTCCGGGCTTTCCTCGACTACGCCGTCACACTGGGTGCAGATTATATCGCCACAGGGCATTACACTCGCCAGCGCCAAATTGCCGACGGCTCTGGCAAAGCTCAGTTGCGCAAAGGCCTGGATGGCAACAAGGACCAGAGCTACTTCCTGCACGCAGTGTCTGGCGATCGTATCGCCCGCACGCTGTTCCCCGTGGGCGAGCTGGAAAAGCCAGAAGTGCGCCGAATTGCCGAGCAGCAAGGCTTCGTGACCCACGATAAGAAAGACTCCACTGGTATCTGCTTTATTGGTGAGCGCAAATTCAGCGATTTTCTAAAACAGTATCTGCCGGCACAACCGGGTGATATCGAAACACCAGACGGCAAAAAGATCGGCAAACACCAGGGGTTGATGTATCACACCATCGGCCAGCGCCAGGGTCTGGGAATTGGCGGGCTCAGCGACTTTGGGGATGACCCTTGGTACGTGGCCGAAAAAGATTTAACCCGTAACGTGCTGACCGCCGTTCAGGGCAAACATCACCCGCTGCTATTTTCCCGAGGTCTGCTATCCGACCCGGTTGACTGGGTAGCTGCAGAGGCTCCGGCACAGTCTTTTCGCTGTAAAGCCAAAACCCGCTACCGCCAGCCAGATCAAGATTGCGAAGTGACGGTGATTGAGGGCGGCGTCAAAGTCGTTTTTGATGACGCCCAAAGAGCCGTAACACCTGGACAGTCTGTGGTTTTTTACGACGGCGAAATTTGTCTGGGGGGCGGTGTGATCACAGAAACCTGGCGTGACGACGAAGCCCTTCCCGAGCGCCTTTTACAAGCGGGCGCACAGGAGATAACACAATGAGCCGGTCCATCCACGACCAGACTCTGGCGCTTGCAGGCGTATTCCAGGCCGCTAATTTGGTTCAGCAGATCGCCAACAACGGAAGCTGTAGCGATACCAGTCTGGAAACCTGTCTGCGCTCGCTGTTCGCAACCGACCCAGCCAGCACGCTGGATGTATACGGTGGTGAGCTGGGCGATATACGCGAGGGGCTGCTCACGCTCTCCAACGTGCTGAGTGAACAAAGTAAACAGCAGGATATAGAAGTACTGCGCTATGTGCTGAACCTGATTCAGCTGGAATCTAAGCTTAACCGGCATAACGACATGCTGGAGGTGATAGGGAGCCGTATTGAACAGGCTCGGCACACCGCCAGCCACTTTGGCTATGTTCACACCAATCTGATCAGCAATTTGGCGTCCGTCTACACGGATACCATCAGCACCTTCCGTCTGAGAATCAAGGTGAGCGGCAACCCCTCGCTGCTGCAGCGGGACGAGAATGCCGCCAAAGTACGGGCGCTTCTGCTTGCAGGAATTCGCTCGGCTGTGCTCTGGCGGCAAAGCGGAGGCCGGCGCTGGCAGCTGATACTTTCCCGCCGGAAGGTGATTGAGCATGCGCGAGAGCTTGCGAAAAAGGCCAACGGCTCGTTTCCTAACTGACTCGGTACCGCTGATTCATCAGTTGTGCTGGTGTATTATGGTACCTCCCTTTTCTGACCCGATTCTTTGATCATTTGAGAGGTTTTCGATGGAACTCAAC